>CALCVT010000053.1 GCA_937906495.1 uncultured Prevotella sp.
AATTATTGAAAGCACGCTTTCAAATTTGCTTCTTCATTCGCCTTTCACTATCTTTAGATAAGATAGGCTGCGGCTCAGCATAATCAAATTATTGAAAGCACGCTTTCAAATTTGCTTCTTCATTCGCCTTTCACTATCTTTGTACGCAAAAGCAGGATATAGTTTTAATTTTTACTGCATCACAGAACGCATGGAAAATACTTAGAATTGTGTCTTGTCTTTTTGAATTCAGGTGATAAATAATACCTTTAATAACCCATCTAATTAGTTATGGCAAATCTTTTAGACGAAACAACAGGGCCTGTTAACAGCGAGGGCCGCGACATTCATGTAATCGATAAACAGCTTCCTGTTACAATTGGTTTTGGTTCGCTACTCTTCGAAATAGCTTTGTGGCTGGTAGGCCCTTTAGCCGTTTTGCTCTATGTGTTTGTGCTTAGTGGCGGTGCGCTCGAAAATCCCGGTATGGTGGCTGGAATAGGCTGTTTAGTAGGTATGCTGCCCGGCCTTATTTTTGTATTTATGAAGATTTCGGCACGCAACTACTTTCAGCAACTTGAGCAGCGCATACAGGCTGAGGCTTCGAATATCGACAATTTCCTGGAGCAGCGTGTGCAGATTTTGCAGAACGTGGCAGGCATTCTTGACCGTGCCATTGAACTTGATAAAGACGTGATGAAGTCGGTTGCCGCCCTGCGTGCAGGACGGGTCAACGAAACTAACCGCAGCGAGGTAAACCAGCAAATCAATACCGCCTTTGGTCATCTTTTTCCCAACGTCGAAGCCTATCCCGAACTCAAGGCTCATCAGGCGATAGCCGATGCCATGCAGCAGAATAGCTATCTGCAACGCGAAATTACAGCTGCGCGCACCGTGTATAACAGCCGTGTGACGCAGTGGAACACTGACATTTTTGCCTGGCCTACCAAAATGATTGTGGCTGCACGCCAGCAGTACACTACACGCATCCCCTTTACAGCGTCGGCTGAAACAAAAGAGCAGGCACGTGCAAAATTCTTTTAACCCAGCAATATGGCAGAACCCATATACGATCCGCTGAAGGAATATGACCAGGTGTTTCGCGATCGTTTTAAGCAAGTAGCTGAACAAACCTTTGCCGATTTGGCTCAGGCGGCATCAGTTGATGTCGAAGCAAATCGCAATACGTGTGCAACCATCTACGATGTACAAGGCAACAAGAAGGAGGTGGATAACCAAATCAGTATGTGGAACATGCTGCTCGTTGGATTGGTAGTACTGGTATTAGGTATCGGTGTGTTTATGTATTATACCTATTCGAACAGTGGTTTTCGTCCCAATGGTACAATCAATCCTGTTAACTTCTTTGCCGGAGGTTTGCTTGTATTGGGATTGGCAATTTTTGGCGCGGTGAAAATCAATCGCAAACGCAATGATCTTCGAGAAGAAAGCGAAATACTTGCCAGTCAGGCCGAAACCCTAACCCGCCAGGCCTGGCAACAAATGCAACCGCTCAACCGCTTGTTCGACTGGGACGTGCTTGCGCGAATGATTACCCAAACCATGCCTCAGGTAGTTTTCGACCCTTATTTCTCAACCAGGCGTGTAGCCGATTTGAAGCGCATATACCAATGGGATGAAGAAGATAACGAAGATTCCTCGGTGATATTTGTTCACTCCGGACAGATAAACGGCAATCCTTTTGTACTTTGCCGTTCGCTTAATATGGAGTGGGGTACAAAAGTTTATAGGGGTTCGAAAACCATCAGTTGGACAACCCGTGAGCGGGGAGCAGACGGAAAAATGCAGACTGTGCACCATTCTGAAACGCTCTATGCTTACGTAGAAGCTCCTTGCCCCGAATATTTTGAAAGTACCCGGTTGATTTATGGCAATACGGCAGCGCCCGACCTTGTCTTTGACCGTATGCCCAACGGACTGGCAGGCGAAGAGGGGTCGCTGCGTTACCGGTTCAATCGCCGCAAATTGCGTAAAAAGGCACGCAATCTGGAGAATAGCGACTATGCCATGCTTACGAACGAAGAGTTCGAAGTGGCTTTCGATACCAGTAACCGCAACAACAACCAGCAGTTTGCCTTGCTCTTTACACCGATGGCGCAAGCCAGTATGCTCAATTTGCTAAAGGATAAAACTAATGGCTATGGTGATGACTTCAACTTTTATAAGGACCATATGATTAATACCATCGTTCCCGACCATCTGCAGGATATAGCGTTGGATATGAACCCTGCGAACTACTATAGCTTTGATTTTGACCATTCGAAACGGAACTTTGTGGTTTTCAACAACGAACTTTTCCGCGCCATTTACTTTACATTTGCGCCTTTGCTCTGCGTGCCCCTTTATCAGCAGCACCGGCCGCACCACGACATTTATGGCCGCAACATGCAGTTACAAAGTGCTGCCTGGGAACACGAAGCCCAAGCCAACTTTTGGGGGCAGCAGCGCTTTAGGCATGCAAAGTGCGAAACTCCCAGTATACTCAAAACCACCGAGGTGGAGCGCAGTGGCAGCAAAGTAAAAGTTAAAGTCGCTGCTCATGGTTTTTACACCGAGCAGCGTTTAACCTATGTAAGGCGTAGGGGGGGTGACGGCCGCACCCACCAAGTGCCGGTTTATTGGGACGAATATATGCCTATTACAGGTAAAGGTTCGCTCACGCTGTGCGAAGATCCCGGATTTGACGATGTTGCATGCAGTGTAGCCAGCCGTGCCGACTATATTGAAAAATTCCTGGTTGATAACCAGCTTCAGCATTACCGCAAGCACATGGCATCAAAGTGCAAATAGATGATTCGTCAGTGCCACTTGTTTTACGATTAAAGCGTCTATGAATTTGCCTTTTCAGATAACTGACACCTCTCAGATAATCATATTTATCGGTCTGCAAGCCAGTGGAAAGACAACGTTTTATGAGAGCCTGCTGGCCTGTCGCGGATTGGTGCATATCAATCTCGACACCCTACATACACGCCATCAGGAAGCAATGGCTATTAGAACTTGTTTGGACAGTAAGAAGTCGTTGGTAATAGACAATACGAATCCGCAAATTATCGACAGGCAGCGCTACATTCCGCTTGTGAGGGCGCAAGGGTATGAGGTTATCGGAATTTTCTTTCAGAGTAGGGTGAGGGATTGCATTGAACGGAACGAACAACGTGATTGTCGAGTACCACGCCATGCCATACCTTGCACTTCGAGCAAACTGCAAATGCCCACTTATGACGAAGGATTTGACCAACTCTACTTTGCGAGAATTGTTGACCAGGGTTTCGAAATAACAAAATGGAATGAATAGATTATGAATTTTGATGCACTCGACCAGCAGATGAGAAGTTTTGAGCAATCGCTTGACCGCTGTATGCCTCAAGATATTTACATGGTAGTACGATTAGACGGGCATGGATTCACGCGGCTCACCAAGCGAGAATGGGATTTAGACAAACCTTTCGACATCCGGTTCCGCGATTATATGATTGCTACGCTACGTCGATTAATGGATTGCGGTTTCAGAATAATCTATGGCTATAGCCAGAGCGATGAGATTTCGTTACTTTTCCATTTGAAGGAATCCACCTTCGGACGCAAGGAACGCAAGTTGCTGTCGATACTTGCCTCCGAGGCTTCGGTTACGTTTTCGATGGCATCGGGGAAACATGCCGTATTCGATTGTCGCCTGATTCCGTTGCCAGACGAGCAGCATGTTATTGACTATTTCCGTTGGCGACAAGAAGATGCCCAACGCAACTCGCTCAATGGCTATTGCTACTGGCTTTTGCGAGCCGACGGACTTTCTGCACGTGAGGCGCAACAAAGGATTAGCGGATTTTCGAATGCACAAAAGAATGAACTTCTTGTCGATCATGGAATTCACTTCAAGAATCTGCCACCGTGGCAAAAGTATGGTGTGAGTATGTATTACACCGATGTTGAGAAAGAAGGCTTCAATCCCGTTACTCAACAATCAAAACCTTGTATCCGACGGGTGTTGCATCTAGCAGATGAACTACCCGTGGGGCCTTCCTATTCTGCGTTTCTATCTCAGATTATTGCTGTCCAGTAAACCTTTTTCAAGCAATATAAATATGGGCTGACACCTTGTAAGAGGTGTCAGCCCTTTTTGATGATTTTTATTTTGCTAAAATAAAATATAACTCAAAACAGGCATTTTACCAGACAGCAATAAAATAGAAATTGTGCAAACCAACAGTTGTTATAAATAGTTTGCCTGCCTGTAGTAGAAGTGTGCTTGAAATGTATAAATACTGCAATCTTATCGTCATTTGCCAGCACTACTTTTGCACCGACAAAAGTATTCATCCACATCAAAAGACATGAACAAAAGAAAGTTACTACTTCCATTGCTCTCCTTAGCACTCTGCGGAAACGTTTATGGACAGTCGGGCACGATTGAAGGACGTCCGGTTATGAAAGTAGACGAAACAGCCACCTTTCGGGTTGTAGGCACCACCGATGTTTCGAATTACGAATGGATTGCTCCTACAGGCTGCCGCATCGTTTCGGGGCAGGGCACACCGACCATCGAAGTGACCTCAACCTTCCTGGCACAGGACAGTCCTTTGCGGCTGGTGCTTAAGCAGCATGACGGAACTGACCATACACTGGATTTTCCCATAAAGTTTAGCCGCTATGTACAAAGTGTAAAGGACTATACCATAGCACTGGGCGAGTCGGTAGAAATTGGTGGCGAAAAGCGTACGGAAGCCGACATTTATTATACACCGGCCGAAGAAGGACAGGTAGTTGCACACCGATTGACTGTCAGCCCCAAGACCGGTGTATATGTCGAAATGACTAAGCCTTACCTGCAGACCGCAGGACCTCATTCGATGTGGATTTGTTGGAAGACCTCCTTCGAACAGACTCCGAAGGTGATTTCTGGCACCGAGAAAGGTAAACTAACTGAAACGCTGGAAGGAACTACAGACGACCTTTCAGAATTGGGTAACCAGTACTATTGGAACTCTGTTCACCTAACTGGTCTTAAACCCAATACCATTTATTATTATCAAGTGATAAGTGGCGACCATCGGAGCGAAGTATATCACTTCCGTACGATGCCCGCTAAAGAAAGTCGCGAACCTATGCGTATTCTTTTGATGGGCGACCATCAAATCAAGAGCCGAAGCGGCTATGAATGGCTGATGAAGGCTGCCCAACGTAAGATACAAGAGGAATATGGCGATCCGGCAGCTTCGGTCAATATGATTATGAATATTGGCGACCAGGTGGATATTGCTACCTTGGAGCAGTATGAGCAGATTCACCTCTACAAGTCGGAACTTCTTTCGCCCTATTTGCCTATTATGACGGCAGTCGGCAATCACGACACCTATGGTGATACGGGTATGCACCGCTACAATACGCATTACCATTATGAAGATTTGGAATACCAGGGTATAAGCAGTGGTACCGAAAACTATTATGCATATCAGGCCGGTCGCATCCTCTTTGTGGTGCTCTCGTCAGAACATACCGGCGATGAACAGAAAAACTGGGTGCGTAAGGTGGTTGATGCTGCCAAGCAGGACGATAGTGTCGACTTTATTATCAGTGTAAACCATCGCCCCATTCAAGCCGAACAATACATTGGCGATATCTCGGCCTGGATAAGGAACGAAATTGTGCCCATCCTCTCCGAAACCCCCAAGCATGTGCTTAATTATGGTGGACATCACCATCTTTACCATCGTGGACAACTCACTGACTATCCGCTTTATCACATCATCAATGGCGGTGCTTCGTGGGACCAACTTTGGGGCATGTCGTCGGAGTGTGACTACGATGATGTTCAAAAAACGATTGACTATTGGGGCTATCAGATATTGGAATTTGACTTTGAGAAAAAGGAAATGAAGGCCACCTGCTATGCGATTGGCAATAAGGATATCGTGACCGATAATATCCAAATTGATACCTTTAGCCGCACGCTCGGAAAGGCTGCTCCGCAAAAGCCCGAAATCAAGGAACTTGCAACCGATACTGTGACGTTACCCTTTACGTTTGAGGGATCTGTCTATCAAACGGATACCGACGAGAAGTTGAACACGGTGCAGTACCAGTTCTCGCTGAATAAAGACTTTTCGACCGTTGAGTATAATAAAGTGCGCGATGTTGAAAACCTTTACGGATCTACCGGAAAGCCTTTGCATATACCCATTGACTTAAACGAGCGAACCGATATTACCCGCCTCACCATCGAGGAGAATCAACTTAAAAACGGCACCTACTATGTGCGTATGCGCTATCGCGATGCCAATATGGAGTGGTCGGAATGGTCAGATAGCCGCCAGTTTACCGTAACGGGCAGTATATCGGGCGATCCTGCTATTACCTTGGAGCAAGTGAGTGTAGAGCCTGGTCAAGATCTGGTTATTGCTTACGAGCATGCACCCGTCGGAAAGAATGCCTGGATTGGCATTTACCGTAAGGGCGAAGTGCCGGTACTTACCCGCTCGTATAAATGGCAGTATACCCCGGCGCAGTCGGGTACACTGACCTTCAATATTGACGATACGAACGAATACTTTGCCGTGCTTTTCAAGGACAAAGGCTACACTGAAATCAGTAAACGCATCCCCTTTTATGTTGGACCGAAGCCCCAGCTCAGTTTGCAGAAAACGGCCTACGAGGATGGCGAAGCTATCGAAATCAGTTATGCCAATGCTCCGGCCATGAAGGATGACTGGATTGGTATTTACAAACGTGGAAAAACGCCCGGAACGGTCGACCTTTCCGATTCTTGGGACTATCTGGGTCAAAAGGTTGAAGGTACACTGACCTTAGGAAAGGGATTGCCCAAAGGCTATTATTTTGTGAACTACTTTACCAAAGGTGGCTATTTTGAACCAGCTGAGCGTACTTATTTTTCAATTGGTAAAAATATATCATCAGTGTCAACCGACAAAACCGTGTTTACCACTGAAGAGTCTATACAGATTCATTATCAAAACGGACCAGGTACTCCTAAGGATTGGGTCGGTGTGTATCTTGATGGCAAAGACCCGAATGTTGACGAATTGGATGGGTTCTATTATACCTATGGAGCAACTGAAGGAACCATTTCAGTTAAGGCTGGCGAACTCAAACCTGGCGATTATTTTGCCTCGCTCTTCATTAACGACTCTTACGACGAAGTTTCTGAGCGTATCCACTTCAAGGTTGAAGGCGAAACCGTGGGTATAGATGCACCTGCTGCCGATGAATCGTTAAAGCTTTATCCCAATCCGCTTACAGGCGGTGTGCTGCATCTTGAAGGAAATACCTATACTTCAGCTGCAATCTACAGCATAACGGGTAACCTTTTGCGTAAGGTTGGTTTGCAGCAAGGCAATTGCAACATTTCGCTCAGCGACCTGCCTGCGGGTATGTACCTCATTCGTTTTGCTGATGGTGACAATGCCGGAACAGTGCGCAAAATATTGAAGACCGGTAAGTAAAATCTATTTCAACTGCTGCTATAAATACAAGGCAGCCGCTGTACGTGTCGCTTCCTGCAAAGGATGCTGACTGGTACAGCGGCTGCTTGTTTTTGGTATGGGAACTTGCCAGAGTTGGCAGGCTCAATGAATGGATGAGTATCAGAAGTGCCACTTTACGTCAACCCCGAAGTGGCGAGGCTGGCTGTATTGGGCAAATCGGCGGTTCATACTGTCGAACGAGAAGGTAGCGTAGCGCGATGCCGTCAGGTTACGTCCCCAGGCCTCAATGCGTACGTTTCCGGCCAGTTCAAAGCCGATGCGTGCTGCCAGTGTAGCATAAAAATTCTGTCCAAAGGTGTTAGCCTCATTCCATACAACTTTGCCTGCTCCGCGCACATCACCTCCAATGCTCCAGGCCTTGAAAAGGGTATGTTTGAGCGGTTGTCTGAAGTCGGCCGAGGCACTGAATGTATGTTCAGGCACATAGGGCACACGGTTGCCGGTATAGTCAACAATTTGTCCCGATGCTGTAGTGCCTAAGTTGTAGTTAGTAAACTCGGCATGTGTGTAGCCATAGGCGGCAGCCAATTGCAGTCTGCTATCGAACAGTTGTGAGCGCAGGGCAGCCTCAATGCCGCAGCTGCGGCTGCGTCCGGCGTTCACCATGATGCGTCCCATGCCGCTAACTGCAAATTGTGCCAACTGTTGGTCGCGTGTTTTCATATAGAACGCTGAGAGGTCGAGTTGCAGCATGCGGTCAATCAGGTTGAGGTGTGTGCCTGCTTCATAGCTCCAGGTATATTCTGGTTTGTAGTGCAAGGTTCCGGCATCGGGTACTTGAGGCGTATACTTGTCGAGTACGGCCGTCATGCCCTTGATGGCATTTTCTTTCATGGCCTCGGGCATAGGCAGTTTGTTAATCGTAGCAATGCTGTAGTCCTTTACACTGAGCATCATGTCGCGTTGCAGCAGCGATTGGCAAAGGTCAGAGTAGGCTTGGATGTTGTATCCGCCCGAGCGGTAGCCTTTAGCTACACTGAAATAAACATTGCCAAGTTCATTGGGTAGGCGGTAGCTGAGCGAACCTTTGGGCAATACTTGCCAGGAGTTGTGATAAAGGTGCTTGTTGAGTTGGGGTTTGACAGCCAGATTCGTGTCGAAATTCATGGCAGGTCCCATCGACATGCCAAAGTGGAAGGGAACTTCGCCGGTGCTGCCCGAATGGAGTCGGAGTTCGCGGTAGTCGTAATCAACACGCAAGCCAAGTG
This sequence comes from uncultured Prevotella sp., assembly GCA_937906495.1. Lineage (GTDB taxonomy): Bacteria > Bacteroidota > Bacteroidia > Bacteroidales > Bacteroidaceae > Alloprevotella. The sequence goes on from CALCVT010000053.1 coordinate 8,711, forward strand.
TGAGCGAAAGGCCCTCAATCAAGAGATCGTTAACGACCGATTGGTGAAACAGGGCCACGTTGGCCGAAGGGGTTACCAGGCGGGCATCGAAGGGAATCTGATTGCCCGTAAAGCCCAAGCTGATGCTCGGCTTGGTGGGCATTACACCGGCTAACTGTTTGTTCAGGTAGGATACACCATCTTCATAAAAAGTTACCGGACAGCCGGTGCGCAGGTATTGGTACATGCCAAACAGGCCTGTAGTCCATTGCCAGCGTCGTGGTCCGGCAGGGCTTTTTAGGGCAATTTCCTCGCTTACTGTGTGCATGTACTGTTTTTGTTCGAGCGAAAAAATGTCGGCTGCTGTAAAGTCCTGGTCCATAAACAGGCGGTCGTCGAGATGTTGGTAGGCAGTGATGGAACTGAGTACCATTCGGGGCAGGCGGTGTTCAACGTTCAGCCCGGTATTAAACAAGTGACGGCGGTAGCTGCTAGGGCGGTTTTGTGCCAGTGTGCCTAGAGTGGGGGGTGTGCTGCTTTTGGGGGCAGGTGATAAATTCTCTGTTAAAAAGTAAGGGCAGGCATCCTCATCGCTGTATTCGTACGAGGCAGTCCAGTCAACCTTTACCACATTCGTGGGTTGCCATGCCCAGCGCAGGCGTCCGCCGGCGGCTTCCGACCCATCTTGTTTGCCTCCGGTAGCGGCATTGCGGTAAAAGCCGTTTTCGCCGGTGTAGTAGGCGCTAAGACTGATGCCCATGCGGTCGGCAGGATGAAGATAGGTGGTTACCGAAGCCCGGCGTCCGCCCGTGCGCGATGTCCAGCCTGCACTCACGTCCGTGCCCGAATGGGTTAGCGGGTCGGCTGTGAATACGCGTATCAGTCCGCCCATGGTGTTGCGTCCGTAGAGTGTGCCTTGCGGACCGCGCATCACATCTACGCGGTCAATACCTTCAAACCGGAAGTCGTAGGCCGATTTATCGGTGTAAGGTACGTTGTCAACATAAAGCCCTACGGCAGGGGTGTTGATGCGTGAGCCAATGCCGCGGATGTAGCAGGCCGAAGTGATGCGGCTGCCGTATTCGGGCATGTAAAAGTTTGGGGCGTATGAAGCTAAACCATTGACCGATGTAACGCCTCGTTGTTCAAGTGCCGTTTGGTCGAATAGCGATACGCTCAAGGGCTGGCGGCGCAGTTGGGCCGTTTCCTTGGGCGAGGCTACTACAACGGCCTCTTCAATATTGAACTGTTTGAGCGAGTCGGTGTCGGCCGACAGTAAAGTTGTGAGTAACGGGATAATCAACATGGTGTTTGCATCAAAAAAAGGTAAAGTGCCGCATGGCGTTGTTGCTTGGAGTGTACCGGCGGCTTACGTGGTGCAAAGTTACGGGCTTTAATTTGTCTTAACAATCCTTATTTATAGGTAGAACGCTCTCCGGGTATTTTTGTGTACTGCAAGTCTATAAAAGAGCGGCTGCCTACTTGTTGAAGTTTACAAGCAGGCAGCCGTTATTGCAGGTATTGCACGTTGGCAGAATAGAAAGTAGAGAACAATAATGTTCAGCAGAGGAATGGATATGCCGGTACTTAGAAGCAGTATTTGGTGCCGACAGTCAGTGCGGCTGCACCTTCAAAAGGCCGTGACGAAGCGTAGGGGCGGATGTGTTTGGAAAGGAACATACCCTCGGGCTGTACAAACAATTCTACCTCGGGCGATACCTTCCAACCGGCTTGCAGCGCAAACTGGAAGCCCGGTGTTACTTGTGCTTCAGTGCCACGGCGTTTGCTGATTTGGAGCGAAGCTCCGGCTATACCGGTGAGTTGGAAAACCTTGTCGGCCGTTGACTCGCCGGTTATAGCACTGCGCAGGTTGAGCAGATAGTTGGCACCGATGGCAGTTACATCGTCCTTTTTACGTGAGTTAAAGTTGGTATGTGCGTGCGAAAGGGTTGCCTGCACACCATGCAGTCCGTTCAGCCATTGTCCGTACGACAGGCCGCTTAGCACGGCAAACTTGTCTTTACGACCGGCGTAGTGAATGTTGTGCGAGTAGTAGGCCGAACCGATGGCAGCCGAAACAAAGTGCTTGCGCTCGGGTGCGGGCAGTTCTTTCAGCCCTTCGGGGCGGTTAAAACTGTAGTCAACACCGAGCAGGAGTTGCGGCTGAATGTGGGCGCGTCCCTGGTTCTTGAGGCGTTTTGACATGCGGTAGGCCAGCTGAGGCTCAAGGTAAAGGCTGACGGGACCTCCAACACGTACCGAGAGTTGGCCACCGGCATGGATGTCGGCCACAAACTTGGTGCGTTGGTTGTAGTAGTCGATTCCCATGTTGAAGCCTGCTAGTGCCCTGATACTGACTACGCGGTTGGGGTCGTAGCCATAGGTGTGGGCCGTGAGGTCGGCCACGTAGTCGGCACCTGTTACGAGCGTGCCGTAGTATTTGCCCTGTGGACGGTTTACAAATCCTTGTACATTGGCTCGCCATGCTGAGACGGGCGAGAACCAGTGCGTGTAGCTGAGTCTGCCTGACGGACCATAGTACTGACTGTTTCTGATTCCGTTGAGCTGGGTGGCTACACCGCCGGCAAAGGAGATGGATGAGGGCAACCCGCCTTCGTCCTCAACCACCTGGTACATGGCTTTGCGGTCGTAGCCGCGCAGTGCCAATTGTACACCGGCTGAGGCCGAGGCTATCCAGTCGAGTTTACTGTTGCGGAGCGCAGTGGGCAGATAGTGTTTGCCATAGGCTTGCAATTTGGGCTCGATGTAGAGTCCGAGCATCGGGTTGAGGTGCCATGAGGCTCGTAGCGAGGCATTCATACCAAAGAATACCTGCTGGCGTGCTTGCCTTCTCGAAATGTTCATGCCCAAACCAGTCGATAGATCGAACACGCGGTCGGGGTCGTAGCCGCAAAGGGCATTCGTTAAATGAAACAGATAGTCGGCACCTACGTCTACGTGTTTCAGCCGTTTGCCTTCGGCATATTGTGTTTCGGCGCCTTGTGCCCAGATGCGCACGCCATGCAAGTTGTTGAACCATTTACCTACGGCAGCATAAACTTGCGGGCGGATAAAGCCGTCGATGTTTTTTTCAGCATTGCGTGTAATAGGCAGGTTGCCACCAATACCACCTTCAATAAAGTAGTAGTTGTGTTTGAGTGAGGCATTCTTGTCGTTGTCTGAGCCGTTGTGCGCGTTTGGGTAGTCAAAGTAGTAATTCATACCAATAAGCGCATTCGGCATGATGTGCCAACTGTTGTTGGCGTAGTTATTGAAGTTGGAGGCGTAGGCATCAACGCGAGGTTCGAAGGTAAGGCCAATTTGATTGTTGAGGCGCAGTACGCCTTGAAATCCTCCGCCTGTTCCAAAAATGGTGTGAGCTCCCAGTGCGGTCATACTGGCATTGATGCCGGCACCGGCCACCAGGTTCACAGCCCATTTGCGGTCGCTGCGTGGTCCGCCAAAGAGTGAGTGAAGGTTAAGCAGGTAGTCGAGTTGTACACCAAATGCCTTGAGGTCCTCGCCATTGCCGAGTTTTTGATACGTAGCGTTTCCTGCCAGTCGGATACCATGATAAGGGTCAAAGTCTTTTCCCAATCCTAAGAGGAAGTGTCCTCCCCACTCTTTGCATCTCGAGGCGGTCGATTTGCCCGGCAATATTGAGGGTCCGCCTGCCAATGTCAGATACATGCCATCGAGTATGCGTGGTTTGGACAGGCTGTCGTTGTTGGTGGCCGCTGTTTGCGGGCGTTGTGTGCCGAGTCGGTAGCCCAATCCGGCCGTGAGGTTGGCATGAGGCTTGAATTTTCGCCATTCGTTGTCGTTGGTTATACGGCTGTCGAGCATGCCAGCCTGTGCTTCGAGGTAGAGGTAGGTAAATGGCGAGAGTGCATATTGACCGCGCAATCCCAGATGTGCTTCCCAGGCAGATTGCTGTTTGTCGTTGCTGTTAGCTAATTTGACTCCTCCACCGGCTATGCCGTACACTTCAAAGCGTTTAGGAGTGGTATAGTTTCGGTTAGCAACAGCCGTAATGTTGAGCAGATAATCAAGGCTGAATGAAGCAAAGTCAATATCAAGGTTTTGGTGATACATCCTTCCGCCGTCAATGCCCAGTCTCCATCCGTGTTCGGGGGTAGCCCAGTCGCCCACGTGCAAGCCGCCTTGTACCCCTGCCTTCAGGTTAGAGCGTCCCATGACATTAAGTCCCCCTCCAATTTCGGTAAAGAGGTGGTCGCCAAAGCGTTTGTTGGGGTAGTGCTTGGTAACGGCAGGTTTTTGCAGCAGGTAGTCGAGTGCATTTCCCTGCAGTTGGGCTGTGGCATTTACGCTGGTAAGCCCCAAGAGGCAAATGCCGAGGCAGCGCGTATATATTTTGTTCATTATCTTCTTTTTCGTTTTTACTTCTTTTGTTTGTCGAGCAGCAGGTCGTTCACGTCACCGTCTACGAGCGCTGTTTTCTCAAGTTCTGGATTGGCCTTTAACGCTTTTTTTAGAGCCTCGTAGGCCTCGAGCGGTTTTTCGAGTCGGTTCAGGCAGATGGCTTGCAGATAGTGTGTCAAAGCCTGTTCCTTGGGCAACTGTTCGCAAATGGCCAAAGCTTCTTCATTGCGTTTGAGTGCCAGCAGCATGAGCGCTTCGTTTTGTTTGCCGGTAGCAGCAATGGTGGCAAAGTTTTCGGCATAGCGTCCGTTGAGTGCACCGCTAATGGCATGCAGCAACTTGTATTCGTCGGTAACAGGTAAGTAAGTTGTTACTGAGTCGGCAGCTGCATATTGGCCGTTGGCAATGAGCGCAATGGCATGGTTGGCATTTACTGTGGCTGGAGCTTTTTCGCCGGTAAAGGGGGCGAGCAGTTTGGGTTCGGAGGCATTGCGTTGGATAAGGAGTGCCTGGAGGTCGTTGGCTGCAACCATAAACGAGGGATAAAGTTCGAGCGCCTGACGCAGGTATTTTTCGCGGAGTTCCGTGTCGTCGGTTTCGCGGTAGAGTCTGAAGTACTCGTAGCGTGAGAGCTGTCGGTAGTCCTTATTATAGAGTGCCTTGATTTCGTCGATGTTCAGTTGTCTGAAGATGGTGTACTCCATGTTGTACCCTACGGCGCGGAGTTGCGGCAGGTAGGTATTGAGCAGGAGGGGTCTGTAGCACTTAAGCCGGCGTATGTGTTGTCCTTGTGCGTCGATGTGCTTGTACTTTTCGATAATGTCCTCAAGTTGTCCGGCCTCGGTAAACAGACTGTCTTTGCGCAGCAAACGAGCCACCTGGTCCCAGCCGGCTACTTCGGCGTTCGAACTGAACTTCATGTTAGTGCGCAAGTGGGCCGGCACGCGTTCACGCAGGTAGTTGAGTGCGTAGTCCATGCGCTTTTGTGCCAGTTTCAGGTTGCTGGCGTAGCGTCCATCGGGCGATGAGGTACCCTCAATGTTGAGTGCCTGCAGAGTAGCATCGGGCGTTTGCTCGATGTTGCGTATCTGCTCCTCGAGTTTTTGTATTTCGGCTTGGTTGTGTGGGTTCTCAGGGTTGAATTCAGCCTTTCCGATGTCAAAGCGCAGGTCTATTTGTCCTTTGCTGGCTCGCAGTTGCTTTTCGGCCTTGGGGTAGAGGGTCGTGTCGGTAATTTCGTGAGCACTGAATGAGTAGTCAAGCCAGCGCAGTGGGTTTACCGTACCTTTGGCAATGGTGGTAGTATCGCGGTAACATATTTTGTTATAGTCCTCGATGGCCATGTAAACGTTGCAGCTGTATTCATCTTTAATGCGTTCGATGTAGATGGAGTCGCTGTAGCCAATGATGTCGTTGGTACGTCCCTTTTCGCGCATGCTACGGTTGCGTACGGCAACGTAGTTGGCCAGCGGGTCACCTTTATCCATCTCGAAGTCGTACATGCGCTGCTGGGTGCGGTTGTAGGTTTTGGCATCGTACACTAACGGACGCATTAAAATGTCGGTACCCGTAGTATTGTTGCTCAGTATAGGCTGTACGACCAGGCGGGTATCGATGCCGAACATTTCGCGCGGAACGCGAACGCGGGTACGAATGTGCAGGTAGTTTCCCTTAACTTCAATGTCGGTTTGTTCGGGCTGTACACGGTCGGTGATGCGCTTGGCCACCACTTCGGTCGTGTTGAGAAAGTAGTCCTGCTCTTCCATGTTTACCTCAACAAAGTTTCCCTCTTTGAGTTTGACAGTGCGGCGTTCGGCTCCCACCATCGAGAAGATGAGGGTAGACTTGGGGCGCACATCAATGGCAAAACGGCCGTCCTGGTCGGTTTGGGTAAGCAGGCGTTTGCTATCTTGATCAATAATGTTTACACCATATAGCGCGTTGCCCTTATTCTTGGATTTTACAACGCCGGTTATACGTATAACTTCTTGGGCTGCCACCTGGCCTATACAGCACAGGGAGCATAAAAGCAGTTGTAAAAATTTTGGTCCGGGGTGTAAAATGCTCAGCAGGCGAGTTATTGTTTGTTGCATAGCAATGGAGTAGTTGTAAAGAATCAGAAAGAGAGTGGATGCTTACTTGATGATGTATACAAAAGTCAGCCCCACTTTGAGCGGAGCAGCCAGCCAGCGTTTATTGTTGGCATTGGCAGGGGCATTGGTGGTGGCTGCATATTTGCGTTCTTTTACGCGCAGCAGACCAACGCCGGCTGTAGCCTCCATGCTCCAGCGTTTGCTCAACACAAAGGAGTATCCGTAGGTAGGGCCTACGCCGTAACCGTTGCCCTCGTGGGTAGTTTGGTCGTAAGTTAGTTTATAGTCGCTGACGAGAGCCATCAAGCCAATAAAATGCCCAGCTTGAGGGCGGGCGCTGAACCAGTAGCGCATTTCGGGCATAACACCCGCCATACGTGTGTTGACTTTCGAAATGTCAAATCGGTTAAAGGCTGTTTCGAGGTTGAGTGTAAGGTGGCGGTTGAGCCGGAATTCTGCTCCAAGGTTGGGCGTAGCGGCAGCCCAGTAGAGTGCATTGGTCTTGACCGATACACGTTGGGCAAAGGCTGTAAGGCTGCAGGCAGCCAGCAGGGTAGTGAACAGCGGGCGTATGGCTTTTGATATGTGAATCATTGGGTTGATAATAGCTAGCAATAAGGGTCTGAAAACAATGACTGTTAATTAGGATAAGTTCTTGACGGGTGGAAGGCTTTATGATAATATTGTTCCGGACTGGAATCTAAATTCCGGCAAGCCACATTTTGTAAAGTTTCTGAAGTGTTGATAGGTTGGAGTGATTTTAGTGTCGTAGTTTGGACTGCAAAATTAGTAATTTTTTTGGGCGTATGATACATGTTGTTCGCTAAAAATACTTTGATTTTCCATGAAGAATGTGTGGCGTAATGGTTGCAGTTCCTTAAAAAATAAGTAATTTCGGTAGTGGGCTGATGTCTGTTATCGGTTGTTTGTGAGTCCGGCATACAGGTATTAAGCGGTTAAAGACCGTTTGGCCGTATACCGGGCTCACAAGTAGTTGTTACGGCTAATTGGCCGGCATGTCGTTAGCCTGTAGCGCGGCCTGGTCGTCGTATTGCTTTTGCAGTTTGACAAGTTCTTTCAACAGCCGGCGGGTAATTTTTTCGGTGCCCGGCTGGCCGTATAGGTTGTGCATTTCCTGCGGGTCGTTGTTCAGATTATAGAGTTCCCAGGCGTTGTTGTCGTTATAAAAGTGAATCAGTTTCCAGCCATCGGCCGTACGAACACCGTAGTGGCGTTTTACGCTGTGCTCGGCTGGATATTCGTAAAAGTGGTAGTACAGGCTTTTGCGCCAGTTTTTGGGATGTTTGCCTTGCAGCAGGGGTAGGAGCGAAACACCTTGGATATCGGCCGGAATGGGAGCACCTGCTAAATCAAGAAAAGTGGGAGCGTAGTCAATGTTCTGTACCATCTCGCTGATTTCGCCCCGGGCTTTAAGCCCCTTGGGCAACTGCATGACGAGGGGGGTGGAGAACGACTCTTCGTACATAAAGCGCTTGTCGAACCATCCGTGTTCGCCCATGTAGAAGCCTTGGTCTGAGGTATAGACCACTAGGGTTGAATCGAGCAGACCCGCCTGTTCCAAATAGTCGAGTGTACGCCCTACGTTATCGTCGAGCGTTTTTAGAACTTTGGCATAGTCGCGCATGTAGCGTTGGTATTTGAACTCGGCAAGTTCCTTGCCCGTAAGGTTGCGGCGATAAAAGTCGCGGGCCAGTGGCTCGTAAAAGTCGTTATAGGCTTGCAGGTCGGCACTGTCAAGGCGTGCAATCATGTTGAGATAGCCCCCCGAAAGGCGTGTCTGGATGCCCGGTCGGTACATTTTGTTGTCGTACACCAAGTCCATGTGCCTGTTGTTGCCTATTTCCATTTCTTGTGTTTGGGCCGCCTCGCGTCCGGCGTAGTTGTCGTAGAAGTTGGTAGGCAGGCTGAAGGTGTGGTCTTCGTAGGCTTGCAGGTATTTAATTTCGGGTAGCCAGCAGCGGTGACAGGCTTTTTGGTGGATAAACAAGGCAAAGGGTTTGGAGCGGTCGCGCTGATGTTCCAGCCAGTTGATGGCCTTGTCGGTAACAAGGTTGGTGATGTAACCATGTTCGCGCACCTGTGTGCCGTCCATGCGGATAAAGTCAGGATTGTAGTAGTCTCCCTGTCCGGGCACAATATTCCAGTAGTCAAAGCCGGTGGGTGTGCTTACCAGGTGCCATTTGCCGATAAGGGCTGTTTGGTATCCTGCCTGCTGCAGGAGTTTGGGCATGGTTTGCTGTGTACCGTCGAACACGCCATGCTCATTGTTGGTAAATCCGTTTTTATGAGAGTGTTTACCGGTAAGCATACAGGCACGACTCGGACCTGAGAGAGAGTTTGCTACATATGAGTTGACAAACTTAACACCGTTGTTGGCAATGCGGTCGAGGTTGGGGGTTTCGACATAGCGGTTGTCGTAGCAGCTCATCATTTGTGCCGTGTGGTCGTCGGTCATGATGTACACAATGTTGTAGTGACCTTGTGCACTGAGAACTGCGGGTAGAAATATATGTGAAAGGAGCAAGAATTTCTTTTTCATGAAAATTGCGTTACTGGATAGAGCATATCTGGAATATACTCATGATGGTGGTTTGTGCCCCATGTGGGGTGAAAAGTATACAAACGCTCCCTTCAGAGCCGTGGTGCCCGGGCCGGAAAGCCCTGTTGCGCAACAGGTACTGAAGGGAGTGTGAGTATAAATAGTACTTTTATTTTTGGGTCATGTTGTATACAATGTCCATGATTTGCTTGCCGAGTGCATCGGCCTCTTCGATAGAGTGGGCTTCGGAGTAAACACGGATAATGGGTTCGGTGTTGCTCTTGCGCAGATGTACCCACTTGTCGGCAAAGTCAATTTTAACACCGTCAATATCGGTTACTTTCTCCTTCTTGTACAAGTCCTTTACCTTTTGCAGGATGGCAAAGATGTCGGTTGTAGGCTCAAGGTCAATACGGTTCTTGGCAATGTAGTATTGGGGCAGTGAGTCGCGCAACTCGGTAGCGCGCATGCCGGTTTTGGCCAGATATGTCAAAATGAGGGCAATACCAACCAGCGCGTCGCGTCCGGAGTGTGCGGCCGGGTAGATAACACCACCGTTGCCTTCGCCGCCAATGACAGCACCGGTTTCCTTCATTTTGGTAACGACGTTTACTTCGCCCACAGCAGCTGCTGTGTAGTTGCAACCATACTTTTCGGTCACATCGCGCAAGCCACGGGTTGAAGAAAGGTTCGAAACCGTGGGGCCGGGGGTGTGTTGGAGAACGTAGTCGGCGCAGGCTACGAGGGTGTTCTCTTCGCCAAACATAGAGCCGTCTTCGCAAACCAGGGCAAGGCGGTCAACATCGGGGTCAACAACAATGCCCAAGTCGTGACGGCCCTTACGCAACAGGTTGCGTATTTCGGAAAGGTGCTCTTTGAGTGGTTCTGGATTGTGTGAGAAGTCGCCCGTAGGCTCGGTGTTGAGTCCTGTAACCTGGGTAACGCCCAGCTGACCAAGCAGTTTGGGCAGAATGATACCGCCAACAGAGTTTACCGTATCGATGGCTACGGTAAAGTGGGCGCGGCGGATAGCATCGATGTCAACAAGCTCGAGTTGTTTAACCATTTCGATGTGACGCTGGTCGTAACTGAAGTTTTTGGTGTAGCAGCCCAAACTGTCGACATCGGCAAAGTCGAAGTCGCAATTGTTTGCTTTGCGTACCACTTCCTTGGCTTCCTCAGGTGGTAGGAATTCGCCCTTTTCATTAAGGAACTTCAAGGCGTTCCATTGGCGAGGGTTGTGGCTGGCGGTAATGATAATGCCACCGCAGGCCCGTTCAAGGGTTACAGCCAGTTCGGTGGTCGGGGTGGAGGCTAAGCCGATGTTTACAACGTCAAAGCCCATGCTCATGAGCGTACCGCATACTATGTGGCTGGCCATCTCGCCTGAAATACGCGCATCGCGGCCTACTACAATCTTGCGGCGGAAGGTGCGGTTTACTACTTTTTCGCGCAGTGCAGCGTAGGCTGATACTGATTTGGCAATATCTACCGGGGTCAGCGTATCACCGGTGCGGCCGCCAATGGTACCGCGAAAGCCGGATATAGATTTGATAAGAGTCATAGTATCTCAGAATTTGTTCTTTTATTTATCGCAAAGGTAGTAATAAAAATGTATTTACGACAGTTTGTGTTCATAAACGTGTGTTTGGACAATGCCTTTTTTGTAGGCGGTTTGTCTGGGAAAAGCAGACTTTTGCAAACTTTCGCATGTATGCCGTAAGATGTGGCTCATATAAAATATTTTCAACGTTTTATAGTTAAAGCTTTGTAGCAGAAGTTAAGCAAGCCCCGCGCGCTCCTAACGAGTGGCGGGGCTTGAGTGTGGGCATATTTATGAGTGATTATGTATTGGTATGATGCTTTATTGCTTCAGTACGCGGCCTTTAACAAGGGTGCCTTGTTGGTTGTGTGCTGTTACAATGTATACGCCAGTTTCGAGTTGCTGAACATTTAGTTTGTGTGCGGTCTGGCTGGCTTGCATGGTTTGGCGGCCGCCCATATCGTAAATGCGGATATTGGACATCGGGCCGTCGAACACAAGTTGATTGCCCTCGAGCTTAATACTGTTGCTTGCCGGTGTGTTGAGCGATTCGATGATGTCGGTCATTTGGGGCAACATCACGCAGAATACTTCTTTGGCATCGAGTTCGCCGTCGGGGGTTACAGAGCGGTAAGTGCCGGCCAAAAATTCGAGATTGTTGCCAATGGCAGCGCTTTCAATGTATTGGGTGTTAGAGGGGAGGGCTGCCCGAAGGTCAAAGTTGTACTTCTCTTTTAAAAAGTCGACAACATTAATGGGTTGCTGGCTGTTGCGGAGCAGCAGCATGAAGTTTACACCGTCGGAATAAATCATGTCGCCTTGATTGGAGATGGCAAAGGGTGAGAAGTCGGTTACCTGCTCCATGGTGATGAGTTCGCCGGTATGAGTGTCGTAGAGGGAGGGGAAAATGGGGCCGGCCTTAACCTCGACCGATGGATTTTCTTCAACGAGTTCGTAAGTGTTGCGTTGCGATGCCAATGCCAGGTAGCGTCCGTCCTGACTGCTCACAACTGGAACAGCATTGAGTGTTAGTCCGGTCATACCTTCGGTATAGATTTTCAGTTGCCAGCGTGCCTGGTCGAGCAGGTAGCGGTTCACATTCTCCATATAGTCGCCCTCTTGCGATACGTAGTCTTTGAGTTGAGGCTCTTCGGCTTGTAATTCCTTAAAGCGGTCGGTGTTGTAGCAGTATTTTACGAGTGGCATGCTGAGAGTCCATTTGCCGTCTGTGCCGCGCGTATATACAATGTTGGTAAAGTAGCGTCCCTTTTGTTCCACCTGAACACCGTAAATGGTGTTGCCGTCGGCAGAGATGGCGCGTGGAGAGTTGAATTGGGTTTTACCGCCTAAAAAATCTACTTCCGGATCGGGAAGCACCTCGTAGGTATAGTTGCCATCAGTTTGCTGATACCAAACCATGGGGTAAACTTTGTAGGGCTTGTCGGTTGCTGTGCCGTAAACTTGTCCGGTAATGACTTCGCCATTAGCGCTGCAGGCACTGGCAGGCCCTTCGAGTTTTCCCTCGAGAATGGGCAACTTGTGCCAGGCTCCGTCCTTGTAAATAGCCGGCACCAAATCATCGTCTTTACCTACAACTACACCATCGTTCGTAACGTCCAGTCCGGCCATGTCCGATTGGGAGTGGGTGGCCTGAACGGTGATGAGTTCTTTATTGACCATGTCATAGCGATAGAACTCGGTGTATTGCCGTGTGCCAACCAGGTAGCGGTTGTTTGCCGAAACGTTTTGTACGCCCCAGGGCGTGCCGGTAAATTGAATTTCGACTTCTTGCTGCGCTAATGCGGGGCTCATCAGTGTAAGTAGAGCCAGTGTTGCCGTCAATATTTTCTTCATAGCAGGCGGTACCGACCTTCGTTGTTTAACCCGACGCGTTTGACTGGTACGAAGGCCGCTAAATTAAACCTGCCACACCCTTAGACGGATGTTTGCGTCGGAAAACAAATTTATAGGAATGTGCAGGCTGTTTTGCTTCGGCTCGTAAAAATGTTTTTCAAAGAGGTTACAGCCGAGCGCTTGCCTTATTAACGTGTTGGATGTCGGCAAATATAGTTTATTGTGTCTAATTGAGCAAAAAATCGTCAATCTTTTTGCAAAATATTCGTTATTTGCCTCTAATTATGTTATAGGGCATATATTCGTTGGTGTATTGTAATAAAAAATAAAGCAGCCTTATGCGTATGGAGTGCATAAGGCTGCTTAAGGGTATGTTGCTGTAGTTTAGTCAATGAAGCGGCGGGTGAGCGGGGCGAATTCTTCAATGCGTCGGTCGCGCAGGAAGGGCCACCAGCGGCGCACGTTCTCTGAACGTTTCATATCAATGTCGACAACAATGTTTACCTCCTCGTCTTTGGGGGCGCGATACAGTATTTCGCCTTGTGGTCCGGCTACAAAACTTGAGCCCCAAAAGTTGATGCCGTTGGTTTGGCCTGAAGGGTCGGCTTCGTGTCCTGTGCGGTTTACTGCAATGACGGGTAATCCGTTGGCAACAGCATGTCCGCGTTGCACGGTGGTCCAAGCTTCGCGTTGGCGCTCCTGTTCTTCAGGGCAGTCGCTGCTTTCGTACCCGATGGCTGTAGGATAAATGAGCAATTCGGCACCTTGCAGCGCCATGAGTCGGGCACCTTCCGGATACCATTGGTCCCAGCATACCTGTACGCCCAGTCGGCCTACAGAGGTGTCGATAGGGTGGAAACCAAGGTCGCCTGGCGTAAAATAAAACTTCTCGTAGTAGGCGGGGTCGTCGGGTATGTGCATCTTGCGATACTTGCCGGCTATGCTGCCGTCGCGTTCAAAAACAACGGCTGTGTTGTGGTAGAGTCCGGCTGCGCGGCGCTCAAAGAGCGAAGTGACCAGTACAATGTTGTGCTGACGGGCAAGATTGCCGTAGAATTCGGTAGATGGGCCGGGGATAGGTTCGGCCAGGTCAAAGTTGCCAGTGTCTTCAACCTGACAGAAGTAGAGCGAATTGTGCAGTTCCTGGAGCACTACGAGTTGGGCACCGCGTTGGGCCACATCAGCAATGTTTTCGGCTAGTTTAGCCATGTTTGCTGCAGCATTGTCTGTGCAGCTTTGCTGAACGATGCCTACGCGCAGGGGATGGGGAGCAGTAGTTGATTTAGACATAGCGTTGGAGCGAAAGTGAAGAGGGGATGAATAAAATATTATGTCGGGTAGCAGGGCATGACGCCCCAAGGAGCCCTTACTTGTTGCCGGCAGGCAACATCACACCACGCGGAAACTGCATGGTAACGCAGTGTAGCGAGCCGTGCTGTTTGATGAGGGCACGGCAGTCAATGCCTACTGGTTCGCGGTCGGGGTAGGCCAGGCGTAGTGCGCGGGCTGCGGCCTCATCGTTTGCTGGCTGGGCGTATGTGGGGTAAAGCACGGCAGTATTCATTACCAGGTAGTTGGCATAGGTGGCCGGCAGGCGTTCACCGTTTTCGTCGTAAATGGCTTCGGCCATGGGCAGGGCTATGAGGTTGTAGTGCTTGCCGCTTGCTGTGGTAAAGGTGTGTAGTTGTTGCTCCATAGCCTGCAGTGCCTGGTAGTGTTCGTCGTGTGGGTTGTTGCATTGCACGTAAACAATGGTGTCGTTGGGACACAGGCGGGCTAGGGTGTCGATGTGCGAGTCGGTATCATCGCCGGCAAGATAGCCGTGCTCAAGCCAGAGAAAGCGGTTCACGCCGAGTCGTTCGGATAGTAGTTTTTCAATGTGTGCGCGGTCGAGCTGAGCATTACGGTTGGGGTTGAGCAAACACTCCGATGTAGTGAGCAGCGTGCCGTTTCCGTCGGTTTCGATGCTGCCGCCTTCAAGTTCAAAGTCCAGACAATCGCGATAAATACCATGTAGTGTATCGCTGAGTTGGGCATTGATAGCATTGTCGAGCGATGCCTCGAATTTGCCGCCCCATCCGTTAAAGCGGAAGTCGAGCAATTCGGGGCCATTGTTACTCATTACGGTCAGAAAACCATGGTCGCGGGCCCATGTGTCGTTGGTGCGGCACTCCTTGTAGCGTATGTGGCTGGTGGCACGTGCAGGCAGTTGTTCCTCAATCAACTGCTTTACAGTTTGTACGTTGGGGGCAACGATGAGTAGTTCCTCTCGGGTAGCTATTTCAAAGGCCAGGCGCAGGTAGCAGGCTGTAACTTCGGGCAGCATATAGGCCCAGTCGGTTTCGGCATGTGGCCAGGTCAGCTGTACGCCGCTTTGCGGATACCATTCGGGAGCCAGGGTGCGTTCTACGTAGAGGTCGGTGGTTTCGGTGCCGTTGTGGTTTGCAAACAGCGAGAAACTTGCGCCTTCATTGTTATCGGAAGGGGGTAACGAAAATAATGCCATGAAGAGTAATGAAAATTGCTTTGGATAAATAAATGTTCCGGCAGTAGTGAGTTAAATGTTGCCTAATTGGCGCAGGTAGTTGATAAAGGCATCGGTGGTACCGGGCATGCCGGGTACTTCAATTTCGGCCTCGGCCGGAAAGAGTCTGGGGTCGTATCCATCGCCGCCGGTGGTCATAAATTCGTCGGCAACTACGTAATATTTCTTTTTGGGTTGCAGTACATGGTTTCGTCCTTTTGGACTGGTATAGATTACTGCAGTGACCTGTGTATTTCCGTTTTGAACAATTTTGATGTTGCCCGTCTGCAGCCAGCCAAAGCGTTTGTTGTGCAATCCGTAGTCAACCAACTGCATAATTTGTTTGCCGGTTAATTGATAGACTTTCAGGCGGTTGCTGAAAGGAAGTGATTCGCCTACGTCGAGCACGGTGACCGGCCCTTTGGGCAGGCCTGCCCTGATACTGCCCAGATGGGTGCAGCCCACAATAGCCACACTGTCGTTCAGTCTGGCTGCTTTGCGGTAGGCCTCGGCATAGGCTTTACTTACGAGTGTGCCTATCTTGGTCTGACAATATTTGTAGTTGCGGTCGTGTGGCAGTTCTTGTTTGGATTGTGCCAGCACCTCGCCAAGCGGAGTGCCTCCTGCTGTGCGCGTGTTTTGCAGCAGCGAGTCAATTTGTTCTTGCAGGCGTGCTGGGCCGGCCTCAAGGTGTGCCTTGGGGGTTACGTGGATGGTTTGCACATCAACATCCGTAACAATCATGCGTGTAGTGTCGAGGGTGCAAAGTAGCATGCCAATGTATTCGCCATGCCATTTACCCTGTACTACGGGGTATTGTGCATCGTTAATGCGGCCTGCTACTAACTGGTGGCTGTGCGACGATAGAATACCATCCCACAGGGGGTGATCAATGCGTGCCAGGTTAGCCGAGTCTTTGTCGTCCCAGGTGGGCAGTCCCTGCTGGTTAAGGCGTGTGCCGTTGTGGGTGAGCAGCAATTTAATGGCTGCATCGTTAAGGAGCGATGCTTCGGGCAGTTGCATAACAGAGTCGAGCACGGCTGGGTAGTTTCCGTCAAAACTCAGTCCCGATAGTTTACGTGCACTGGCTTGAATGGGGGTGGATGAGGCAATGAGTCCGGCAAAGGCTACGCGGATGGTTTTGCCTCCGGGCAGTGTGAGTGGTACAGAGGCTACAGGTTGAGCAAACTCGGGTATACGGCCGGTTGCAGTTTCGCGCACATTGGCGCATACGTAGGTTAGGTCCCAACCTGCAGGACGCAGGGGCGAGTGTTCCCACTTGGCAGCCAATTGGCGTTGGCCATCGTCGAATTCATGGTTGCCCAATGCCGAGATGCGAATGCCCAGTGCGTCAAAGAATACGGGCAGGAGCGCACCGCGGGTGGCACTGTAAAAATAGCTGCCGCCAAAGTTGTCACCGGCAGCTACAGTTACGTGGTTCGGGTAGCAGTGTTTCAGCGAGTCGATGGTTTGCCAGATTGCGGGAGCTCCGGGGATGTTTTTGGCGTCGTTTCGCACAAAACCTCCGTGAAAGTCGTTGATGGAGAAAATTGCCACCTTGACTTGGGCCGAAGCAGGAAGGAGTGGCATTACTGCCGTAATGAGGCAGGCTAAGAGTAACTTACGTATCATATAGTATATAAGAATAGGCTGTACCGAATATGCTGCGAGGCCTGGTTGTGCCTGGTGAATTGGGACAAAGGGTTGGGTATCAAACTGTTGGGCAATGGGCGGAAACTGCTTGCCGGAGGGCTTGTTACCGGGTGCAGCAAGGTAGTTGTGTTGGAGAGGGGGGAAGACATACCCAACCGGTTGCCTTAGAGCCGGTTGGGTATGTATAAGTAGGCAGCGCTATGAGCGGCTGATTTGCAGTCCTGTCTTTGATACCGTCATCTCGACAAAGCGTGAATTGTCGGTGAGCGGATTTTCGGTCAGTGTGCGGCGAATGCGTCGTGCAGCTTCGGCATCCTTGGCAATCATGTACATAAATCCACCGCCGCCGGCACCGGGTAGTTTGTAGCCGTAGCAAAGGTCGTCAACACGTTGGCATAAGGCTTCGACAAGGGGCGGGTTGGTGCCGGGGTCGAGTGCCTTGTTCTGTTCCCAGGTAGCGCGTACCATTTTGGCAAAGCCCTCCAGATCGTTTTGCTGCATGTGTTCGAACACACTGAGTGCATGTTGTTTCATACTGTCGAGCAGGTTGATGTGGCGGGTGTTGTTAAGGAACATACCTCGAACAATTTCGGCCAGAATATTTTTGGCTGTACGTGTCAGTCCGGTATAGTAGAGCAGGTGGCAGGGTCTGAAGTCGGGGTCGGTAAAGAGTGTATCGGGTGCCCAGCGTGCCACTGCATTTTGGTCGAAGCCGGCCGAAGTTTGCAGCAGTTTGACTCCGGGTAATACACCGCCATATTGGTCTTGCCAGCCGCCGCCTGTTGTGAGTAGCTGTTCGAGCACCAAGGTGCGGTTGCACACCTCGTTGCGGTCCCATCCCAGTCCGCAAAAGTCGTTGAGTGCACCGAGCACAGTGGCTGCCAGTACACTGCTTGTACCCAAGCCTGAGCCGGCTGGAATAGCGGCAAGCAGGGTAATCTCGATACCGCAACCAAAGGCTTCGAGTTGTTTGCGCAGAGTGGGGAAACTCTCTACACCGAAGCCGGGCAGAAAGCCGGCAAGGGTAAGGGCTGCTTTCGGAATGGAGAAGGGCGAACCTACCTTGTTGTATTGTTGCAGTTCCTCGTAGGTTTCGATGCGTTCCATGGCTCCAAGGTCAATGGAGCGGCAAATAACAACGGGTTCTTTGCAAGGCTTGACATATACTTGCAGCGGCGGCTGTCCGTTAAGCTCAATGGCCATGTTAACAACGTTGCCGCCTGTGGTCAGGCTGTAGGGGGGTGTATCGGTCCATCCGCCGGCCATATCGATGCGTACACTGCTGCGCCCCCAAACAATTTGGTCGCTAAAGGTTGTCATGCGGGGTGCACTCTTATGGCGCAGCACGTTTTCGGTCAGTCCCTCGCGCAAAAGGGCAAAAGCTTTGTCGGCTTGCGCTGCAGCAACTTCGGGCTGGCAGGCTTTCAACACTTCAGATCGGAACATGGCATCGTGAATGCGGGTCATCAGGGGTGTACCCGAGGGGAGTTCGGCCGGAAGATGCCATTGATTACAGGCATATTTTTCAGCCAGGTCCTTTAGGTTGGTCTGGTAAAATACGCTCCGTTCCCAGTTCTTGGCTAACAGCGGCATGGAGTGGCTTTGCAACTCGCGGCGCTGTGCAAAGAGTCGGGGCAGGTTGGCATGAATCGAAAGTTCATCGGCCGAGTAGCGGGATAAGTTGCGCCATACCTCAGTGAGTTTGGCATCGGGTGTGGGGTCGATAAACCAGTGTAGCAGTTGCTCGAGCTGTTCAAGGTTGTCGGTATAGGGAAAGAGGCTTGCAGCCTGCAAGTCGTCGGTGCGTCCCAATTCTTCGGGGGCAATGCCGCGAGCGGCCAGCCATTCCGTAATGGGAGCTCCAAGGTATTGGGTGGCATTGAGGGTAATGTCGCCTCTAAAAGCATCGTCAAAGCCATAGGGGCGCAAGGCATAGGCTGTTTCGCCAATGGGAACCATGTCTACACAAATGCCCTCGTGCAGCGTTACCTGCCACTGGTTGTTGGGAATGCCCGTAACGATGTGGTGGTTGGTGTAGTGCCATCCTTTGGTAAGGTAAGCATTTTCGACCCACACATCAACGGTGTCCTGCGTAGGACGGTTCTCCATGATGCAGTTTTGCGTAAATACAGAGGTTTGGGGTTTTACGCCCTTTTGCAGAATGTAGCGTTGGTCTTTTACCAAATTCTGAATGGCCACCGACGAGGCAATCATGTCATTGCCAGTGCCATAGTGGTAAAATTCGCCGCCGGGCAAAGGCAGAATAACTACCTTGAGGTCGCTAAGCAGCCAGTCGGGGCGGGTAGGGTGGTTACCCAGGGCACAGCCAAAGTCGCTGTACAGGTCGTACGAGGTGGGCAGAGCCAGGCTATTGCCTGCCGGAGTGGTGTCGCAGTCTGCTTTGTCTTGTGGAGCGGTTTTGGTCATGAGTCGCATCACTGCCTTGTCCGACAGGAGCCACACACCAATGTCCATTAACATTAAGTGGGTAGGCATGAGCTTGGCTTGCTCCTCGGTCGAGGGCTTTTGCAGCATGAAGTCCAGCTCGGTGGGATTTTCGCGGTTCATCATGAACACACCGTGATGCGAGGCTTGCTGAGGATCGGCCCATAAACCATAGCACACCACATCGGCCTCAGGAATATCCTGCAAGGGGTCGGTGGCACGCAAGTAAACGTCGCCACTGGCAATGAGGGTGCGCAGTTGTGCGGGTGCCTTGTGCAGAATGTCTTTGTAAAGCGGTAATTGCAGGTCGAGCAGCGATTGGTCTATACGCTGGCCTCTTGCCCAGCGAAATACGGGAATTGGTGTAAGAATTTTTCCACTGGGTGCATAAGCCGGTAAACGGCGGCTTTGTCCGCCTGCATGGAGCAGGATGCGTTTTTCTTGAGCCAACCAGTCTTCGAAAGGTTGTCCGTCCGACTCATCGGCATGAGCCGATGCCAGCAGCCAGGCTGTGCCTCCGCCAGAGCCTAATTTTTTTCCGGCAGGGTCGGAGGTGCAATAAAATGAGTCGCGGCTATGGCCGGTAATCTCGTGGAAAGCCCCTACGACATTTGGGGGCAGAGAGAGTAGTTTCTTCATTGTCAGGCTGATAGGGAATGGTTTTGCGGACAGCGGTAATTTGAACTGATTGCAAAGTTAAACATAAATTCCTCGTCGGGCACTGCCCTATGAACGAAAATGATGTGAAAAGCTACTTTTCAATCAGTTGTGCTGCTATTGGCAGGCTTGCTGCATATTGGCTCCGATAAGGGCTTGCCGGGCTTGTGCATCTTGCTTGGCTGTAGTAGTGCTTGTCATAGCCTAGGGGTGAGCAGAGGCATTGCTGTGCATATTGGTCAACTGTTCTTTAACTCTTGAATGGGTTGAAGAGTAGATTGTATCGTAGTTCGAACCTGTGGCTCAAGTGCCGCTTAAAGTCGGAGAATCTAGTTGAACGGCCCTTCTTGCTAAGATGGAATTTGGACTTTACTAAAAAAAATAGTAGTATTGCACTCCCAAACACTCGAGATGTATGAAGTATAATTTTGACGAAGTAATTTGCAGGCGTGGCACCGGAAGTCTTAAATGGGATGAGCCAGGCTCAGAGGAAGTGCTGCCCATGTGGGTGGCTGACATGGATTTTCGAGTTCCTCCGATTATTCAGAAGGCGTTAGCCAAACGGGTGGAGCATGGTATTTTTGGTTATGCCAAGGTGCCTGCCGCCTATGCTCAAACTGTGGCGCGTTGGTTTGCCGAACGACACGCGTGGCAGGTGTATCCTGAATGGGTGTTACCTACCATCGGTGTGGTTCCGGCAGTAACGGCTGCTATAAAGGCGCTTGCTGCACCGGGCGACAGGGTGCTGGTGCTGACTCCGGTGTATCAATGCTTTTTTGCTTCAATCCATCATGCCGGATGCGAGGTTGCAACCGCTACCTTGCAGCAAACGGAGACAGGAAGTTATGCTATCGATTTCGAACAACTCGAACAACAATTGTCCGATCCTCGTGTACGCGTTTTGCTGTTATGCAATCCTCACAATCCGGTAGGAAGGGTGTGGACACGTAGTGAACTTGAAAGAATTGGCATTCTTTGTCTGCGTCACGGAGTGTATGTACTATCCGACGAAATACATTGCGAACATACCTACCAAGGCCATCGTTATACTCCATTTGCAGCTGTCGATGAGCGTTTTTTACCCATCAGCGTAACTTGTGTATCGCCAAGTAAAGCGTTTAATTTGGCCGGACTGCAGATTGCCAATATCGTGGTAGCCAATGAGGCGCTTCGCACACAAATAGCTCAAACCTTAGCGCTAAACGAAGTGAATCATGTGGGGCCATTGGGTATAGAGGCTTTAATGGCTGCTTATTCGTCCGAAGGGGCCGGGTGGCTCGATGAATTGTGCTGGTATTTGTGGAAAAATTATGTTTTTCTGCAGAGTTATTTGGCCGAAAATCTGCCGCAATGTCCTGTTACACCGCTCGAAGGTACTTATCTGCCGTGGATTGACTGCCGTGCAACGGGCAAGACTTCTGATGTGCTTGCCAACCTGCTCTTGAGCAACGGAAAACTCATGGTCAATTCGGGCGGCATGTATGGAGAGGGTGGCGAAGGCTTCCTGCGCTTAAACATTGCCTGCCCGCAGAGCTTGCTCGCAGCGGGACTCGAACGTTTGGTGCGTATATTAGCTCCTTATTGTAGTTGACCTGAATGTTGTATTGAACTTCGGTCTTGCCACTTCGCTCACCTTTCACTACCTTTAGATAAGGTAGGCTGCGGTTCGGAAGTGGTAATCCTTGAAAGCAAGCTTTCGGTCTTGCCACTTCGCTCACCTTTCACTACCTTTGCAGCATGGAATTAGATTTAGAACAATATAAAGAGGAATTTATCGCGTTGTTGCGCGAATGCAACCGCGATGGTATGGATGGCGTAATCGAGGATCTTGAAGAACAGGGTTTCTTTGAGGCACCTGCTTCGGCCGGACATCACTTAAATGTTAAGGGTGGACTGGTGCTCCATTCGCTCAATACGTGTAAGGCTGCCCTGGCTGTGTGGGAAGGTATGCAGAAGGTTGAACCTACACTCAAGCGTGAGGTGCCGCGCGAAAGTGTAATTATTGCCAGTTTGCTGCACGATGTATGTAAAAACGATATTTACAAACCTACGCTCAAGCGCCGTAAAAACAATTTCGGAGTATTTGAGGATGTACCTGGTTACAATGTGAGCTATCGTAATTTTCCGATGGGGCATGGCGAAAAGTCGCTCGTATTGTTGCTGTGTAGCGGACTTGAACTGACGGATGCCGAAATGCTGGCTATACGTTGGCATATGGGCCCTTGGGGAGTAAATATGAACTCTTACGAGGATCAGCGCAACTACGATGCCGCTCACACCATTTATCCCCTTGTGATGATTGTTCATACGGCCGACTGCTTGGCGGCCAGCATTATGGAACGTACAGACGAAGATTTGGAAAAGCTTTAAGCCTTTTTGCTTGTAATATAAATCGCTGCGCTCAACTTCTCAAAAAGAGATTTGAGCGCAGCGATGATGGTATGGATACCCTCTCTCCTCCTATTTGTTTATGGCTGACAGAACTGTTGCAGTGCAGGTAAATGAGATGAGCCGAATAATCAGTCAATAAATATCTTTTGATGGGTTTTTTGAGTATACCATAAGGAATGTGTACTTTTGTCTGCATAGCAATTTGCCTCGTAAGGCTTTTACGGCTTGTCGTAATTTTGCCCAATGCTGTTTTAACCTTGGCATCATCAATTATGCTCCATGATGCAGTACATTCAGTGGCATTGCTGCTCAGCATTAGTTCGTAGTTGCTGCTTAACGGTGAGCCGTACTTTTGCATATAGATGTTGCGCTAATAGTAGTCGGGACATATGCTGATGGCTGTGAATACGCATTTTGACCATGTGGGCACCGAGGCACACCGCTGCAGGGCTTTGCTTATAATCAATCGCACCCGGCAAATAGCTAACGGGTTACCTGCGGTTTTGGCGGGCGACTTCAGCGTCGACGAACATTCCGAGGCTTATCAAACCATTACGGCCCATCCATTCGTTTTGCTCGATGCGCAGAAAGTTGCTCAAACTGTCAAAGGCGTAAAGAATACTTTTCCATGATTTTAGACGTATACCAGAGTTGGATCGGCAAAAGATTGATTTTATTTTTGTTTCGGAGGGAATAATCGTTGTGCGCTCGTTTATTCTGCCATGTTCACCGGATGGGCAACCTCAAATTGCCAACCATTAGCTGCAGCTTGCAGACCTTATATTGTAAATTTTAAATTTCTGATATCATGAACCTTAAACAGTATTTCGGCTATCTCCTTGCTTCCCAGCTGTTGTTCAGCGGGTGTGCAACGCATCCCATGCAAGTAGCCTCGCCCGATGGGAATATCCGGCTGGCATTGGCAATCGATAGTAATCAGTGTATGAACTATCAGGTATGGGTAGGCGACTCCGTATTTATTAAACCTTCAGCATTGGGGCTGGTAGAAAAAACAGGTGTTAATCTGGCTCGCGGCTTTCGGGTAATCGATTCAAAAATAACGGCTGTTGATGAAGTATGGGCACAACCTTGGGGAGAGAATAAAGTAAACCGTAACCATTATAGGCAGTTGGCTGTACAGCTCGAAGATTCAGTCCATACACAAATGCAACTCCAGTTTCGCCTCTTTAACGATGGGGTAGGTTTTCGTTACGAAGTGAATGTGCCGCAAGCCGACAGTTTGCTCATAACTGACGAACTCACAGCCTTCAATGTGGCGCGGGATGGTGTGGCATGGTCTATTCCCGCAAATTCCGAAACCTACGAACTCCTTTATCGTACCCGGCCGCTGAGCCAAACTGATAATGCTAATACCCCGATAACTTTTCGCTCAGCAAACTGTTATGCCAGTATCCACGAGGCTGCGCTGACCGACTATCCCGAAATGACCTTGAATAATGTTGGTGGAACTTGTTTTAAGGCCAGTTTGGCTCCCTGGCCCGATGGGGTCAAGGTGCGTGTAAGTGGAGGAAGGTTTAAAACACCCTGGCGAACTATTCAATTGGCACCGCAAGCTGTAGGATTAATAAATTCCTCATTAATTTTAAATTTGAATGATCCGTGCGTGCTCAACTCAACAGACTGGATTCGTCCAATGAAATATATAGGAATATGGTGGGGCATGCATTTGGGGGTTGAAAGTTGGGTGATTAACGATCGTCATGGTGCTACAACACAAAATGCCAAACGTTATATCGATTTTGCGGCTGCTAATAATATCGAAGCTGTTATGTTCGAAGGATGGAATGCCGGCTGGGAAAACTGGGGAGGTACGCAGCACTTTGATTATACAAAACCCTATGCCGATTTTAATATAGACGAAGTGTGTAGTTATGCCCGCCAAAAGGGCGTTGCCATTATCGGACATCATGAAACTGGTGGAAATATTCTTAACTACGAACGCCAGCTCGACAAGGCTTATGCCTGGTATGCCGGGCAAGGAATACATGCTGTTAAAACCGGCTATGCCGGTGGACTTCCAGCCGGACACAACCATCATGGACAGTTCTGTGTGCATCATTATCGCAAGGTTGTGCAAACTGCCGCCAGGTATCATACAACACTCAATGTGCACGAACCTATAAAGGATACGGGTATCCGGCGTACCTATCCCAACATGATGACACGCGAGGGGGCTAGAGGGATGGAATGGAACGCCTGGAGCGATGGAAATCCACCCGAACACCATGTGATGCTTCCTTTTACACGTTTACTGGCGGGGCCGATGGATTATACACCGGGCATCTTCGACATTCTTTACGAAAAGGCTAAAAAGAACTCCAACCGCAAGCAATGGAATATGAAGGATAGTAAAGACTGCCGTATCAATACTACACTTGCCAAGCAGATTGCTAATTGGGTTATTATTTATTCTCCCTTGCAAATGGCTGCCGACCAAATCGAAAATTATGAGGGGCATCCGGCTTTCCGCTTTTTCCGCGACTTCGATGCCGATTGCGACTGGTCTAAGGCTTTGGCTGGCGAACCGGGCGACTTTGTGGTAATAGTGCGCAGGGCAAAGGAAAAATTCTTTTTAGGGGCGGCAACCGACGAGGATGCACGCAAGGTTACGGTAAATTTGGATTTTCTTGATAAAAGAAAAACTTATAAGGCCATTATTTATGCCGATGCTTCCGATGCTGATTGGGAAACAAATCCGCTCGCTTATATTATTATGGAGCGCAAAGTTACGTCTAACGACAAGTTGACCATTAATATGGCGCGCGGAGGAGGGCAGGCCATCACTTTCTTACCGCTTTAGGAACAAATAATCAGGTCCCACAAAATCTTTCACGATGTTGCGGGACTTTTTTCTTGATGGCAATTACAGCTACATTTGCTTTACCGAACCTGTCTGATAAGTTGTTTTTTTGCCATAATCTGCGATTTAATAAACTTCAAATAACAATAGGGCGTGTAAAACAGTAAAAGACGGGTGTATAATGTTTAAAATGAGTCTTCGATGCTCCATAATCAACTAAAAACATGTTCTTTAGCATTTTAATCATAAAATGGTATGAAAGAATTTTGCCGCATGGATATATAATCAGATATTTGCTGAAGGAATCCATCGGCAAGTCCGTTTTAGTAAATTTTTTGTGAAAATTTTTTCTGCGCCATTTATTATTGATAATCAGTGCA
>CALCVT010000054.1 GCA_937906495.1 uncultured Prevotella sp.
ATAAGCCCATCGGCAGAATTAAGTATGCACTAAATTAATTCCGCCAACGGGTATATAAACTAATTATCTACACCTACTTAGCTCACAAAAATGGGCTTTTTAAGGGACGACCAAGTAGTTTGTCTGCCTTTACCACTACCCGTTATTACAAGCATACGTAAGGGCGATGTGCCTGCAATTTAAGACACACCGCCCTTTATTAGTTTATTTACATATGCGCTTAAAAGTTTTCTGAGTTCCATCAGTATAAGTAACACGCAGAATGTTTACACCACGTTGTGGCTCATTCAAGCGGATTCCACTCAAATTATAATAAACAATACTCTTTACTTCAAGGTTTTGCTGCTGCTCCACCTCGTTGATTGCGCTTTGAGTTCCTTTCTCTACACCAGCTTTGAACCAAACTCGATTTGAACGACATTCTGAATCACCACTCATATTTATTACTTGAATACCTATATCGTCAAAGTCGTTCTCTAAAATATAAATTTTAGAGCCATTAGGCTTAATATCATAATCATCTGTAAAGAGGTAAGGAACCATTTCCATTGTTTCAGTAATATACTGATGCTTATCAGTACTAAAGATATAAGGTTTAACCTCACCTGCCTTTTTGGTTAGAATCTGATAATACAGACGCTCACTCATAATATAATTACCATTCACATCACGCGGATAAATCTTCGTTGTCAGCGTGCTAAACTTATCAAAATCAAAGTATTCATTTTGGAAATCCAAGATAGTCGGATCTTCTGGTATGGAAGGTGCTTCGTTATAGGCTGTAAATGAAGGTTTAAAATCAGCCGAATAAGGGTATACTAAGTCTGCTGTAATTCCTTTATTTAGAATAAGAGCAGTCTCATCGCTCATTGAAAGTTTATGTGCCTGACGATCAAAGTCAAACTCGATCTGCGGAATATAGTAGTAAATATATTTACCATTACCCTGGTCTACATAGCGTGCTGCTCCAAAGTAAATAATTTCCTCTTTAAGGTTACGTCCTAAATATTGATCGCCTTTAAAAGTCACCTTGTCGCCATCAATCGTACCTTTAATCACTGTAAAGTAAGCATCTTCAAGTAAGCCAGCAATATACATTGCATCACCATCTATAGCAACATTTACCAATCGTCCCTTATACTCACCTTTCTCGTCGGTATACTGATAAGCCCATTCCTCAGCTTCAACCGATTCGGGAAATTCAGCAATCTCATCTGTAAACAGTTTATACTTTGTTTCAAAATCGCAATATCCTGACCAAGTATAATCATCAGTAAAGATGAGGCCATAAGCGTACTCACCCTTCAATGTTCCGTCCAATTTGATTGTACCATCGGCATCGTTTACCGTAAATGTTACTTCACAATCATCAAGAACGGCCTCATATTCATTGTAAGTTTGTCCTTGCGGATTCGTATACGATACAAGTCGGAGTTTGGCAGTCATTGCACCATAACCTTCTTCAGGGTAATAAATCACAGTCTGGTAGAGCGGGAACTTCAGTTTGTTTCCATCACGTGTTCCCTTTACCCAACTGCCACGGGTTGAAGCCTTTGCAATGGGACTTTGCATATAAACGCTACCATCTTCAGCATAAACAATGTTTATGGTTGTACCTTGCTGCGGTGTAATTTCCAATTTACCCCAAAAGGTAAGCGAGGTACTGGTGCCTGAACGAGAATAAACCTTAAACTCACCTTCGGGCTGGTCAGAAATTATATCGGTGATAATAGGCACCTCAACACACTTCTCTAAAGTAATCTCTTTATAGATTTCATAAGGTTTCAGTTGATCCTTCTCACCATTTTCAATCACCCAGTTTTCGGTAACGTAAGCTCCGGTTTCTTCATTCAATGTAAATACAAGGTCCTCATAATGTGTACCATCAGACGATACACTACTCATAAACATGATATTTGTTTGGTTATACTCACCAAGATACTGTCCCGACGGGAAACGCAGGGTATTGCCTTCGCGCGTACCTTTAATCCATGCATTCTTGTTATAAGTAAAACAAAGTCCACCCAAGTATACATCATTACCTACAAAACCCAAATAAGCAAGTCCCTTAATTGGACGATTTTCATGATTAAGCGCATGAATAAAGAATTTCTGCACCTCCTGAAGGTCTGAAGGAGGTATAACTTCTCGGTCAGGGAAGTTAGTCAGTATCGTATTAAAATCACCAAGACCTGTCCACGAACCATCATCTGAATATACGGTACCAAGGAAGATGTTTTCGTTGCTATTCTTCATACGAATTTCATCACCTACCACGTCAAACTCCATCGTTGCAATATTTTCATCAGCACGATAACCTCCTGAAGTGGGGTCATATTTCAGTACAAAGAGTTGAATCATGCTGTTTTGCAGCGGCATGTAATACACATTCTGACCCATTGGCAACGAAATTGTCTTACCATCGGCACTTAAATCTGCTTCGACCCAAGTATCGAAAATTTCGGTTGTCGATATAAGATCTTTGAAATAAACCTTACGGGTTTCCTTATTGAACACAACGTCAAGCAGACCTTCCTGCTCAGCAATACTCGATGCACCGGTTGTAGGATCTACTTTATAAGCCTTTCCTGAGCGTCGATATAAGCGCTGTTCACCCTCCGGTGTTTCAATAATCATCGGCCGCTCATCATTATTTTCAAGCGGACGTACTGCTGCTGTTTTAACTACTCCACGCTGCATGTTGCACACGCGGTCCGACTGAACGGGCCGCACCTGAAGCATTTGCTGAAGTGTGCTCTCCGACCCACTTGCAGTCTTACGATACATACAGGGCCTCATACCGTTTAACTCTGCATTCAAATGAATACGGCCATTCTGAGCAAAACCAACAAAAGTTGCCTCAGTGCCGAAATTTGACTGCACATCTGTTCGGTTCTGTTTTGATTCCGTACTTGTGCCAGGATAAAGTTGCTGTTTCCGAGGCATCAAGGAAGACTGGCCAAATGCCAACATGACTAACAAAGCCATGCAAAGAAGCAAGGAAAATCTTCTCATAAATAAATAGGTATTAGGTTAGTAATTGGAGCAGCCTTACTGCTCCGGATGGAATATTTTACAAGTAGTTGCCAACTCTATGTAAGCGGCTATAAGATGGCCTACTTCCGAAGGTGAATTCATTTAAATAAAGGGAATTAAACTCACTCCACTCTTCGAAAGTGACCTTCTTACATCAATTTTAACTAACGAACAATTTTACGAGTAGCCCGGCTACCATCATTATATATCGTAGTTTCGATTGTTACACCTTGCTGAGGCCTGGGTATACGAACACCATTCAAATTATGATAAACAATATCAGCCACCTGTTTGTCAGTTAATTTTTCAGGTATTGCAATGCCTGTTGATGTACCATGCTCAACACCCGCCTTTACCCATACGCGGTTTGAGCGACATTCCTTGTTACCTGCATAACTGATTGTCTGCACACCAAAATCGGCAAACCCGCTTTGATACAAACGAATACGTTTACCTCCTTCTTGAATGTCATAATTATCGGTAAAGTTATAGGGAAGAATGTCCATATCTTCATTCAAAAACATGTACATACCCCGATACAAGGTATATGCCTCTACATGGTCTCCCATATTTACAAAGAGTTGATAAGCCATTTTATCAGGACTGATAAAGTTGTCCTCAACATCCTTAGTGGGGATGGACAGACTAATCCAAGCATAGCCAATTTCGTCAAAGTAGTCCTCATTAAACTCTGTAATAACAGGATCAGCCGGAACAGCTGCATGCTCCTCAAAGTAAGCCAGCGAGGGTTTCAAGTCGGTCTGCTGATAGTAGAGACTTTCAGTTGTACGTCCACTATTGTAAATAATGGCATCATTATCCGTCGAGGTAAGCGTACGCGCTTCGGCATCGTAATCGAAAACCATTTGCGGCTTTTCTTGGAATACATAGCTGACTTCTGTTACACCTGATGCGTTTTCCTTCTCTTCGCGCGTAAATGTACCACCACTAAAGTAAACAAAAACATTTTGGTTTACACCCATTAGTTGATTGGACTCAAATACTGCCTTTTTATCTGTAATTGTACCTACAATAGCATTTTTTGAATCAGAAGCGAGTAAACCCTGCAAATAGATTTTATTGCCATCAATAGCAACATTAACAACTCGGTTCTTTTGCGCATCATGCGTATCGACATAACTATACGACCATTCTTCAGTTTTCAATCCTGCGGGCAATACTGTAACTTTATCAGTTTGCGGACGGTAAACACTTTCGTAGTCGAGGAAGCCTGTCCACGTAAAATCATCAGTATAAATAAGTCCGTAGGCAGCTTTACCCCCATCGGTACCATTGAGTGCAATAGTACCTTCTTTTTCGTTTACCGTAAAACTTACACTCTTTGCATCCAAATCCACTTGATAAGTGCTGTAGTGTTGCCCTGTTTCCTCGTCAACACTTTCCTTTTTCACCAAACTAGCAGTCATCATGCCAAAAGCGTCCTCTTCGTAATACATTACACATTGGTAAAGCGGGAATGTCAACTGATTTCCTTCTATTTTACCTTTAATCCAATGACCAAAGGTTGAGGCCCGTGAAATAGGATCTTTCATGTAAACAGTCTTACCATCAGGGGCATACACTACATCCATCACGCGCCCTTGCTGCGAAACAATATAAACACTGCTTTGGAAGGACATACATCCCGTACCAGAACGCGTATACGTTTTGAGTTCACCTTCAGGCTGAACATCAATAACATCTGTTGTAAACTCAATGTCGCGTGTTTCGGCCAAGCCAACATTCATTAAGAAGCTATAATAGCCCATGCGATCTTTATAAGCATTAATCAGCAAAAAGTCCTGCGTCACATAATAGGCATTAATGTCATCGTATACAAAGGTTATTTCGTCCAAAAGTTGCGTTCCTGTCATGTCGCAACCTATCAGATACATCAAGTAAGAGTTATCGTATATGCCAAAATATTGTCCACAAGGTATAATTACTTTATTGCCTTCCTTACGTCCTTTAATCCAAGCTTCGGGTAAAAATTCGTAACAAAGTCCCTTAATGTAAACATCATTACCATCGTAACCGATTTCGGCTCGCGCACGTATCGTTGTACCGCGGTCAGTCATACCAGTCATAATAAAGGGCTTGGTTTCTAATGCTTGCGGAGCCTCAACAATCTTATCTTCAAAGATATTGTATACACTGTTATAAACTGCTTCGCCTGCCCACTGCTTGGTATCGGTATAGATAGCACCAACCACATTGCCCTCGTCTGTACCTTGCAAAGTCATACAGTTGTTGACCAATTTATAGCTAAAGGTATTATGTGTATCATCAATGGTAAAATAGTTATCATCTTCTGTACGTTTAAGCATGCGCAACTCAATCATGCAGCCGCGCTGCTCATCGTATGCAAGGTTCTGCCCTACAACCACTGTGACCGTAGTACCATCTGCACTTAAATTACCTTCAACCCAACCTTGCTCCTTGTAAGTTCCAAAAACAATACCTTTGAAGAAAACTTTATTGTCGTCACCAAAAACCACTTCAATTAGACTCGACTGTGCATCGGTAGTAAAAGTACCTGTTTCGTCAATAAAATAACTGCGTCCACTACGGCTATAAGTTTTATGGGCACCTTGTGGCTGCTGAGTATTCAAGTCGCCATTGGCTTTAACGGCCATTCTACGAGCCCGCTCACTGCGCATACGCACCTGCATTTGCGTACAAGGATTCAAATTTCCTACTTGGAATACGTGTTCAAGTTTTACCTGACTTGCCGGAATACTATGGTCAGCTATAGCGTCAAGCCGAACATTCCGCCCTTGAATACGGCCAATACGAGTGGCTAAATGACTATCCGGAAAAACTTCACGCTGAGGCGCGTGTTTAACTAAATGTGCTGAACTGCCTAAAGCAGTTTCTGAACTACCTGGCAAAAGCCTGGCTGAACTCATGGTAGATTGTGCATAAGCAATCATGGAACATAGCACCATGAAGGCAGATAGTAATTTTCTTCTCATAGCTGCACCCATTAAGTTAAAAAATGAACTAAGTCGATTGACTTATCGGTAAATTTATCGGTGGCAAATATAGCGAAACAATTTATCCTTTGCAACTTTACAGCAAATATTTCTATTATAAAGTAAAGAATTCTATTTTTTGGTGACATTTAGGAGTCTGATTCGACATCTCAAGATTCAATTGAAAAGAATTATTGATGCAATGGCTGTTTTTCAAGCATTTTGTAATGTATTAAAAAACAATGTGCAACTTAACGGTTTTTGTATACTAATTTTCTGAATGCATAAGTTTGGCATAAGACTTGACGCGCAACAACCTAAAGAGAAGCATGTAAAATATTCAACACACGCTGATTAATATTATACATGTAGAAATTGACTCTGCATATAACTCAGGATGAAAATGATGATATATAAATCAAGAATAAACATAACATTCACCAACCGAAGTATTTCAGTCTATATATGCTTAGCGGCATTTCTGGATAAGATTAGCATCGATTAAACAATATATTTCTCCAATGCATAGCATCTTACACAATAAGTAAAAAAGCCACGGCAACTATAAAATCTGAGCAGAATACAGAAAGATAAAACAACAACACGAATGAAGCAATAGTAGTTGCTTAATCGTATTCATCCCATCTACCCCATATTCCTAAATATAAAAAAGGCTTTAGTTG
>CALCVT010000055.1 GCA_937906495.1 uncultured Prevotella sp.
GTATCCCAACCTTGTTAACCTTAAATCTAATACTATGAAAAACACGATGCAAAGATACGCACTTTTATCGAACTTGCAAGCATTTAGGCGTTTTATTTTTGCGAAATAATGATTTTTCAGCCTCAAAGCACTTTTTTTTACTATAAATGACAAAATAAGCGAACGCTTTGACACTTCCACTTACAACTATCAACAGAGTTACACTGCAGGGCTTGTTAGTACACAAACAGTTTGCAGCGATGTAAAGAGAAGTAAAAAGTGCACTTTTACTTCGTTCTTTGCCCGCCATCGCGTAACTTTGCAACTGATTATGAAGCATCTATATATTGAAACATACGGCTGCCAAATGAATGTGGCCGACAGCGAGGTCGTTGCCTCGGTAATGAAGATGGCCGGCTATGAGCCCTGCGAGAGTTTGGACGAGGCCGATGCCGTCTTTCTGAACACTTGCTCCGTACGCGACAATGCGGAACAAAAGATTATTCATCGCCTCGAAGCGCTTACCGCCATGCGCCGTAAGGGCCGTAAACTGATTATCGGTGTGCTGGGATGCATGGCCGAACGCGTCAAGGAGGGCCTGCTCAATGAGCATGGCGCCAATCTTGTTGCCGGCCCCGATGCCTACCTCTCGCTGCCTGACCTTATTGCACAGGCCGAAACCGGACACAAAGCTATCGATACGGAACTCAGCACCACCGAAACCTATCGCGACATCGTGCCCGAACGTTACTGCGGCAGTCGCATTTCGGGCTTTGTAAGCATCATGCGCGGCTGCAACAACTTCTGCCACTACTGCATCGTGCCCTACACCCGCGGACGCGAACGCTCCAGAGACATCGAAAGTATCCTGCGCGAAGTACACGACCTTGAACAACGTGGCTATAAGGAGGTAACACTGCTCGGACAGAATGTAAACTCATACAATTGGACACCCGAGGCCTCTGAAGGTACTACACAAACAACCATCAACTTCTCGCAACTGCTGCGTACCGTAGCACGTGCCGTACCTGGCATGCGTATACGTTTCTCAACCTCACACCCCAAAGACATGAGCGACGAAACGCTGCACGTTATTGCCGAAGAGCCCAACGTTTGCCGCCACATCCATCTACCTGTACAGAGTGGTTCAAACCGCATCCTTAAACTGATGAACCGCAAGTATACCCGCGAGTGGTATCTTGACCGAGTTGCTGCCATTCGTCGCATTATACCCGACTGCGGACTATCGACAGATATTTTTGCAGGCTACTGTTCAGAAACCGAAGAAGACCACCAACTCTCGCTCTCACTCATGCGCGAATGCGCATACGACTCGGCATTCATGTTTAAATACAGCGAACGCCCGGGAACCTATGCATCGAAACATCTGCCCGATGATATAAGCGAGGATACCAAGATTCGAAGACTCGAAGAACTTATTGCTCTGCAAAACGAACTCAGCGCCGAGAGCAACAACAACTGCATCGGACGCGAATATGAGGTGCTAACCGAAGGTTTTAGCAAACGTTCGCGCGAACAACTCTTTGGACGCACCGAGCAGAACAAGGTAGTCGTATTTGATCGTGGTAATCACCGGCCGGGCGAATACGTCAAGGTACGCATTACCGAGGCCTCAAGCGCCACTCTCAAAGGCGAAGAGATTGAATCATAGCATATCCAAAAGCCAAGCCCGCTGGCTGCATCACGTACAGCCCGGATAACAACCGACTCTTATAGGTGTTGAAGACTATAAATCAGCAACCTGACATTCCGTAAACAAACAAAGCGCTCCTCAAAACCATTACAGATTTTGAGGAGCGCTTTTGAATACCTTGCAAACGCCCTATAACAGGTTGGCCACACTCCCGACATTAAGCAGAGTACTTGCAACGAGAGCACACGGCCCACACCCGCGTTCGGCGTTGAACTTATTATTTGGTTGCAGCAGATTTTACAGCATTTGCAGCTTGCTTTACTTTCAGAACCTCTACCTTAAAAATCAACGTAGAGTTAGCAGGAATTTGCTGATTTCCGCGTTCGCCATAAGCCAAATCCGAGGGGATGTAAAGATTCCATACCGAACCTTCGGGCATCATGGTCAATGCTTCGCGCCAACCCTTGATTACTTGATCAGGACGGAAGTTGGCCGGTTTGTTACGCTTGTACGAAGAGTCGAACACCGTGCCATCAATGAGTTTACCCTCGTAATGCACTTCAACCTCGGTAGAATCGGCAGCAACAGGTCCGTTTCCAGCCTTTACTACACTGTACTGCAGTCCGCTGGGCATAGTCTTGACTCCCGACACCTTTTTATTGTTGGCCAACCACTGGGTGTTATTAATCTTATAGAGTTCCTTCTGGTAATTCAACTGCTGCTCAACCACCTTCATGGCACTATCAACCGAAACAGTTGTGGGCTGTCCCAACACTACTTGCGCAAGTGCCTGCTGGAAGGTAGGCACATCAATATATGTAGAGTCGCTTTTGCCACAAGCCTGCTGGTTGAACATCGGCATATTGCGTTTGTTAATCTCAGCAATCTGCAAACCTGCAGCATAAGCCTTCTTCATTTTACGCTCCTCGTCGCTCACATTGGCATTCAGAGCTTCAATAGCATACTTTACATAAGCTGAATCAACACCCATCTGGCGTATAAGGTATTGCTTAAGGCTTTCACCTTGTGCCACACCGAGTGCGTAGCTAAATGTCTTGCCTTCAACGGGCTTTACTGAGGGCTTGGTCTGCACAAGCGTAGTCTTAGCCTTCTTCGACTGCTTTTTCTTCTTTTTCTGAGCACTTGCCGGAGCACAGCAGGCTACGGCGAGAGCCATCATAAGGATTGATTTGAATTGCATAGTGCTATCTGTTTGCTTATAACAAGCCGCACGCTTGTGGAGTCGTGCGGCTTGAATAGTTTACATAAGAATAAAAAGATGCTTACTTAAGAATCTTGACAAGCGTAATCTTAAAGGTCAAGGCCGAATAGGGAGGTATAGGACCTGAGCCCTCCTTGCCATAAGCCATATCGTAGGGAATGTAAACTTCCCAGGTAGCTCCTACGGGCATCTTCGATACTGCAATCTGCCAGCCGGGAATCACATTCTTAAGACTAAGGTTTACAGAACCACTAGGCTGGGTGGCTGAAGTATCGAATACATCGCCGCTCACCAATTTACCCTCATACTGAATTTCGATGCTGTCGTTCAGCGTGCAGCGCTCCTCGCCTGCACCCTTGTTCAACTCTTTGTAAAGCACACCATTCTCCAGTTTCTTAACACCGGCCTCCTTGACTTTAGCAGCCATGAACTCTTCCGAAGCACGTTTCTGCTTGCTGAACATATAATCCATGATGCGCTTGTTAGCCTCAGCCTTGTCAATAAACTTACCATTTTCTTGAATAGCTGTCTGTCCCTTTACATAAGCCTTAAAGCCCGAAATAAAGTTCTTAATGCTTACTTTCTTGGTCGAATCGCCCTGGAATACTTGCTGTTCCAGCATAGGAATCTGCATCTTGAGTCGCATACCAGCTTGAAGTCCCAAGTTGTAGGCCAGCTTCTTCTTATCGTCGGCCGACACCATGCCTTCGATATATCCTTTGAGGAACTCGTCAACATAAGCCGAGTCGCTGCCTTGCATTGCAAGCATACTGGCCAACTCCTTCTCCTGCGGTGCCATTACCATACCCATTTCGTAGCTGAGGGTATCTACATCGGTTTTCAAACTGGCCTTAGGCGCATTTTGACTGCACGATGTAAAGAGAGCAGCTGCGGCAACCAATGCTGCCGTGAATATCTTTTTCATGTTTTGAGGTTGATGGTGAATTTTTTACTTGATAACTTCGATAAGTTCTACGTCGAACACGAGTGCAGCATAGGGAGGAATAGCCTGTCCGGCACCATTTTCGCCGTATGCCAAGTGGTAAGGAATAAAGAAGCGGTACTTTGCACCCTCCGACATGAGCTGCACACCTTCGGTCCAACCGGCAATTACACCATTGAGAGGGAATACTGCAGGTTCACCACGACGATATGACGAGTCGAACACGGTGCCGTTGGTAAGAGTTCCCTCATAGTGACACTTTACCTGGTCGGTAGCAAGGGGCTTTGCACCTGTACCTTCCTTCAATACGAGGTATTGCAAACCGCTGGGCAGCACTACAACGTCTTTCTTCGTGGCATTTTCGGCCAAGAACTGCTCGCCTTCCTCGCGAATGGCTTTTCCAACTTCCTCATGCTTTTTACGCATAAAAGCCGACACCAGTTTCTGGGCTTCTTCGTCGTCCATTTGAGCGGTCTGTCCGGAAACAATATCGTTGACTGCGTTTGCAAAATCTGTAACGTTCAAGTCGTTTACTCCCATGCCTTTCAGGTTATGGCCAATTACCATTCCGAGAGCGTAGCTGAGTTTTTCCATAAAGTAAGTGTATATTTTGTTAGTTTGGTTTGCTGTTATCGAGACGCAAAAGTACAATTATTTTTGATAGGGAGCACCTATTGGATGTTGTTTTTTCCTAACTTTGCGCTATATGTATTCTATCAGTCGTACAAATGAAGAAACTTGTTGTTCTAACCGGCGCAGGAATGAGCGCCGAGAGCGGAATCAGCACTTTCCGCGATGCCGGAGGGCTTTGGGAGCAGTATCCGGTTGAACAGGTGGCTACCCCCGAGGGCTGGCTGGCTAATCCTGATTTAGTAACCGACTTTTACAATGCCCGACGCAAGGAGTTGGCCAAGGTAAATCCCAACCTTGGACACTTGTTGCTGGCTGAAATGGAGCACGACTACGATGTGACCATCGTTACGCAGAATATTGACAATTTGCACGAGCGGGCCGGTTCTTCAAAGGTCATCCACCTGCACGGAGAGCTCATGAAGGTATGCTCGTCGGCAAACCCCAATGATTTGCGCTACTTGCAAACGCTCCAACCCGACCATTTGGAAATTGCTCATGGAACCAAGGCTGGCGATGGCTCACTGCTCCGCCCATGGATTGTGTGGTTTGGCGAAGCGGTTCCGAACCTGATGCCTGCGGCCGAAGTTACCCAAAAGGCCGATGCCTTTGTAATTATAGGCTCTTCGCTTAATGTATATCCGGCTGCGGGACTTGTTAACTATACCCACCCCGGCACACCTGTATTCGTGATTGATCCGAAAGAGGTGCACGTTCCTTCGGGCAGAAAAGTTGAAGTCATCAACGAGGTTGCGTCAAAAGGTGTTAAAACCCTGCGCCGAAAACTCAAGGAAGCTGGATTTTAGCCCTTTTACATACTACGCGCCAACCTTTCGGCCCTATGTCTTGCCCATTCTTAACAACTAGAAGGAGCTAAACCCTTTAATAAAGCCTGCTGATTCGCACTTTATCCGGCATACCAATACCAATCAAGGGGCTTTACCTGCAAATGTTTGTATTTGCAGGTAAAGCCCCTTGTTTGTTAATGGATATGCGCAGTAAATATTGCCAAGCCTGGTCGCTACTCAAGCGTAATGTTTTCAGCCTCTACCTTTTCGTGCATAAAGAGCATGGCGGTTTGTACAAATTTTTCGGTACTCTCGGTTGTCAAATAGCGGCATTGCCCCTTGCGGCTCAGGCAGTGCTCCATTTCAGGGTGACGCTGCAAATAGTTTTGGAGTGATGCAGCTACATATTCGCCTTGTGGAACAATGCGCACCCCCGAGGGCGTATACTTGAGTATCTTGTTCATGAGCAAGGGGTAGTGCGTACAACCCAAAATAAGGGTATCGATTTGAGGATCAATGCGTAAAATACCCTCAATGCGCTTTTGCACAAAATAGTCGGCTCCCGGAGAGTCGAATTCAAAATTCTCGACCAAGGGCACCCACATGGGGCAGGCCTGCCCCGTTACCTCGATGTCGGGCCACAGTTTGCGTATCTCGAGGGTGTACGAACCTGAATTGATGGTTCCGGCAGTAGCCAACACACCTACATGACGCGAATGGGTTATAGCGCCAATAGCTTCGACAGTTGGGCGTATCACACCCAATACACGGCGACTGGCGTCAATACGTGCCAAATCGTTTTGCTGAATCGTGCGCAGCGCCTTGGCCGAGGCTGTGTTACAGGCTAGGATAACCAGTCGGCAACCTTGAGCAAAAAGGGCCTCTACGGCCTGCAGCGTATAACGGTAAATAACCTCGAACGAGTGCGATCCGTAAGGGGCACGGGCGTTATCGCCCAGATAAAGATAGTCGTATTGGGGCAAGAACTGCCGCATCTGGCGCAGAATGGTCAGTCCGCCATAGCCTGAATCGAATACGCCAATGGGGCAAACGGACTTTTCTTGTTGGCTCATAATGTAATGCAAGGGCACACTGAAGCCCTTGACCGGGATAAAATATTACTGCCGGGGCAATCCGAGTTTGGCGGCTACATAGGCCGTTGCATTCTCGGCTACAGCAGGGTTTACAAAAGGATACGAACGCTTATCGGTATTGAGTACATACTCATAGCCTCGCTCCATACCGACACTCTGAATTGCAGCATCGAGCCTGCGGTATACAGGTTTAAGCATGTCGGCCTCGGCACACGTTAACAGCGAGTCGGCTTGATTGCGAAAGGCCAGACCTTTTTCCATAGCGTCCTGCAGGTCGCGCTGACGCTTGAGCAGTATATTCTGCGGAAAATCCTTCTGCCCTTGCAAAAACTCAGCAAACTGACGTTTAAAGCTACTTTCGTTATAGGCTGCTTCGGCCTCATACTGCTGACGGAGCTGCTGCATTTGCTGCTGTACCTGGGCATACTCGGGCATGGCGTGCAACAGTGAGTCGTAGCTCAGATAGCCAAAGCGGGCCTTGTCCTGTGCCGAGACTGACAGTACGCAACTTACCACAAACAAAAGGGTTAAGAGGGTTCGTTTCATAAACATGAAAAATTATAGGATATGGCTGCAACTGGTATCAGGAGGCATCAATAGCCATAACTTACCGAAGCAGCGCTGCCATCGGCTGTGTGATAATTGCAAAGCACTACATTGCCGCCCTTAAGACTGTATTCGAATTTGGTTTGATAGTTTTTCTCGCTGTTTTCGAACTCGTAACTGATGCTCTGCACCAAGTTCTCGGTCGAGATACCAAGCAAACCGGCATAATACAAATGTTCAAAACCTAAGCACCCCAGCTCGAGGGTTGCCGTTGAGGGGAGCAGCCCGTTGAAGTTAGGCCACGTGGAGGGAGTAAAGGTTAAGATAACGGGTTTCTTATCGGTCGAAATGTATACAATGCGCGAGAAGTTTCCGTTTTCATACTCTATGCTTGCCGAGGTGCGGTACTGCTGTGCCTGTCCAAAACTATCTTCAAACACTATCTTATTCCAGGCAATCAACCGTCCCTCTGGGTTATACACAAAGTTATATATGTTGCGGTTAACCGTCATACTTTGTATATAACCCTGAGCATTAAGCACTACATTGGTCTTTTCGTTATTCGAATTCTTGATGCGTACTCCATGCGCCTGATATGAAAGGGCACTGTTGTACTTATACGACTGGTCGATGGCGGGCGAAGGGTCGCGCACCACTCCTTGAGCCTTGGTCAGACGCTTTCCGGCATAAGTAAACTGCCAGTCGTAGCATGAGGGGACACTGCCCAAATGGGTTATGCTACGCACATTACTGCCTCCCCGTGCCGGAAGGGTTGGCAAAAAGGGCTCTTCGTCGTCGGAGCAGGAGGTGAATCCCCAACCGGCCACCAACAGCATGACACATGCCCATAAGGCATAAAACGGGACGAATTTTTGCATTTTAAACACCGAATTAAGTCTACTACTTACTATTTCGAAGCAAACTTACAGAAAAACAAGGAAACAAACGAATACTTTCAGAAAAAATACTGCTGCAGTTAAACTGCTATACAACTGCTGTATAAACTGCAAATGGAAACTTGCGGGTAACTACCGGGCCGCTGAGGTTACACGAACGACCTTCGCTAATAGCGTTGAAGACGTTTCCTTTTACAATGTATATTCAATGAGCCTCAACAACATCATACCGACAATCTGCAGGGCTGGTGTTGAATGTTTTACATTTGGTGTTGAAATATAAACACCCGCAATTAAAAATACAGTCGGTGCCATGAGCAGGCAAGATTGAGAAGATAATGCATAAAAGGAGAACAAGCTATGCAGCAGGCAGGTAATATACATAAAAAATCCCGCAACTTCGTTGGCTACAACGGGTTGCGGGATTTTAAATAAATATGAGGATTACAAACTAATACTTATGTCGAACGTTTTGAATTACTTTACAACCTTCTTGCCTCCTACGATGTATGTACCGGCGGGCAGACCCTGAAGCGAAGTGATAGCATCTACTTGCTTGCGCACCAGTTTGCCTTCGATGGTATATACATCGACTTTTGAACTGTCGGCTGTTACGTCGAAAATACCGGTGGTGCAACCATCGAATGCTACCTTGTAGAATTCGGCCTGATCCATATCGGTATTAACAATCAGGGCACGGAAGGGATGGAGCTGGGCATCATACTGTTTTTTGAAGCCTCCGTTCAAGTAGTCATAGCAAGCATGGCTGGGATCGGCTACGGCCGGCTGTACGGTATACGAACCTACGTGCTTGTAAAGGTCGTGTGTAACGGCCATCTCGGTGTCGGGGGTTACAGCAACAGCTGCATCTTCGACATTGGCCAGCGGATTGGCCTCGGGGGCTACGATAAGGTAGGGCACATTGGCCTCCAGTTTTCCATTAACGGTTTCGAAATTGAGTTCACCACGTAGCAAACCTGCAAACTTATACACCTTACCTGCAATTTGGGCAGCTTCGGCTGCGAAGGGCAGAATAACCGAAGCGGCAGCCTTTTCGCCGGTTTCAAACTGGCGGGTGGTGCTCACCTTCTTAGCTGTAAATGCCTTCGGAGCGTTAAACGTTGCATCGTCGGCCAGTACCAGTTTTTCGGCTGTATTGCCAACTACAACATTGTCGCCCTTAAGGGTGGCACCCTCAGCCACATAAACCAGCGTGTTGTTTACCTTAGGAGCACCGGCCATCACATCGCTCAGCGCTACATCGGCATCAATCTTTGCCTCAGTAAGGTCTACGTAGGTCATAGGCAGGTTGCGCTGCTCGCCATCGCTGTTTACATAGCAGTTATTTACCTGCAGGAACTTGGCTGTTTCCTTCGTTACACGGCCCTTAGCCTGCATGCAGGTGTAATAGGTACGTCCGCCAAAACCATCTTCCTCTACCTTCTGCTCACCGATGCTATAGGGAACAAAGTCTACGTGAATGCCCTTAAACATGGTGGCAAGCATGGGGTTGTCAGTGGTAATGATGTCGATCGAAGCGGCAGTTTCCTTATCGGATGCGCTGAGCAGACTGGCCGAAACCTTTACTGGGAGTGCGCCAAGCATGCTTCCGAATCCCTGAACGGGGTTTCCGTCGGCATCAAAGTCGGTCAGAATGATGGTGCGGGTGGCCTCAATCTTACCATCGGTAATGGGTACATTGGGCACAAAGATATCGCCTACGGGGATACCACCAAACGAGAAGTCGTTAAGGGCCAGGTTAACCGTATTATTGCTGTTCTTCGATAAAACGATGGTTGTGTTTGCCAATGGTGTCAGGGTCGATTCATCGCTGGCATTGGTGAGCGTTACCGAAAGGGCACCCTTGTAATCGCCACTCTCGGCCGAAGCGACGGCATCGGTAAAGGTAAACACGTAATTGGTTACCTGCTGTTCGGCATTGGCCACCCCAAAGGTGTAGGTCTTAGCTTTGTTGTCGGCATCTACCTTGAGGGCACCGTTATCGCCAAGTACCAAGGTGCTACCGTCTGCTGCTGTGGCAGTAAACACATATCCGGGATTGTAAACGTAGGGCAGTTCGTACGTGGTTACTCCCGCTTGCAAGCCTTCGAACTTCTGGCCACAAATGGTTACCTCTGTAACCGAGGCGGGGGCAACGCTCTTTTTAAACTGGAACTTATATACTTGCTCGTGCTTGCTCTCGCTCCAGTCATCGGCCTTCACCGTTACAGTGAGCAGGGCAGTAGCTTCGTCGTAAGCCTGCTCGATGGTAGCACTATGGCCGTCTGACAGACAAGCTACCTGCGAAGCATCGTAGGTGTACTGGCTGCAATCGGCAGTGGCGCCGGGAGCGGGAATCTCTACGGGTGCACCATTGATGGTAAACGACTTGAGGTTGCTGTTGTATACATACTGCAGGTCGTCAATGAGCATGTAATCTTTACCCGTACCCTTACCGGGGGTCACATTGGTAGCAAACGATACGAGGGCGAAGGCCGGACGCATCTTTTCGCCAGTGTAGACAAAAGGAATGGACAGACGCTGCCACTCATTGCTTGAGGTAATCTCTGCATTTTCGGCCTTGGCAATAACCTTGGCTACGATAGAGTTCGCCTCAGGGTCTTGATAATAGCCCTGTGTATGGAGCACGGTGTTGGCCTTGGCTTTAAAATTCTTTGTACTTACGTACTTAACCCATACTACCATGGAGTCGGGGCAACCGGTAAAGGGCTGGTTAAAATCGGGGTTACTTGCGTCGGTATAGTTATAGTTTCCACTGGCATCAGCTGCCGATGCACTTCCCATGTTAATGCAACCGGTAGTCAGGTTTCCCTGTGCAATGATTCCAAACATCACACTGCGATCGAATATCTTGACGCTAGATTTTCCGGTAGAGCCGGGGCGTACCTCGGTCGACTTATCCAATTGGTTGCGACCGGCCATTGATTTAAGTTTACCCGTTCCAGTCAGGAAGGAATTCCAGTGTGCGGGTTCTACACCCTTATAGCTTTTGTACGCTACCTCGTCCCAATTGCCTTCGAAGTCGGCATTCTGAACTTGGTAAACCGACTGCGCCTGCACTGAACTACCTGCCAGAACGAGCGCAGCACCTACTAAAAATTTCTTAGTCATTTGTTGTATGTAAGTTCCCCTTTTAAGGGAGCCATTAGAGAGTATTTTATTTAATAATTTTCTTTCCGCCAACAATGTAAATACCCTTAGGGAGTGCATTGTTCATCTTATCGGCTACACGTACACCATTCAAGTTGTACACACCGGTTTGCTTGTTCTGAACAGCTACAACCTCACCAATACCAGTCTGTTCGTCACCAATCTTTACGATAATCTTCATGTTCAATATCGCAAAGTCGATGTTGATGGTTGCATTCAGATGTTCGTCGGTGAGTTTACCATTAAGCACAATGGGAACTTCGCCAAGCATGGGGCCCATCCAATCGCTTGCACCCAAATTGGGGTCGTTGCCGGGCTGGATGGTAATGTTCTGATCGGCTGCAAGCGCTACATAGCCGTCCTTTTGCTCCATCTTAACACCTGCAAGGTGAATGGTGCCTACGGGAACCTCAGAGGTAGCGTCGGCCATAATGAAATTGGGGAGCGTAAAGTCGCAAGTTCCGTCGCCGTTGCGTTTTACCTCAATGGTCTTTTTGCCTTGATCGGCTACGTTGTCGTTTACGTCTACCATGATGTTTTCCTCGTAGGTCTGAGCTTCGCCACTTTGGCTATCTTCGTTACCAATCTTTACGATAATCTTCATGTTCAATATCGCAAAGTCGATGTTGATGGTTGCATTCAGATGTTCGTCGGTGAGTTTACCATTAAGCACAATGGGAACTTCGCCAAGCATGGGGCCCATCCAATCGCTTGCACCCAAATTGGGGTCGTTGCCGGGCTGGATGGTAATGTTCTGATCGGCTGCAAGCGCTACATAGCCGTCCTTTTGCTCCATCTTAACACCTGCAAGGTGAATGGTGCCTACGGGAACCTCAGAGGTAGCGTCGGCCATAATGAAATTGGGGAGCGTAAAGTCGCAAGTTCCGTCGCC
The DNA here is from genome assembly GCA_937906495.1 of uncultured Prevotella sp. GTDB lineage: Bacteria > Bacteroidota > Bacteroidia > Bacteroidales > Bacteroidaceae > Alloprevotella. The sequence goes on from CALCVT010000055.1 coordinate 11,816, forward strand.
GTTGCGTTTTACCTCAATGGTCTTTTTGCCTTGATCGGCTACGTTGTCGTTTACGTCTACCATGATGTTTTCCTCGTAGGTCTGAGCTTCGCCACTTTGGCTATCTTCGTTACCAATCTTTACGATAATCTTCATGTTCAATATCGCAAAGTCGATGTTGATGGTTGCATTCAGATGTTCGTCGGTGAGTTTACCATTAAGCACAATGGGAACTTCGCCAAGCATGGGGCCCATCCAATCGCTTGCACCCAAATTGGGGTCGTTGCCGGGCTGGATGGTAATGTTCTGATCGGCTGCAAGCGCTACATAGCCGTCCTTTTGCTCCATCTTAACACCTGCAAGGTGAATGGTGCCTACGGGAACCTCAGAGGTAGCGTCGGCCATAATGAAATTGGGGAGCGTAAAGTCGCAAGTTCCGTCGCCGTTGCGTTTTACCTCAATGGTCTTTTTGCCTTGATCGGCTACGTTGTCGTTTACGTCTACCGTGATGTTTTCGGTGTAAGACTGTGCATAAGCTGCTACAGCCATCAAACAGCAGCAAATAGAAAGTAGAATTTTCTTCATAAATGTGTATTAAGTAATAATATGTTTCGTGTATGTGTTTTAAGCGGGGCTTTCCGACCCGTTGAGTTTAGAACAGATAGTTAAAACCCAGAGTTGCATAAACGGGGAAGAGGTCGAAGGTCACGCTTCGAAAGTCTGAAGGAAAGATACCGTTGAGTCCCCATTGTACATTGGCCGTTACGCTTAAATGTTTGTAGGCTTTAAACTCTCCGCCCACTTGTACGCCCCATTGAAAGCGACGCAAGTCCTTCGAAAAGTCGTAAGTGGCTCGCGTCACTTCGGCTTTTTCGCCAGTAGGGTTTTGGTCGCGAATGTAGCCGTCGTAAGCTTCGCCGGTAAAATCGCCCTGCATCATCCAAGCCAGGTAGGGTCCGGCCATAATCTGCCAACGGTCGTTGAAGGAGTAAGTAGCCAATATGGGGAAGGAGAGGTAATTTAAGTCGACCTGCGTCTTGACATGGCCAGTCCAAGCTCCAATAACCGTGCCTGAACCATCGACATTAACGGCCTCCATGTGGTAATTCTTAACCGTTGCATCGGTTTCCATTCCTTTATTTTCGAAGCGCACGCCCAGGAGCAGCCCCCAATGGTTGCCGAACTTTTTGTGCGCGGCCCCCTCGAGTTGGATGCAGAGCGTAGGTTTATAAGCATCGATGGCACGAATTTCGGCCGGAATAGGGAAAGGGGCAGTACCGCCTAAACTTACGCCGGCCCCCACACGTACGTGCCAGCCTTTAAGTGCGGCCTTAATAAGGTTCAAGTCGGTTTCTTTGGCTTGTTTAGGGTCTGCCTTCTGCGCTACGGCCAGCAATGCTGCGCAAAAAAGGCATATACTGATAAGGATACGTTTCACGTCGTTAAAAGTATTTAGGTTACGGATGTTGTGCAAGAAGGCTCAAAAAAATAAGTTGTCGGTGGCGTACGTTTGTTACTGCCCGTCGGTATTGCCCTCCCAAATCACTCTGAGTTCGTCAACATAGAGCACGGAGCCAACTGCGCCTTCAAAATAAGCTCCCTGGCGGCTCGAGGTGCAGACTACGGCTATAGCATATCCGTCGCGGCTGAGTTGATCTTCGCTAAACTGCTTGCCAGGGCGCAACTTAAAGGGTTCTTTAAAATAGGTCCATTCGGCAGGTTCGCCGGGGTTTTCAATGCGTGCCATCATCACGATGCGATCCGACGTAAGCACATTATCGCCATCGAGAGCCTTGAAGTTATTGGGATCTACCTCAAAGACTACAGCGTAAATATCGGCTGTATCGGCACGTTCGGGAATAACGTTATTTTTTCCGTCGGTAAATACTTTACCGGCAGTATACTTATAATAGCCTTCGAGGAAGAGTGGTTTTCCGCCCACAAGCTGGAATCCAAACTCAGTAGCTTCGCGCGGTTTTTTTACAGCTATATCCGAGTTGAAGTTACCTATAAACAAGTTGCCAGCAGCAATAGGCATGTTTGCATACTTTCCAAACGAACCGGTAGAGCGTGTTTCGAGTTTTACGGCGTTACCTTTCACACCCAGCGGCTCGGTATAAGTCGGGAAAAGCTCTGGCTTTTTGCCCATACCAGTAATGGCATATCCGCCATTACCCGATGCCCAATAGCTACGGCGCGGGTTTTGCGTGTCGGAAGGGTCTACTTCGTACCACACCTGGTAACGTCCGGTAGGATCGAGTTCATAGTGTTCAAAACTGAGCAATTCGATGGGTGTAGGATAGTTAAACGAAACGATATAGGTTTTACTCCAGGCACCGTCCTGCGAGTGCACAGTATATTCTTGGGGCGAAGAAAAATCGCGGGACACTCCGTTGGCATCGACATCCTGTCCGTCAACTTTCATCGTGATACGCGCCCCTTCGGTAATATTAAAACGCGGTGCAAGTTGCGTTCGGTCTGTGCCTTTTTGTATGTTAAACGATACGTGCGTGTTTGTTATAATCGGATTACCTACGAGTATGTCTTTATGAGTTTCTACCCATGTTGCGTCAATTCCAGTTATGTCGCACTCGGCATTGAGTGGTTCGTCTTTGATACACGAGTTGAAGCACGCAAGCAGCACGAGTGTATGCAATAGCAATAAGATTCTTTTCATTGATTACAGCTGTTGAATTTTTAAATCGACTCAAACTTCTTAACAGAAGCGCAGCAAAGGTACGAAAAATATTGCTCGTCATACAGTTTTATGCTCTTCGGCAGTTATTTTGTACCGTAAAATCGGTAATATACCGAGTTTAACCGCTTGAAATAGAGCAAAAAAGCCCTTTTTACAGCATTCCGGCATCTTTAAAAGTCAAAAGAGATAATCGCCGAACTATAAGCCAAATTGTATAAAAACAGACAACACTCCTGCCTTGTACATGCTGCACAGGGCATCGCACTTCCTGGTTTTTAATACCATCCTACAACTTTTGTCAGCTACGTTTACCTGACACCGCAAGCTGTGTATAAACTTTTACCCCCGGTGTAAAAAAATCCACACCGGAGGTACTATCATTTACACAAGCAAGCAAACCATCTACACACGATACAACCATACCCAAGCATGGCTTCTACCATTTTATGCCGGATTTAAGGCACTTTTCAAATTCATAATCCTTAATAAATTCGTTACGTTTTCTTCGCTTAAATAATTATTCGTACTTTTGCTTCGCCAAGTTATGTACCTGGCCCTAATCCTTACTCTCAAAATCTGTAAAGCAAGCAACGCATGAAAGAGTTTCTCCGCGTAATGCGGCAGTACGTGAAACCCTACAAGGCCTACCTTTTAGGTTCGTTGGTCTTTAACCTGCTCTCGGCCGTACTCAACGTTTTTTCGTTTATCTCCATCATACCTATGCTCCAACTCCTTTTCGGCATAGACCAAAACCGCTACGAGTATATTCCGTGGTCGGCTGTTGGCATGAGCATGAAGGATATTACAGTGAACAATATGTATTGGTACACTACAGAGTTAATGGACGACTACGGGGCAGCTACAGCCCTGATGCTCATCGGCCTTTTTTTAGTTACGATGACGTTTCTAAAAACAGGTTGCTACTTTGCCTCAGTAGGTATCATGGTACCGCTACGCACCGGTATTGTACGCGACATACGTATGCGCGTATATCATAAAATCGTATCGCTTCCGCTCTCATTTTTCTCGGACGAACGCAAAGGCGACATTATAGCCCGCATGAGCGGCGACGTGAACGAAATTGAAACCTCGATTACGGGTTCGCTCGAAATGCTCATCAAAAGCCCCATTCTGCTCACCTGCTACTTTGGTGTGCTCATTTATGTATCGTGGCAACTGACTGTGTTTACCATCATTGTACTCCCGCTCATGGGGTGGCTGATGGGACGTATTGGCCGTAAACTAAAGCACCAAAGCCTTGACGCACAAAATAAATGGAGCGACACAATGGCGCAGCTCGAAGAAACACTCGGAGGTATGCGTATTATCAAAGCATTTACGGCCGAACACAAAATGACCTCCCGCTTTGACCGCTGCACCAACGAGTTTCGCGACGCTGCCAGCAAGGTTGCCATCCGCCAGGCCTCGGCACACCCCGTCAGCGAGTTCCTTGGCACAATCCTGATTGTTCTCGTGCTATGGTACGGCGGTACGCTCATCTTTTCGAACCACTCGCCCATTGATGCCCCGACCTTTATCTTCTACATGGTCATACTCTACAGCATCATACAGCCGCTCAAGGACTTTTCGAAAGCCTCGTACAACATTCCAAAAGGTATGGCCTCGGTACAACGAGTAAACAAAATACTCAATGCACCGAACCCCATTACAGAACCCGACGAGCCCAAACATATCAGCGGCTTACAGCACGAAATAGCTTTCCGTAACGTCAGTTTTGCATACAGCGGAAACACCCAAGTGCTCAAAGGCGTTAATCTGACGGTAAAACGCGGACAAACCATCGCCCTGGTGGGGCAAAGCGGCTCAGGAAAGTCTACACTGGTTGACCTTTTGCCCCGCTATCACGACGTGAGCGATGGCGAAATTCTGATTGACGGAGTCAATGTCAAGACGCTGGCCATCTCCGAACTGCGCAGCCTCATCGGCAATGTGAATCAAGAAGCCATACTCTTTAACGACTCATTCTACAATAATATAACCTTTGGCGTAGAACAAGCCACCATGGAACAGGTTGTCGAGGCAGCCAAAATTGCCAATGCACACGACTTTATCATGGAAAGCGAACATGGTTACGACACCAAGGTGGGTGATCGCGGCTGCAGACTATCGGGCGGACAACGTCAACGCATATCCATTGCGCGAGCTATACTTAAAAATCCGGCCATTCTCATTCTGGATGAAGCCACATCAGCTCTCGACACCGAAAGCGAGCGACTGGTGCAAGAAGCTCTCGAACGCCTCATGAAAACGCGTACTACCATAGCCATTGCTCACCGGCTCTCGACTATTAAAAATGCTGACGAAATTTGCGTACTCTACGAAGGACATATCGTTGAGCGCGGCACTCACGAAGAACTGCTGGCCAAAGGTGGCTACTACAAACGTCTGAACGACATGCAGCAGCTCTAAAGCCTACGCCACACGGCGCTGCACATATAAAATGAAACATTTTAAAACTCTCCTGCTTTTCTACCTCAGCCTTGTGGCCCTCTTCATGCTGGCCAAGCCCTGCTTTATGTGGGCACAGACTACCGACGTACGAGGCACCCTGACACTGGCCGACATGGCAGCCGTCATAATGCATGGCTACACGCTCGACTTAGCAACTGCCGGCTACCTCACAGCTCCCTTATGGCTATTGCTGGGCGTAGGACTATGGTTCAAAATTCCACACCTGCGCACCATCGGCCGCAGCTATATAGCAATCATTGCAATATTGCTTGCCATTATCTATGTATCGGACACCTGCCTTTACGGATTTTGGGGCATCAAACTCGATGGTACCGTATGGAATTATCTCGATTCACCCTCGGGCATCATGGCAAGCATCTCAGTGAGCTATGCCATAGGGGTAGCAACAGCCATACTACTTATAACAGGTTTTGTCTACATCATCCTTTCGCGCCCATTACCGGCCAAACTCCAGCCTTGTACACACCCTGCACGCTGGACAGCCTTGTGGGTTGTGAGTGGCGGCCTGCTCTTTCTCGGTATACGCGGAGGAATAGGCAAAAGCACGGCCAACGTAGGTATGGTGTATTTTTCGGAACGCCAATTCCTGAATCATGCAGCCGTTAACCCGACCTTCAGCATCATGGCTTCACTGCAAAAAGAACGAAACTTTGCCAACGAATACAACTTCTTTGACGAAACTACGCGGAACCACCTTTTTACCGAATTAGGCTATAACACCCGAAGCGAACAGCCCGACAGTTTGCTCAACTGCAAACGCCCCAACGTGCTGCTAATCCTTATGGAAGGATGTGGAGGCACCTTTGTCAATGCTGTCGACTCGCTAAGCAACCCCCATATTACCCCCAACTTAAACCGCTTGGCACGCGAAGGAGTTGTTTTTACCCAATGCTATGCAAATTCATTCCGTACTGACCGGGGCACCGTATGCACCCTAAGTGGTTATCCGTCGTTTCCTGATGTGAGCGTTATGAAGTTGCCCTCCAAATGTGCCCAACTCCCCTCCATAGCCCGCACACTGCGTCGAGCAGGCTATACAACCGAATTTTTGTATGGCGGTGACATCAATTTTACCAATACCAACGGCTATCTTCTGGCTACGGGCTACGAACGTACCTTTGGCGATACTTCGTTTCCGGCAGCAGTGCGTCGCACGCACGATTGGGGCGTAACAGACCAAATCACCTTCGACAGCCTTTACCACCGTATTCTACGCTATCCTACAAGCCGTCCCTGGCATTTAGGGTTCCTTACGCTGGCCAGCCACGAACCTTGGGAAGTGCCTTACAATCGCCTTCCAAACGACAAAATAGCCAATTCCATGGCCTATCTTGACCATTGCATTGGTACCTTTATCGACCGATTCAAGCAAACACCGCAATGGAACAACACGCTTATCGTGTTGTTACCCGACCATGGTATTGCCTACCCTGCAGGAATCAGCGACACAAACGAGCGTAAGTCGCATATTCCACTCATATGGACGGGGGGCGCCGTTAAAAAGCCTTGCTGCATTGACCGCATCTGCAACCAAAGCGACTTGGCTGCCACCCTACTCGGGCAATTAGGCTTACCGCATAACGACTTTACCTTTAGCCGCGATGTGATGAGCCGCTCGTACACCAGGCCCTCGGCCGTACACACCTGGAGCGAAGGTATTTATTACTTAGACTCTACAGGGATTTCGGTAATCAACGTATTATCAAAACCAGCAAGTATATTCCGCGAATCGCCCAACCCCTCGCAGCACCGCGTAAATGCCGCCAAAGCTTTTCTGCAAACGTGCTACGACCATCTGTAAGCATATTATGGCCCACAAAATACTCATTACGGGAGCCTCAGGCTTCATCGGAAGTTTCATGACAGAGCATGCGCTCGCCAAGAATTGGGATGTTTGGGCTGCAATACGCCCAACCAGTAGCCGCGAGTACTTGAACGATGAGCGTATACACTTTATTGAACTGAATTTAGGCAGCGACAGCGAACTTAAAACGCAGTTGCTTGAACACGTGGCTACGTATGGACATTTTGACTACGTAATTCACGCTGCCGGAGCCACCAAATGCCGCTGCAATGACGATTTTTTTGCTATCAATACCGAAGGTACCACGCGCCTGGCGCTGACGCTGATGGAAACCGGAGCTCTTACACCGCAAGGACGCCTGGTGTTTATAAGCACACTCAGCGTGTATGGTCCCATACACGAGATTGACCGCCGCCCTATCCGCGAAGGCGACCCCCTTATGCCGAATACAGCCTACGGACAATCCAAACTTCAAGCCGAAAAACGGCTGGCTGAAATTCCGGGCTTGAACTATATCATTTTACGCCCCACCGGCGTTTACGGCCCGCGCGAACGCGACTATCTGATGATGGCTCAGAGCATCAGCCGGCACGTTGATTTTGCCGTAGGCTTCAAGCCACAGGTTCTGACCTTTGTTTACGTAGCCGACTTGGTAGATGCTGCATTTTTAGCACTCGAACACGGACAAAGCGGCCGTGCCTATGCCATTACCGACGGCCGAAGCTACACGAGCCGGGCTTTTAGCAACCTGCTGCAACTCGAGTTAGGAGTGAAGCATGTATGCCACATTACAGCTCCGCTATGGTTCCTAAAGGGTGTATGCTGGACAGCCGAACATATAGCCCGCCTTACAGGAAAAGTACCTACCCTCAACTCCGACAAATACCGCATTATGAGCCAACGCAACTGGGAATGCGACATCCGTCCTGCCCGCCAAGAACTGGGCTACGCTCCCCAATGGCCTTTGACCCGTGGTGTCAGAACTGCCGTAAGCTGGTATCGGCAAGCGGGCTGGCTTTAACTTCAAAATCACCTATATAAACCTATTCATGAATCCGAGACTCCGAAAACCGCTACCGATTGAACTCGTTACGCTGGTTTACACCCTTTTTACCTCTTTACTCATAGCCATTCTTTGGTCGCGTATGGTCGACCCCGTACGCTTGCTTGAGGGCCGCGCATTTGTAATTGTCGGTATGGCTCTTATATTTCTGATATATCGGGCACGCCCCAACCAGTATGCACTTTTTCTACGCTACATTTTCCCGTTCTCGCTCTTGGGATACTGGTATCCCGACACCTACGAATTTTGTCGGCTGTTCCCCAATATGGACCATATTTTTGCCAAAGCCGACCTCTATCTCTTTGGCTGTCAGCCCTCGGTTGAATTTGCCCAATGGCTACCACAAAAGCTATGGAGCGAACTTTTCAATATGGGCTACTTTGCCTATTATCCGCTCATAGCCCTTACTATTTTGGCTCCGATATTTACCGACCGCAATCTGTTTGAACGCACTGCCTTCATTGTGCTTACTTGCTTCTTTATCTATTATGCCATCTACCTGTTCCTGCCCGTAGCAGGCCCACAGTACTACTTTCACGCCGTAGGCCAGGACTTGATACTCGATGGTCACTTTCCCGAGATTGGCGACTACTTTCGCTATCACTCAGAACTGGCCCCCTCGCCTGGCCCCGATGGCTTTTTCCGTGAATTGGTCGAGTCGACACAAGCCACCGGTGAGCGCCCTACAGCAGCCTTCCCCTCATCGCACGTAGGCATGAGTACGGTGCTCATGATACTACTCTACAACAACCGTCGCTACCTGTTTTGGGGTGCCATGCCCTTTTACTTTTTCTTGTGCTGTGCTACGGTCTATATCCAGGCGCACTACTTGATTGATGTATTGGGCGGCCTTGTTACGGCTATTGTATTTTACCAGTTTGGCAGTTGGGCCTGGGAGCGTTTTGCACGAAAAAAGCGCGCATAATCCTTAACCTCTGCAACCGAAAGCGACCACCACTTTAGCTCATGGCCTATTCGGTCCTTCCTAATGCTTACTAACCCTTTTCAAATTCTATTTATACTACCTATGACAAAGAAACTCTTACTCTCCCTGCTGCTTGCAGCTCCGGCTACACTGCTGAATGCACAAACCACAGGCAAGGGCGGCATTTCGAAAGAGATGCTTCAGGAAATCAAACAAGCCTATCCAACCTCGGCATCGACAAAAGCCCTGCGTAATGCACTGGCCGGCACCCCCATTAACCAATTGGCCACTGTAGCCAATAACCCTGATGCTACCAACACTCACTTTTCACACAGAGTACCCTCAAAGGGTATTACCGACCAAAAGAGTTCGGGAAGATGCTGGCTGTTTACAGGTATGAACGTGATGCGCTCTAAGATGATCAGAGACTACAACATGGGCGAGTTCCAGTTTTCGCAGAGCTATTCCTTCTTCTACGACCAATTAGAGAAGTCGAACCTTTTCCTACAGGCTGTTATTGACAACGCTAACAAGCCGATGGACGATAAACTTGTAGAATGGCTCTTCAAGAATCCACTCTCAGATGGTGGTACCTTCTGCGGTGTTATCGATGTTATCAGCAAATATGGCCTTGTGCCCGCCGAAGTTATGCCCGAAAGCTTTAATGCCAACAACACCTCGCGCATGGCTTCAATCCTTACCCTCAAGTTGCGCGAATACGGCCTGACCTTACGCAAAGCTGTGGCCAAAGGCGAAAAACCGGCTGCTATCGAAAAACGTAAGACCGAAATGCTCGGCACCATTTACCACATCCTGTCGGTATGTTTGGGCGAACCCGTACAAGAGTTTACCTGGACACGCAAGGATGCCAGCGGAAAGCCGGTTGAAACCAAAAAGTATACTCCCCAGTCGTTCTATAAAGAATACGTAGGCACTGACCTTAAGAACACCTACGTGATGCTGATGAACGATCCTTCTCGCCCGTACCACAAAACGTACACCATCGACATGGACCGCCACTCTTACGATGGTGCTCAATGGACTTATCTGAACTTGCCCATGGAGGAGATTAAGCAGATGGCCATTGCCTCTATTAAAGACTCAACCATGATGTACTACTCGTGCGATGTGGGCAAATACCTCAACAATCAAACGGGCGTACTCTCGCTCAACAACTTCGACTACGAGTCGCTCTTCAACACGAAGTTCCCTATGAACAAAGCAGAACGCATCAGCACTTATGCCTCGGCATCAAGCCATGCTATGACACTTGTGGCTGTCGATCTGGATGCTAATGGCAAACCTACAAAGTGGATGGTTGAAAATTCATGGGGACCAACTGCCGGTTATCAAGGACATTTAATTATGACCGATGAGTGGTTTGACGAATACTCCTTCCGCTTGGTTGTCGACAAAAAATATGTTCCGGCTGCCACCCTCGAACTATTCAAGCAGAAGCCCACACTCCTGCCAGCCTGGGACCCTCTCTTCGCCGGCGAAGAATAAACTTACTATCAGGGCCTAAGCTCCTTTAAGAACTTAAATTCCCGCATATCCAACTAACACATGCCCTATTTGCTCACAAGGTAAACGGCTTGTTGGTTGATATGCGGGAACTTATGTTTCTATTAACTTAAATGTAGTACACCTGCCGTAAATATAAAAATTGCTATGCAGCAAGGTAGCCCCAACTGCTTAACTCCCTATTTTTAAGAGGTATTAAGCAGATGCCCGTTTTACAACAATTTAAAAATTTGATACTTACCAGAACCAACGATACTGCCTGTATAAAATTAAACACTCCCTTTTAGTTTTTTGAAAACGTATGTTTAATTTTATACACCCCTTGCATAAAGCCTCTAGAGGCTTTGTACATAGGCTAAAACTAGCTGGCAATCATGCTGCACATGGCAAAACTTTAAGGTCAATGCCACTATTTCTGGGCTTTACTCATCCTGCGAATTGGCACCCCAACAGGCTTATCAACCAAACTTGTATAAAAAGCGCCTTACATAATCATAAAAAATTCGGACTGGTCTGTTTGTCAAACCAGTCCGAATAACAATGTTTCATTATTGTGCGCAAAGGTGCTGATTTACTTGGCAGGAAAATCGAATTGCTCGAGTTTGAGTTTGCCACACTTTTCCAAAATACCTACATACTGGGCAAAGTGGGGAGCCTGCATATGCAATTTGAGCGATTCCTCATCCTGCCAGGTTTCGCATATCATAAAAATATCAGGACGTGTAGCACTTTCAAAAACGTCGTAGGCTACATTTCCCTGATCTTTAAGCGATGCAGCAGTCAAGGCTATTGCAGCCTGCAGAGCCTCGTCATACTTACCCTCTTCGGCTTGAAAGAAACAATTGAGTCGGAGCATAATTTAGTTATTAAAGGGTTAAACAAAAAGTTATAAGTTCTTTGCACGCAAAGGCTAAACCTTAACGGCTCCAAACTTATAACTCATATTTTTCATTGCTTTTAGTGTTTTACCGATTGATTAAAACAAATAAGCTACTTGCACCTGGAAAGAGTTTGTGCGGTATCTCAGTTCATAATCGTTGGCCGAACCACCTGGAACACCCAGGTTTTCAAGAATAGCCTTTCCGGTGCGGCTAAGCGCAAAGTTATAGCCGATTCCCACCTCCAGGTGATTGAGCAAGCGCAAGCCTGCACCAATATTCCATGTCAAGTTCATATTGCGGCGACCAAAACTGCGGTCAAGATTATTGCCCGAAGCAAAATCCTCCCAGTGCCAACGCATGTTTTGCAAGGCAAAACCAAACTGCGGACCAGTTGACAAATAAATACCAGCCTTTTTGCCAAGACCTATGTTATAGCGCAAGTTAATGGGAACCTCTATGGTGCGATAGGTTTCAGACTCTCCATTTATATCGAGATCGCGCTCGGAATACTGCAAAGCAGCATCTACACCAAGACCTATAACTGTATTGACATTAACCTTCGGACCTACATACCATCCGGCCTTGTTGTCTGATGCAAAATTACCTCCAAAGAAATCTCTGGCCGAACCATTAATCTTTACCTTCGTAAGATTAAAACCAGCCACAATACCCCAATCTACAGTTTGGGCTACGGCTGAAGTGAAACTAGTGAGTGCTAGCACAATAGCTACGCACAAGGTTGTTACTTTTCTCATAATAATTTTTTATAACAGGTTTTAAGTAATTTGGTGACACATTTCAAGAACTTCTCCAGCTATGTTAAAAGGGGAAGAACAAGGGAATAGTCAATATAGCAATGATACCCATAATTAGCTGCAGGGGAACACCTACTTTGACATAGTCCATAAAGTTATAATGTCCGGCATTCATCACCATGGCATTGGGAGGTGTACAAATTGGAGTAGCAAAGCAAGCACTTGCCGCTACTGCAGCTGTCATCATGAATGGTGTGGGCGAAACGCCTAACTGCTCGGCTGCAGCCCAGGCTATAGGAGCCACAAGAATGGCTGTTGCCGAGTTGCTGATGAAGGTAGAGAGTACGGAGGTTACCAGGTAGACTCCGGCCATTGCTGCTATAGGACCAAACTCCCTTAGGGTCTCAACCAGCGTCAGAGCTATCCATTCGGAAATTCCAGTTTTCGACAAAGCGGTCGACATAGGCATCATGGCAGCTATCAACACGATGCTCTCCCAACCAATCATCTTGTAAGCAGCATCAACACTGCGCACACAGCGAGTCAATACCATGAGCAAACCGGCTATGATAACTGTTGCTACTGGCTTTACACCAATTTGATCGGCAAATACCATACAAAGCACCATCGCAACCATAATGAAGGCAGCAAGCGGAGCCTTATGATCGAGCGCCACACTCTCAGCGTCCTCTGTAGGCGAACCTATTACAATCCACTCACGATTCTTCTTAGTCATACTCTCTATGCCTTTCCAGGCACCATGTACCAGGAGCATATCGCCATTCTTTATTGTCGAATCGAGCACTCCCTCAAAAAGGTACTTGCCCTGGCGCTTGACAGCCAAAACGCTTACGCCAAAACGCTCCTTGAAGTTTGCTTGCCGCAAAGTGCGGTTAATCATGGCCGAATCGGGCGATATGAGTATCTCGGCCAGACCAATTTCATAAAAGTCGAGTTTACCTTTTCCTTCACGCTCCTTATCTTCGAACACTGATAAATGGTGCTCTTCAGCAAAGTGGTTTACCTTATCGTGCTCGCCAAGTACATAAAGCGTATCGCCGGGTTGAAAAATAGTTTCGATGGTTACTAACTCCTGAATATTGGAACTGAATACCGAACGGTTAGAACGGCGAATTTCAAGAATGGTTACCCCATAACGCCTATGGATGTCTAACTCGCCAACTGTGCGCCCTTCCAATTGAGTAGTGCCCTCAATGGCCTGCAGTCTGAACACCAAATCGTTAATATGATACTCGTGCAAAAGCGAAGCTAAAGAAGTTTTATCGTCATTGTCTTCATGCTCCTTGGCCTTCTTGTTTAAGAAAAATCGGCAGAGCGGATAAAGTAATAACAAGCCCACACCTAAACATATAAGGCCAATGGGCAAAAAATCAAAGAAGCCAAAGCCTGCACGACCATGGTCGCGCAAATAACCATCGACTATCAAGTTAGGCGGAGTACCGATGAGCGTAAGTATACCTCCCATTGAACTGGCAAAAGCCAAGGGCATCATGAGTTTACCAGGACTGGTGCCAGCCGTTTTGGCCATGGCTAAAATAATAGGCAGCAACAAGGCTACCGTACCGGTATTACTCACAAAAGCAGCAACCACTCCTGTTACCATCATTACCAGGAAAAAGAGTTTAATCTCGCTCGTTCCGGCCAACTTGAGTAGGCGCCCTGAAATAATCTTGGCAAGTCCGGTTTGGAAAACGGCACCACCAACTATAAACAAGCCGATCATCATAACTACAGCCGAGTTCGAAAAACCAGCCAAGGCCTCGCCGGGTGTAAGTACGTTGGTTACCAGCAACAACGCCAGCGAACTCAACGCTACAATATCAGAACGCACTTTGTCTGCTATAAAAGCGACAATTGTCAAGATAAAGACGGTAAGAACAACCGCTACTTGCCCGTTTGGCGAAGCAAAAAACTCCGTTACAGAATTCAGCATTTCCATAAGCAATAAGATAAGGTTAGTGCGGCGAAAATAGGCAAATGTTTCTGATTGGCCAAGTTTTAAACCAATTACTTACTGCTTTGACAAACAACTTGCTACTTTGACGAACGATTTGCTGATTATATCAACGGGAAAATGCCAAAATAAAAAATAACGATACTTCCGACATTTTTGCCGATACTCCTGACTGATAATACATCGGATTCATGCTTTAGGACATTGCCTTCAACTAAATTTTATTACGCTGTGCTTTGCCAAGCACTATACAATTGTTTTTCGGATTATTATGTGTATATTTGCTCATAAACCCATTCAATAAACAACTGATTACTCCCAGCATACACATGATTACGCGTAAAAAGAACCAATCAAACCCTTTTGCATTCAAGGCTCGGGCTGAAAAAAATGGCAAGAAGCCTTCGGGAAAGCGAGTTGGAAAATCGCGTCCGGAAAAGGCTAATAATCAGCGCAATCGCATCATCCGTTAAGCCCTCATGGCTTGTTTTCGGCAACCACGCCAAAAGTCGGAATCCAAATGCCCCAAACAGCAAATCCCCGTTACCACAACTACGTGCAGCAACGGGGATTTGAAAAGGCTTTGTATCGTCTGAAACTCAGTATACGTATTACTTACGCAGACCGAGAGCCTTAACGATGGCACGATAGCGCTCGATGTCCTTACGCTTGAGGTAGTTGAGAAGCGCACGACGCTTACCTACCATCTTAACGAGTGAACGCTCTGTCGTATGATCCTTACGGTTTGCCTTCATGTGCTCCGTCAAGTGGGCAATACGGTAAGAAAACAAGGCTACCTGGCTCTCAGCTGAACCGGTATCCGAATTAGACTGTCCGTACTTGCCAAAGATCTCTTTCTTCTTTTCAGAATCTAAGTACATTGTGTATATATTAGTATTGTTAGAATGGATGCTGCAACCTACGTTGTAGGCATTAGCGGCTGCAAAAGTACAAAGATTATATCATGTAGCCAACTGAATTTCAATATATTTTGCTTCAATAGTTCTAAAAAGGGCTTAATTTGTTCCATAAGGCTACTCTTCAAACTTTATTCACAACTTCTGTGCCTTGTTTCATGCGGAATATCGCTATATTTGGGGCGCAAACAAATACTATAACCATGAGTAAAAACATCACTATACGTTGTAAAAATACCGGCCGTACGCACCGGGTGCCTATTGGCTTCACACTCGAAGAAGTTTACGAGATGCTCGACCTGCAGCTACCCTATGGAGCTACGAGCGCTAAGGTAAACAATAAAGTAGAGGGCTTACACTTTATGTTTTTCAACGATAAGGATGTCGAATTTCTCGACATTACCTCGTCATCCGGCCTGCGTACATACACCCGTTCGCTATTTTTTGTTCTATATAAGGCGGTACGCGATGTGTACGGAAGCCTAGCGCGCCTGCGCATTGATACTCCCGTTTCGAATGGATACTACTGCCAACTCGATATCAAGGACGAGAATATGTCTACTGCCGTTGAACGGCTCAAGCAGCGTATGAATGAAATTGTGAAGGAAGACTTGCCCTTCCATCGCATTACCAGCCCAACCGACGAGGCTATCCAACGTTTCCGTGCCGACGGTCTTGAAAGCAAAGCTGAACTGCTCGAAGGACTGGGGTCACTATACACCACTTATTACACACTGGGCGATACGGCCGATTATTTCTATGGTTCGTTACTTATCAAAACCTCCCAACTCTACCTGTTTGACCTTGAATGTTTCGGAAACGGACTACTCTTGCGTATACCTGACCCTCAAAATCCCTCGCAACTGCGCCCGATGATTGACCAACCTAAAATGTTCGAAGTGTTCCGCGAACAGCACCGCTGGAACAAGATTTTAGGAGTTACAACCATTGGAGACTTTAACAAGGCCTGCGACATGGGTCACACAAACCAACTAATCAATGTGAGTGAGGCGTTGCAGGAAAAAAAGATTTCGAGGCTTGCCGACCGTATTGCTGCCAATCCGGAATACAAGGTGATACTTATTGCCGGACCTTCGTCAAGCGGTAAAACCACCTTCTCCAAACGCCTTAGCGTACAACTTACGGCCTGTGGACTCAAACCGGTTCCTATTTCGACCGACGACTATTTTGTGGATCGCATTCATACACCGCGCGATGAGAATGGTGAGTACGACTTTGAACACATCGAAGCCATGAACATTGAACTGCTGACACAACAGATCAATGCACTGATTCAAGGCGAAACCATTGAGCCACCGCGCTTTAACTTCGAAACCGGACAAAGTCAGCCAAGCGGCAAAAAACTGCAACTGGGCGAACAGGACATCTTGATTCTTGAAGGCATACATGCCCTCAACCCACAACTCACTGAAGGGGTTGACGACAAACATAAGTTCAAAATTTATGCTTCGGCACTAACTACCATTTTGCTCGACGACCACAACTACATTCCTACCACCGACAACCGCCTGCTACGACGCATTGTACGCGACTACAAATACCGCAACCGTTCGGCCCGCGAAACCATCCAGCAATGGCCTTCGGTGCGCAGAGGCGAGGAACGCTGGATTTTCCCCTATCAGGAACAGGCTGACGAAATGGTCAATACGGCACTCCTTTTTGAATTGGCTGCGCTACGCGACCAGGCGCTCCCGCTACTCGAACAGGTGCCCGAAAACACTCCCGAGTATTCCGAAGCTTACCGCTTGCGTAAGTTCCTTACTTACCTTAAGCCCATTTCGACGCGTGGACTGCCCCCAACCTCGCTTTTACGTGAATTCTTAGGAGGAAGCACCTTTAAATATTAACTTTTAAGCAGGTACCTGCTTGTATCCGGCAATCACCTGCCTTACGCAAGGCCCGCCATACATATCATTCAAGAGCGGATGTAGAAAAATCTACATCCGCTCTTGAATTTTTTACATACCTTTAAAGGAACAACTGGCTTGGCTCTACTTTACCCTGATCAAAGTAAGCCCGTCGCGTTCGGGCAGAATGAGTTGTTCCACACGGGGGTCGGCAGCAACCATGTCGTTAAAATGCTTGATAGCCCGGGTCTGAACATCGTTGTCATAGGCCGGATCGATTACATGGCCGTCCCACAGGGTATTATCAGCCAGCAAAATACTTCCGGAATGGGTATATGGCATCAGCAGTTCGTAGTACTGAGCATACTCCCGCTTATTGGCATCTATAAAGGCTGCATCTATGCTGAGTTGCATGGGTGGAAGCAATTCGAACACATTGCCTACAAACATTTCGACCTTGGCCGCGTAAGGGGCTTGCTCGAGCCACGGCCGCGTAAAACACTCCTGCTCATCGTTTACCTCAAAGGTGTATACTTTGCTTCCGGGCTCCATACCCGAAGCCATGGCCAGGGCGGAATAGCCCGAGTAAGTACCTATTTCAACCACAGTGCGCGGGCGGTGCATTTGCATGAGCATACGCAACAACTGGCCCTGCAAATGTCCGGAGGCCATGCGCGGACGTAACAGATGCAGGTGAGTAGCCCGATAGAGTTTTTGCAGATAATCATCGGGGCGGGTTGTATGGTCTGAGATATACTGATCCACGTTAATGAGTAGGTTTTAGTTTGGTTACACCAGGCGTTCAGCAAAAAGCAGTGCCCGGCTGCCGGGCTGTATAACCGGACCAACCGGACGCTGCATTTGTTGCTCTGCCTCGAACTGCCCGACAACGGGAGTAGCTCGGGATATTAAATGTTTTACAATTAGTTGGGGTAAGTTTCCTCGCCCTCGCTCTCAAAAAGATTCTTTACAATGTTCATTTCCATGAACGATGTGCGCTGCTCCTTACGCTGTGAGCCAAGGTAGCATATGCGATCTTCGGGCTGAAGCATATTGTCGGAAAGGAGTTTACGCAACGCTGCCAACAAGAACTCGTGTCCGTAGCTCTTCATGGGCATATAGATGGCATACACGCCATAAGAGAGCGCCAGGTGGCGCACGGTCTTGGCCTTATAGCAAATTGCCAGAATTGTACATTCGCCTCGGAATGACGACACGTAGCGCGCTGTGCGCCCGGTATACGAGTCCATAATAATGGCACGGAGTTTCATCCGCTTGGTAGCCATAACAGCCTCTTTGGCAAAGAACTCTGTTACATCCGGATTCTTCGACAGAGGAATATCTACGCCTCCAAAGCCCTGGAAGGAATCTTTCTCGGCCTGCCAGGCCACGGTAGCCATTACTTTTACAGCCTCAACGGGATAATCTCCATAGGCTGTCTCGCCCGAAAGCATCAGCGCATCGGCACGTGAGTATACCGCATTGGCAATATCGGTTACCTCTGTACGTGTGGGACGCGGGCTGTGAATCATGCTTTGGAGCATTTGGGTGGCCACAATTACGGGTTTGTGGGCACGAATAGCCTTGTCTACGAGTCGACGCTGAATGCCTGGAATAAATTCTTGCGGCACTTCAATACCCAAGTCGCCTCGAGCAACCATGATACCATCGGCAGCTTCAAGAATTTCGTCAATATTATCTACACCTTCCTGGTTCTCGATTTTGGCAATAATACGAATGTCGCTATTTTTGGCATCGAGCATTTTACGTACTTCGTAAATATCCTCTTTCGAACGTACAAAGCTGTGGGCAATAAATGCAACATCGTAATCGATGGCAAACTCAATGTTTTTGCGGTCCTTTTCGGTGAGTGCCGGCAGGTTGATACGTACACCGGGCACGTTCACACTTTTACGCGATCCGAGGGTTGCATCGTTCTCAACATGGCAAACCAATGAATTGGCATCCTTTTCGTCAACAATCAACCCGAGGCAGCCGTCGTCAATCAGGATATGTGCACCGACATTAACGTCTTTCACAAAATCGCTGTAGGTTACGGCAATAGTCTGACGGGTTGTCAATTGTTTAGGATTGCCTACAACGGTCACGATTTCGCCTTTTTTAAAATCAATCGGGCTTTCGGTAGGCGTGGTGCGCACTTCGGGTCCTTTGGTATCTACCAAAATGGCCAAATGGCTCGAAACCTCGCGCACATTATCGATAACCCGCTTCATACCTACGGCATCTTGATGAGCCGTATTGAGGCGCACGACATTCATACCGGCATCATACAGACGCTGGATGAGTCCTACATCGCAACGCATATCCGAAATGGTTGCTACAATCTTTGTCTTTTTGTACATGTTGAGTTAAGTGTTGTAGGGTTGTACATTACAAGCAAACCAAGCCTCCGGCTTACCGGCCGGAAACAAGCGCCTTCAGGGCTTCGATGGCTAAACGGTAGGAATCCATCCCAAATCCGCAAATCACTCCGGCACATGCTGCAGCAATCATGGAATGGTGTCTGAAAGATTCACGCCGATGCACATTCGATATATGCACTTCAACTACCGGTATACCCAGGGCACTGATGCAATCGGCCAGTGCAATGCTGGTATGCGTATAGGCACCGGCATTAAGGGCAATGCCTTCAATACCTTCGGCTTGAGCCTGCTGTAAACGGTCAATCAGGCATCCTTCAATATTACTCTGAAAGTATTGAATTGTATCGTTCGAATAATGTGTTTGCAGGTTGGCCAGGCAATTGTCCATCGTTGTTGTACCGTAGATGGCGGGTTCGCGTTTCCCCAACATATTTAAGTTGGGGCCATTCATAACCAAGAGTTTCATGTTGATAATTGCCAATGTGCTGAGTGCTATTGGCCTATTCTATGATTTAATCGTAATTTTGCCACAAAAATACTCATTTCTTATCACATTACCACCTTGACTATCGACAAATATCATGCCTACTTGCTTCTTGAAAGGGGGCTTTCTGAAAACACGCGTCTGGCTTACGAACAAGACGTTTATAAACTTTTGCAATACCTCTCTGACGAAGGGCTTGAGGCCAGAGATGTCAAGCTCGACGATTTGCACCGATTTGCAGCTTCGCTCTACGATTTGGGCATAGCTGCCTCATCGATTGCACGCATACTCTCGGGCGTTCGGTCATACTTTGACTTTTTGCTGAAGGAGGGGTATATTGATTCTGACCCGACAGAACTGCTCGAATCGCCCAAAAAGCCAGAACGTCTGCCCGAAGTGTTGACAGTGGAGGAGATTGACAGGCTCGAAACAGCTATCGACCTTTCACAACCTGAGGGGCAACGCGACCGCGCTATTATTGAAATGCTTTACAGTTGTGGTTTACGGGTGAGCGAATTGTGCTCACTATTGCTGAGCGACCTTTTTCTTGACGAGGGATTCTTGCGCATTTTGGGCAAAGGCAACAAGCAACGGCTCGTTCCCATCTCCGAAAAAGCCATTCACGAACTGAAACTTTGGTTTGCCGAACGTTGCCATATCAATACTAAACCTGGCGAGGAGGACTACGTTTTTATAAGTCACCGACGGGGTAAACATCTTTCGCGCATCACGGTGTTTCATAATTTACAGGTATATGCCGAACGCGCTGAAATTACTAAAAAAATTTCGCCCCACACGCTGCGCCACACTTTTGCAACTCATCTGCTTGAAGGAGGAGCTAACCTGCGGGCCATACAAGCTATGCTGGGGCACGAACGGATTGGTACCACGCAGCTCTATACTCACATAGACAGGAGTTTCTTGCGTAAACAAATTGAGGAGCACTTGCCACGCAATTGCCGTAACTAGCGGGGTAGCTAAATGTATTTCATAAACCAAGCACTCGCGTTTGTGATATATATACAAGATGCTTACCGCTTTGAATAAACAAAGTAGAAACCTTTAAATTACCTTGAAAACTGAATCAATGAGGGTCCGGCTAGCGCAAAGCGGATTCGGCTATATCGAAAAAGAAGAAACAAAACCGGGAATACCTGCTACGCTGCTGCACAAAGCAGCAAGAAGCAAGTACTCCCGGTTTTAAAGTTTGTAAACTGCCCTATACAGACAGAATTTTGCAAGAAAGTTCTATGGTTAACCAATACGGCTGCCCGGAACTACTTGACGATCAACGCTTATTACGCTGAGCGAACCATCATAGTTTACGGCCGAAAGTATCATGCCCTGACTTTCAATGCCATTAATGGTTCGCGGAGCAAGGTTAGCTACAAAGCAAACTTGCTTACCTACAAAGTAGTCGGGTTCATAGTGCTGGGCAATGCCGCTCACGATGGTACGATTTTCCAAGCCGTCGGCTATTTCGAACTTCAAGAGCTTTTTGCTCTTCTTGACCTTTTCGCACGAAAGCACTGTGCCCACACGGAGGTCGAGTTTCTCGAATTGTTCGAAGGGGATATTCTCACTGATAGGCTCAGCCTTATAATTTGCAGCTTCGTTAGCTTTTTTCGTATCCAGAAGTTTCTGTATTTGTGCATCGACAACCTCGTCTTCAATTTTTTCAAAGAGCAATGCCGGTTCGCCAAGTTGGTGTCCGGCAGCCAAGAGGTCGGTTGCTCCAAGACGGTCCCACTCTGCTTCAGCCACACCCAACATGTCGCGCAACTTAGCCGACGAGAAGGGAAGGAAAGGTTCGAAGGCTATTGCCAGATTGGCAACCAATTGGAGCGAAAGGTGCAAAATGGTTTTTACACGCTCAGGGTCTGTCTTCACAACCTTCCAGGGTTCAGAGTCGGCAAGGTACTTGTTGCCGATACGGGCCAGGTTCATAGCCTCCTTCTGGGCATCGCGGAAGCGGAAGTGCTCAAGCAAGCGTTCAACTTCGGCTTTCACACCCTTGAACTCTTCGATTGTGTCGAGGTCGTACTGGGTAAACTCGCCAGCAGCGGGCACTATGCCGTTATAATACTTCTTGGTAAGTTGCAGCGCACGATTCACGAAGTTTCCGTATACTGCTACTAATTCGTTATTATTGCGTGCCTGAAAATCTTTCCACGTAAAGTTATTGTCCTTGGTCTCTGGTGCATTTGCCGTAAGCACATAGCGCAACACATCCTGCTTGCCGGGAAAATCGAGCAAGTACTGGTCGAGCCATACAGCCCAGTTGCGTGAGGTTGAAATCTTATCGTCTTCCAAATTAAGGAACTCATTGGCCGGCACATTGTCGGGCAAAATGTACGAGCCCTCGGCCTTGAGCATGGCCGGGAAGACGATGCAGTGGAATACGATGTTGTCTTTACCTATAAAGTGAATGAGACGGGTATCTTCGCTCTTCCACCATTTTTCCCAGTCATTGGGGAGGATTTCTTTCGTATTCGAGATGTAGCCGATGGGAGCATCAAACCATACATAGAGCACTTTTCCCTCAGCATCCTGCACAGGTACCGGTATACCCCAGTCAAGGTCGCGGCTAACGGCACGAGGCTGCAGTCCCATGTCGAACCAGCTTTTGCATTGTCCCATTACGTTAGAGCGCCATTCGGGATGCTGCTGCGTAATCCATGGTTCGAGCCACTGCTGATGCTTGTCGAGGGGCAAATACCAGTGCTTGGTCTGGCGCAACACGGGTTTTGAACCGCTTACAGTACTTTTAGGATTAATTAGTTCGGTAGGCGAAAGTGCTGTTCCGCACTTTTCGCATTGATCTCCATAGGCACCCTCAGCATGACAGTGCGGACATTCGCCAGTGATGTAGCGGTCGGCCAGGAATGTATGTGCTTCCTCGTCATAGTATTGCTCGCTTACTTTTTCTACAAACTCGCCTTTGTCATAGAGTTTACGGAAAAAGTCGGAAGCCGTTTGGCGATGTATATCTGAGGTGGTACGACCAAAGGCATCAAACGAGATGCCAAATCCCTCGAACGACTCGCGGATAATCTTATTGTAGCGGTCAACAACTTCTTGCGCCGTGCAACCTTCTTTACGGGCACGGATAGTTACAGGTACACCATGCTCATCGGATCCGCAAATAAAGAGTACGTCCTTCTTCTTGAGGCGGAGGTAGCGCACGTAGATGTCGGCAGGAACATATACACCGGCCAAGTGGCCAATGTGTACACCGCCATTAGCATAAGGCAATGCTGCAGTTACCAACGTACGGGCAAATTTCTTTTCTTCCATATATTATTTGTCTAATTTATATAGTCGCGTGCTAACAAACTGCAAAGATAGTGCATTCCTTAGGCCTTACAAAACTACAGCTGCAATTTTCACACTTTTATCGGGCTGTGTCTTTACTCGCAATGCCTGCTTTAAATGAAGCAGAAGATTGTGCAAGGGCATATTCCCGCTTCAGAACAACAAACTCATACCCGCTAACCACAACACCTACACTGACACAAGCCTGAAGGGGGCAGAAAAAAAATGTTTTTGCTTTGTCCTTCACGCTCCTTGCACTAACTTTGCACCTTGAAACTGACAAGGTATTATTTCATTGGCCGAAACACACCAACAACCGGGTTTACCGACCATTTGTCACAGCCTCAGCCAGCTGCTTCAGGCTCACAAACCCCACTCCCGCTAAGCTGTATGTTTCTGCCCTCAGTTATAAGGTATTAGATTTAAGTGTATGCAAGACATTCGTAACATTGCCATTATTGCTCACGTAGACCACGGCAAAACTACCCTCGTAGACAAAATGCTTTTGGCCGGAAACCTTTTCCGCAAAAACCAAAACGCAGGCGAACTCATCCTCGACAACAATGACCTGGAGCGCGAGCGAGGCATAACCATCCTCTCTAAAAACGTGTCTATCCGATATAAAGATGTCAAAATCAATATCATCGACACACCGGGACACTCCGACTTTGGCGGAGAGGTAGAGCGCGTGCTTAACATGGCCGACGGATGTATCCTGCTGGTCGATGCTTTCGAAGGCCCGATGCCTCAAACACGCTTCGTCTTGCAAAAAGCACTTGAGATTGGACTCAAACCTATTGTTGTAGTCAACAAGGTTGACAAACCCAACTGCCGCCCTGAGGAAGTATACGAAATGGTTTTCGACCTCATGTGCGACCTCAACGCTACCGAAGACCAACTGGACTTTCCCGTAATCTACGGTTCAGCCAAGAACAACTGGATGGGCGAAGACTACAATACGCCTACCGACAACATAAACTACCTGCTCGATAAGATTATTGAGGTTATTCCATCGCCGCAACAACTCGAAGGAACACCGCAGATGCTTATCACCTCGCTCGACTACTCTAACTACACCGGACGCATCGCCGTAGGACGCGTGCACCGCGGAACTATTCAAGAGGGTATGAAGTGCGTGATTGCTCACCGTGACGGTACGTTGGAGAAGACTCAAATTAAAGAAGTACATACCTTTGAAGGCATGGGCCGGCAAAAAACTGACAGCGTATCATCGGGTGATATCTGTGCCGTCGTAGGATTGGAAAACTTCGAAATCGGAGATACCATCTGCGACTTCGAAAATCCTGAACCCTTACCAACCATTGCCATCGACGAGCCGACCATGTCGATGCTCTTTGCTATCAACGACTCGCCCTTCTTCGGCAAAGAAGGTAAGTTCTGCACTTCGCGGCATATTAACGACCGACTTGAAAAAGAACTTGAAAAAGACCTTGCACTACGAGTTAGCCGCACTGAAACGGGCGACAGCTGGACGGTGAGCGGACGCGGTGTGCTGCACCTCTCCATTCTGATTGAAACTATGCGCCGCGAGGGCTACGAGCTCCAGGTTGGACAACCGCAGGTAATTTACAAAGAAATTGACGGCGAGAAATGCGAACCCATCGAGGAACTTACCATCAACGTCCCCGAGGAGTTTGCCTCGAAAATGATTGATATGGTTACGCGCCGTAAGGGTGAGATGACCTCTATGCAGAATTTGGGCGAACGCGTAGACATTGAGTTCGACATCCCTTCGCGCGGCATTATCGGCTTGCGTACAAATGTACTTACAGCCTCGCAGGGCGAAGCTATCATGGCTCACCGCTTTAAAGAGTACCAACCTTACAAGGGCGACATCCAGCGCCGCTCAAACGGTTCAATGATTGCCCTCGAATCGGGTACAGCCTACGCTTATGCCATTGACCACCTTCAAGATCGCGGCCGCTTCTTTATCAACCCACAAGACGAGGTGTATGCCGGACAAGTGGTGGGCGAACACGTTCACGATAACGACCTTGTGGTAAACGTAACCAAAGCCAAACAGCTGACCAATATGCGCGCCTCGGGAGCCGACGACAAAGCCCGCATCATACCGCCCGTGATTTTCTCACTGGAGGAAGCTCTCGAATACATCAAGGAGGACGAATACATTGAGGTAACACCCAAATCGATGCGTATGCGCAAAATCATTCTCGACCACTTGACCCGTAAACGCGCCAACCGCGATTAAAATCTTTAACGGATTTAAAAGTCCAAACTAACCCAAGCCCCCGGCACACTGCCTGCAATGCAGTATGCCGGGGGCTTCGCCGTATTTTCAAATCTGACCCTTTGCAAAATTGACTGCCGGGTGTTGAATCGTTTACACCGAATGTTGAACACGCTACACCAGGTATTGAACATTCAACATCCACGCAGTTTCGCAGTGCTATATACAGAGATTTAAACTCTGAGCAACGGTTCGAAAATATAAGTAACCTGTTGCCCCGAATGAATTGGGATGGCTACAATTGCCTGGGCATAACTTTATAGCCAGCCCTACAACTATTTGCGGCCAAAATCGGCTGGCACTTCGCCCCAACGCGAGGTTTCCCACTTTAAGAGCGGTATGTGGCTCCAATCATTTTGGCTGAGCCAACGCTCTGCCCGCTCTATGAGTTGGTATATGGTTTCGGTGCGCGCATTGCGCTTGAGTTTAGTGCGGCATTTCCCAGCCTTAACCCACAACATGGCATTGCGACTATCGCTATACACGGTCATTACCCGCCCTTGCTGCTTGAGTAAGGCCAAGGCATGAACTATAGCCAAGAACTCACCGATGTTGTTTGTTCCCTGCACCGGTCCGTAGTGAAACACCTGCTGTCCGGTGGCCAAATCTACCCCTTGGTACTCCATAGGGCCAGGATTGCCCGAACACGCAGCATCGACAGCAAGGGCACAGGCGGTTACCTCAGGAGGCAAGGGCAAAACGGTATCGGAGCGGTCGGCTGGCGGTGCCTGCAAAGGTTGCGGCTTGGGACGCGGAGCAGTTTTGCGGGGCTTAATGTAGTCGGCCGGCGATGCATAATACGCCTCGCGAGCCTCGGCTTCGGTATCGAAAGCCTTAAAGGCAGCTCCAACCACCCCCTTAACCTGCCGCTCACATTCGCTCCACGTGGTATAGATGCCTGGTTCTACCCCATGCCACACCACATAGTACTTTTGCTTTTTCATGAAAGGCATTCTAAAAAAGCGGAATCTGCGGGGAGGTTATTACCCTGCAGATTCCGCCGGCTTATGAGTTTATAATGCTTACATGCGCTCAGGCATCTCGATACCGAGAAGGCCCATGCCCAAACGTACCACCTTGGCTACGCACTGCGAAAGTACAAGGCGGAATGCCTGCTTCCGGGCATCGCTCTCACGCAGGATGCTAAAGTCGTGGTAGAACTGGTTGTACTCCTTTACCAGGTCGTAGCAATAGTTGGCTATAGCTGCGGGCTGATACTCAGTACCTGCCTGACGCACCACTGAGGCAAAGTCGGCTACATGCTGTACAATTTCCTCTTCCTTGGTCGATAGTTCTACATCAACGGGCAGGTGCTCGGGCATAACGATTCCGGCATCGGCAGCCTTACGCAGGATGGAACGGATACGAGCATAAGTGTACTGGATAAACGGACCGGTATTACCATTAAAGTCAATGCTCTCTTCGGGGTTGAAGAGCATGTTCTTGCGAGCATCAACCTTCAACAGGAAATACTTAAGGGCACCCATACCTACAATGCGGGCCACTTCGGCCTTTTCTTCCTCCGACATATCGTCGAACTTACCGGCAGCCTCAACCGTCTGGCGGGCCTGGGCTATCATTCCGGCTACGAGGTCGTCGGCATCGACTACCGTACCTTCACGGCTCTTCATCTTGCCGTTGGGAAGCTCAACCATACCATAGGAGAAGTGAACCAGGCTCTTGCCCCATTCAAAACCAAGTTTGTCGAGCAGGATGGAGAGTACCTGGAAGTGGTAGTTTTGCTCATTACCCACCACATAAATCATCTTGTCGATGGGGAAGTCCTGGAAACGGAGCTTTGCCGTACCAATATCCTGTGTCATGTAAACACTGGTGCCATCTGCACGGAGCAAGAGTTTCTCGTCAAGCCCTTCAGCTGTAAGGTCAGCCCATACAGAACCGTCCTCCTTACGGAAGAAGATGCCTTTTTCCAATCCTTCTTCTACCTTTTCTTTTCCTTCAAGGTAGGTATCGCTTTCGTAATATATCTTGTCAAAGTTTACACCCAAGGCCTTGTAGGTCTCGTCAAAGCCAGCATAAACCCATTCGTTCATTTTACGCCACAATGCACGTACTTCAGGATCGTTTGCCTCCCACTTTACGAGCATGTCGTGTGCCTCCTGCATGAGGGGCGACTCTTTTTTGGCACGCTCACCGGCAGCCTCTTCATCCATTCCCTCGGCTACAAATTTGGCTGTGAGTTGTTTAACCTCTTCGCGGTAGTGCTTGTCGAAGGCCACGTAGTAATCGCCAATCAGGTGATCGCCCTTCTTGCCCGAAGTCTGCGGAGTTTCGCCATTGCCATACTTGAGCCAAGCCAACATCGACTTACAGATGTGAATACCACGGTCGTTCACAATATTAGTCTTAACAACCCGGTTTCCGTTAGCCTCGACTACACTGGCCAAAGCCCATCCTAGCAGGTTGTTACGCACATGTCCAAGATGCAAGGGCTTATTGGTATTGGGCGAAGAATACTCTATCATAACCAACGGGCTGTTTTCCGTAGGTTTTTGAATACCAAACTGGGGGTCGGCATTGATATCTTCAAGCAGTGCCACCCACTGTGCAGGAGCAATAACCATATTCAAGAACCCTGCAACTGCGTTAAACGAAGCGATGAGAGCTGTATTCTGTTGAATCCATTGGCCTATTTCCTTTGCTGTATCCTCAGGTTTCTTGCGCGAAATCTTTAGGAGCGGAAATACAACCAGGGTGAGGTGTCCTTCAAAATCTTTTTTTGTTTTTTGCAGCGTTATCTGCTCGGGCTTGATATCCTGGCCATACAAAGCCTTGACTGCCTCGGCTACTGCTACATAAAGCTGTTGTTCTATCTTCATCGTTATGTCTTTGTTAATTTACTTGTTTCTATGTTTTTAAACGGCTTTTAATAAGCGACTGCGTCTCTACCGTAAAAGAGTAAAGTTTCATCGAACTTATAGGTTGGGAAGCAGGAAAGGATATAGTGCTTGTTGAATGCTCTACACGGCATGTTAAAAGTCAAACACTGCTTTTTGAAAACCCGATATCCTTGGTCGAAAATCTACTTTGTACTATCCGTACGTTTATGCTTCCATCTGCGGTGTGTCCACAGCCATAAGTGCGGCGCCTCGTTAATTTCTTGTTCTAAGCGACGCATATAGCGTTCGGTCAACTCGTAGTCAGGATATTCGGCCATATCTGAAGTGAGGCGTTCAAGGGTACACTCGTAATAGCCTCTCCGAGGGCGGGTGATATGTACGAAATAGGCTGCTGCTCCAACCTTTTTCCCTATTCGCTCTGCCCCGGTAAAGATGGGCGTATCCTGGTGCAAAAATTGCATCCAGTCGTGTATGCTGTTTGGACGCGGACTTTGGTCTGAAATAAAGCCGATGTGGGTGGGCACGCCCTGACGCTTTAATGTCAGAATACGGCGCAGGGCATCGTACTTGGATATATTCTCACCTCCAAAGCGCGACCGCATTTCGTAGAATATATGGTCAAAGGTGGTATTATGCAGGGGGGTATAGAGCTGGGCACAATGCCTGCGGCTCCAAAGCACAATGCTTGATATCCACTCCCAATTTCCGTAATGTCCGAGCATCAAGAAACAAAATGGTTGGCGGTCCAGTTCCTGGTCCATCTGCTCTACACCTTTCACTTGCATTCGCCGTTTCATTTCTTCCGGAGTCATGGTCATGAACTTGACAGTTTCGACCACATAATCGCAGAAAAAGCGATAAAATCGGCGCTCTATCTGGCGACGTTCGGCCTCCGTACGGTCTGGAAAGGAGTTGTCCAGATTTTCGCGCACCACCCGCCGCCTGTAACGCACCACGTGGTAGGCCAGGACGTAGAGCAAATCGGAGAGCCGGTAGAGCCCCCACATCGGAATGCGCGAAAGCAAATGCAGGAACAGGCGAGCCATTCGTTCGGTTAGTTTCATAAAGTTTGAAAGTCGGTATGCGCTATCGTCCGAGCCATGACTCAGGGTTTAAGCGCGTGGTTTCTTTGTGGAGTTGGAACTGGAGCGTGCAGTTACCCGAGGCGTCAGTAGCTATGCGTCCCAATGCCTGGCGCGTATCTACCTGCTGCCCTTTACGCACCGATACTGCCGACAAATTGCAATATACCGATAAGTAAGAGCCGTGGCGCACAATGACATTGTACATGCCTCCATAGTGGAAGATAGAGGTAACCTCGCCTTTGAAAACGGCACGTGCCTGTGCTCCGGGCCGGGCTGTGATATTTATGCCCTTGCTATCGAGTTGCACCCCATTCAGTCCCGGCACATTGTAGCGGCCATAATGCATGGTAATGGAGTATGAACCGGTTACAGGTATAGGCAGTCGTCCGCGGTTGGCAGCAAAACTGTTTGAAAGAGCACGATCTACATTATCGGGTTCATGGAATTTGGGCGTTGCTGCAGCGTTCTCTGAACGCTCAGAACGGCTGCCCGATTTTTTACCGGCAGCAACTTTAGCTCTTTTGCGCTTTTCGGCCTCAGCCTTTTCCCTTTGTGCTTTTAGTCGCTTTTGTCGTGCTATTTCGGCCTTTCTTCTGCGTTCGGCTTCCTTACGCCGGCGCTCGGCAGCTGCTATTTCTTCTTTAATAAGTTTGTCTATGCGTGCATTGAGTGCCACATACTTTTTGCGCTGCTGGGCTATTGATGCCTGCAGTTGACGCTGCTTTTTATTGAGTTTGTCAATTACCTGCTGGCGCTCCTGCTGCTGTGCCTGCAACTTACGGGTTTCCTGCTGTCCTTGCGCATATAGGCGGTCTTTCTCGGCTTTTGCTCCGAGCAGTTCTTGCCGTTTAGCATTTACCTGGGCCTCTTTAGCCTGTATAACTCGGCCTTGTGCTACCTGAAACTTTGAGAAACTGGTTACATAGCGCATACGGCGATACATTTGCCGAAAGTTTTTAGCCGAAAGTATGAACTGCCATTTTGAAAAGCGCATGCGGTTGCCATACATATAGTCTACCGCCCGCCGATATTTACGTTTGCACTCCAACAGGTCGTTTTCCAAGAGTTGCAACTGCTTTTCCAATCCACCTATATCGGATGCCAGCATGGTTATTTCGGCATGAATGCCGTTTACATACTTTTGCTGTCCCTCGATTTGAGCATTTATAACCTGCAAATTCGAGAGTTGCGAATGAACATCCTTTTTTGTAGTTCGCAACAGTTGCTCCTGGTTGGCAATGTCCTTTTTCAGACTTGTCTGTTCGCGCTGCAACGAACGTATTTTCTTATTTGTCTGTGCCGGCAACTGCAGACAAGCAGTCAGCATGACGAGTCCGGCTAATAGATATCGGAGCATACGCTATTTAGAATTTGAGTCCTTTGAAAATTTCCTCCACGTTTAGAGGCTTATACCTGGACGAAAGATTGGTATAGGTTGTCCAGTCGGAATTGTTGTCGAGGTCAGAGAGCTGCAAACCCAGTTCTATATTTGTTTTTCCGCCACTCACCTGCATTTGCATCGTTGTAGGAAAGTGTCGTCCTGCAAAGGGTTTGAACTGCCCATAATTCCAACGAAACTCGGCCTTGTCTGCTGCATTTTTCCCCTTAACCAGCAATTGTTCTACAAGGGCTTGAGCGGTCGAAGTGGTAAAGGTATAAGTCAATTGTGGGGTGTCGGTCAATGTTAGTAGGGTATGGCCTGCATGATCGGCGACTTGAAATTTACACATGGCATGTAAAGGATTTGACACGCCGGGTACAAAAATTTCATTCCAGAAGAGTGCCTGCAAGGCAGCAAAATCAATATTAGCTTGCTTCAGAAAACTCACATCCGTATAGGCCGCACGAACGTATTGCTTTTTCATGCGGTCTACTATGAGCACATAGCTGGGTGTAAACTCCATCAAGCCAACCTCAATGCCCATAAATCGTAATGAAAGACGTACAACTTCGTTACGCTTCATGCGCAACGATCCGCTTACAGCCAAATCCTTACCCAAGCCCTTGAGGTTAACTTTTACGCTGGCCGTCACACTGTTTTTATTGATTCTTGTCTTGGCCACACGGCTCACAAAGGCTGCTGCATCAGCTTGTTTCTGGGATGGATGCTTGGGCGTAATCGGTACGACCCCCTCGGTGGGTGCTATGGGTTGGTTTTTTCGGTTTGCATGTTGCGAGGAACGACATCCTGCAAGGAGGACACAAGCCAGCATGATGTATAATATTCTTTTCATTGGCTCCAAATTATTGATGGTAGTTACCTGTTCAAAGTTAAATACAACGTAGCGAACTGCTGATACGTCCACTCCCGTTCTATCCCTGGTATCCGTTCGTTGTTAAATACGGCGACGTCTGATTTTGCGTTGCACACTGTTTTTCAGCATTTTATCAGTTGTAAGCGATAATGCTTTTTTCCAAAATCCCAATGCTTTTGCTGGTTGCTGGCATCGGAAATGTATGTCGCCTGCATGATCAAAGATCGAAGCGTTTTCGGCTGTTTCGGGCAAGTCGCGCAGAGCTTCACTGATATAAATGCGTGCCTGCTCGTATTGTTTCTTTTTAAAAAGAATCCAGGCATAAGTATCGAGATATACCGCTTCGCTTCCTTCTACCTCAACGGTCTGCCTGCTCATTTTTTCAGCTTTATCAAGATGCAGCCCTTCTTCGGACAAGAAATAGGCATAGTTATTCAGGCACATCAGGTTAAGCGGATTATATTGCAACGCCTTATCGTAGGCCAGGTAAGCCTCTTCGTTGAGTTTGCTGTCGTGCAACACATCGCCCAAAAGGGCATGTACATCCGAGGCCAATAGTTTGTCGGTGGTGTCATCTATACGCTCAACCCCTCGCTGCAGCACTCTGATTGCCTCCATGTTACGCCCTATGTTGTAAAGAGCCGTTCCTTCATAATAATAGTAGGTTACTTCCGAGGGGTCGTAGAGTTCACCCTCCCTGCATATGCGTGCCACCTCCTGCATATTGTTTCGCTGCAACATTATTTGCAGTATCTGCAAGCGTGCCTTCGTATAGTCAGGTTCTACTTTGAGTATATGGTTCATGGCCGACAGGAGTGTGTCGGTCGGCATTTTACGTTCTACTACATAATAGGCATAAAGTTCGGCCATGTCACGGCTTTCCTGCGGTTGGTTCAGCGCTTTCAAAAAGAGGTTAATTACCGGCACCGAGTCGGCTCCGGCTTTAATATTGTCTACCGCATAGCTGCGCATAGCTTCGATGCGTGCACTGCTTTGTGTTTGCGGATTGAGCACTACCTTTTGCAGGAAATCCAAATAAAGCGAGTCGGCTCCAGCTGCTTTATAGTAAGCTAAAAGCGAAATTTGAGCATAGCTGTTTTCGGGTTCGGCAGCCAGCACGTCTTGGTAAATACCGATGGCCATTTCATGATAGCCATGCTGGTCGTAAAGGTCGCCAAGCAACACCCGGTAACGCAGGTCGAGCGGATATTCGGCACAGAGGTCTTCGATGGCTTTATAGGCCTGTTCTGTGTCGTTCATTGCCAGATAAGTCTGGAACTTTTCCATGCTTAACTGTTCGTTGGTTCCGTCAAAGCGTTCCAGGCGCTCAATGCTCCGGATGGCTCCGGGGTAGTCGCCACTGGTTTTATACAGCCATATAAGGGTGGCCAGGGTTTCGTAGCTTACCTTAGCATCTGTTATCTCCTCATACAGATGTATAGCCTCGCGGTAGCGTGCATTGTTGGCCAGATAGATGGCCAGCATTTCCTTATAAAAAAGGTTGGCGGGTTCGAGTTCGACGGCACGGTGCAGCATCGAGTCGCCCTGTGCCCGGAGCAATGAATCGGAATATCCGGCAAACGACAATTTAAGAGCACCCATTTCGTAAACAGCCTCCGAAGCATCGGGATGAATGCGCAGGGCTGCATCGAGCAGTTCGTAGGTTGCGTCAATATGTTCCAACTCTTTTTGGCGTACTGCCTCGAGAAACAATTCATTAAAGCGACGGCTGCGCTCATAATTGACCCGTTTGGGCACACCTCCTGCAGCGGCCTCGACTGCCTCGTGGTTTGAACGGGCTGGAGGCTGCTGCTGTGCCGTACGGCATGACGCCATCATCACGGCAGTTAAAGCTATTAACAGGAGGGTACGTAACATACAAAAAAATAAATACTTTAGCAGCAAAGCTGCACTTATGGCTGCCTAAAGCCTATCAGATGCCGGAATGACCGAAACCACCTTCTCCGCGAACGGTTTCGTTGAGCGTTTCTACAAGTTCCCACTCCGCACGTTCATGACGGGCAACTACAAGCTGGGCTATGCGGTCGCCATCGGCCACTTTGAAGGGGTCGGCCGAAAGATTGACCAATATGACGCCTATTTCGCCCCGATAATCGGCATCGATAGTGCCCGGCGTATTGAGCAACGTGATGCCATGCTTTAGCGCAAGGCCCGAACGTGGCCGTACCTGCGCCTCGTAACCTGCAGGCAGGGCTATGCGCAGCCCGGTTGGGATGAGACGGCGCTCCATGGGTTGCAAAATAATGTCGGCGTCGAGATTAGCCCTCAAGTCGAGACCTGCACTCAGCGGGGTGGCGTATTGTGGTAAAGGGTGGTGCGAATGGTTTACTATTTCGATTTTCATAATGATAGGTAATGAGCCTCTGGAGTCTGTACGTTGCTTTTACGCATTATTATCAGAACTTCAGAATGTGAACAGGCGTACTATTGATGCTGTAAGGCATCTATGGCCGGGGCTTGCATTGCCTTGCAAGATGCTCGAACACAGGCCACAAACGCCAAGGTACACCATTAGCGGAGCAAAATTACTGAAATTAAGGCACATACCGGATAGTTTTTGCCGGAAAAGCTACTACCCTGCCTGGTTTTTGCTATTTTTGCGGATACTGCCTTTGCACAACGCTTTCGAGTCTTTGTACCGGCTGCTCCGAAAGCTAGTGCAAAATTTTTTACATGCCGTGTAAAAGGCACTACACCCATTGCTTAAACACCCCGATGCCGCATTGCCAAACGCATGGCACATGAACCCGTTATTCAACACTCAACTATGAATTGGCTACAACTTATCTCCTCCAAACGGCTTGGCAAAGAAGACCGCACGAAACCGCTCGAAGAACGCCGCACGGAATTTCAGCGCGACTACGACCGCCTGATTTTTTCGGCAGCCTTCAGACGCTTGCAAAACAAGACACAGGTTTTTCCGCTACCCGGAAGTATTTTTGTACACAACCGACTAACCCACAGCCTCGAGGTGTCGAGCGTGGGCCGCTCACTGGGCACCGATATCAGCAGGGAACTCATTAACCGCCATCCCGAACTGGACAATTCCGAAATTACAGGCATGGGAGCTATTGTCAGCGCAGCCTGCCTGGCACACGATATGGGTAATCCTCCATTTGGCCACTCGGGCGAACGCGCCATACGTACCTATTTCAGTGAGGGTAAAGGGTGCAGCCTGCAAACCTTGATTACGCCCGACGGCAAGGAACTTTCTGAAGCCGAATGGACTGATATGACCCGCTTTGACGGCAATGCCAACACCTTCAGACTGCTTACGCACCACTTTAACGGCAGGCGTAAGGGCGGATTTGTCATGACGTATGCCACACTGGCTGCCATTGTAAAATACCCTTATGGCTCCGACCGTGCCATCCGTAAGCCCAAGTTCGGATACTTTGAGAGCGAACGCCAAACCTTTCTGAACATTGCCGAAAGCCTGGGAATCAGTTGCCTGGAAAAAGACTCCAACGGCTCCATGCTCCATGCCCGCCACCCGCTAGTATATTTAGTAGAGGCGGCCGACGACATTTGCTACGAGATTATGGACATTGAGGATGCCCACAAACTGCGCATCCTTTCAGACGAGCAGACCATGGAGCTTTACCTGGCATTTTTCGAACCGCAGGAACGCGAACGGCTGCGCAAATCGTATCGCGATGATACTGACATTGACGACCAGATTGTATACTTCCGTTCGTGCGTAATCAATGCACTTGAACGTGCTTGCGTACAAGTTTTTCTTGACCACGAAGAAGAGATTCTTAACGGCACATTTAAAAATTCACTCATCGACCACCTGCCTCCACTACTACTGCAGGCCTACCGCGCCTGCGAAGAGGTGGCTCAAAACCGCATCTACTGCTGTAAGGAAGTAACTGATGTCGATTTGGCCGGTTACCACATCATTTACACGCTGCTCGAACTGATGACCGATGCTGTATTAGCCCCCGAAAAGGCTTACTCCTCGTTATTGCTGGCGCACGTGCCGCCGCAGTATGAGGTGAGGGCTCCACGCATCGGCAACCGCCTGATGGCTGTACTCGACTACCTGTCGGGGATGACCGATGTGTACGCCCTCGACCTTTACCGCAAGATTAACGGCCACTCGTTACCCAGTGTTTAACACCCGGTTACCGCCGGGCAGCCACCATGCGGTCGTTGCCAAAGGCATCGCGGCGCAACTCTACTTGCCGCAGGCCGCAAGCCTCGAACAATTCGGCAGTCTGTACGCCATACTGCCGGTTAATTTCGACCATCAGTAGCCCGCCAGGCTTTAAAGCCCCGTTTGCAGCTCCGACAGCAAGCGCCCGGTAAAAGCGCAGCGGGTCAGTATCGGGCACAAAGAGCGCTGTAGCAGGCTCGTGGTTAAGTACATGAGCCTCCATGCTGCTCCGCTCCTGCTCGCAAATGTATGGTGGATTACTAACTATGAGGTCGAAGACCTTGTCGTCGGGCCAGGGTGCCAAAATATCGCGCTGCTCAAACTGCACTTTTGCTCCCAGGGCCTCAGCATTGGCCTGTGCCACCTGCAGAGCCTGGTTTGAAAGGTCCCATGCCGTTGCTTGCCATTCAGGTAGTGCCAACTGCAAACTCACGGCTATACAGCCCGATCCTGTACCGGCATCGAGCAAGCTTCCTTTAGCCGACAAAGGCAAAGACAAGACCCACTCTACCAATTCTTCGGTTTCGGGACGAGGTATCAACACATCAGACGAAACAGCAAAACGGCGCCCTGCAAACCATTCGTAGCCCAATACATATTGCACGGGTTCGCCGGCTTGCAACCTTTTGCATATATTCAAGAAGAGCTGCTGCTCATCTTGCGAAAATTGCCTAACTTTGTCGGCATAAATAGCTGTCCGGCCAATGCCGAAAGCCTCTTCAAGCACCATCATGGCAATGGCACGGGCTTCGCGCTCGCCATAAACCGGTGTCAACAAGCGACGTAAATCGCTATAAGCTGTATTCATATCTTTTTAAGTTAAGAGCAACCAAATGCTACGCAGGTGTATCTGCTCTGCCCATCACTGACAAAAGCCGTTAAACACCCCTATGCTTCACGAAAAATATATGCAGCGCTGCATCGAGCTCGCCCTGAACGGACGGATGCACGCTGCTCCCAACCCCATGGTTGGGGCCGTAATTGTTCACAACGACCGCATTATAGGCGAGGGCTACCATGCCTGCTGCGGCAAAGCCCACGCCGAGGTTAATGCCATCAACTCCGTACGCCCTGCCGACCGTCTGCTGCTCAAGGAGAGCACCCTTTATGTGAGCCTTGAACCCTGCGCTCACTTTGGCCGTACTCCGCCTTGCGCCATGCTGATTGTTAAAACAGGCATTCCACGCGTAGTGGTAGGCTGCATCGACCCCTTTGCCAAAGTGCAGGGACGCGGCATCGACATCTTACGCGAAGGGGGCGTTGAGGTAACCGTAGGAGTGCTCGAAGCAGAATGTCGCGAACTGAACCGCCGCTTTATCACAGCACAAACCCTGCACCGCCCTTACATCACCCTGAAGTGGGCACGCTCAGCCGATGGCTTTATTGACCGCTGGCGCGATGATGATGGCGAAGAACCTGCCTTGCTGTCGACTACCCACTCGCTGATGCGCGTTCACCGGCTCCGCGCCATGAACCAGGCCATTGTGGTGGGCCATCAAACCCTCCGCCTTGACCGCCCCATGCTGACCATTCGCCACTGGGTGGGACACGACCCCCTCAAAGTAGTGCTGGGACGCGTGGCCGAGGGCGAATTGCCCGCAGGCTTCCAGGCCTATGCCGACATCCCGACCATGCTCGAGGCCCTTTACCGCCAAGGCATCCAGTCGCTCCTGGTTGAAGGCGGACAGCAAACGCTGCAAAGCCTCATCGACCAGGGTTTGTGGGACGAAGCTTATGTAGAGGTTTCGACCATTGAACTTGAAAGTGGTGTGCCCGAACCCAAAATGCCGGTAGGGGTACGCCTGCACATCGAAAAGGCTTTCGGGGCCACTATTCTACACTACACAAACTGCTAAACTCAAGTTTCGGCCAATGCTCGGTGCCGCTGCTGAATGCCCCGATAGAGACTCAGTATGCGACAAAGTTATAAATATTAACTGAACCCAGCCCCGCAACACCTTTACACTTATGCAAAAAATCACTTCCATAACCTATTACCTGCTTGGCATCAATGTTGTTTGCTACCTGCTGCAACTCGTGCTCGAAATGCAGGGCATCAACCTGTCACAAATCTTTGGCCTTCATTTTATCTATGCCGAGGACTTCAAGGTTTACCAGCTCTTTACTTACATGTTCCTGCACAGCAACTTCCAGCACTTGTTCTTCAACATGTTTTCCTTTTGGATGTTTGCCAGCCCTATCGAAAGTAGCCTCGGAAGCAAGCGTTTCCTGACCTATTACCTGGTATGCGGCATCGGAGCCGGCATTTGCCAGGAATTATTCCAATTGGCACAATACTATATCGAGGGCCTGCAAAACTACACCATGGTTACCGATGGCATAAGTGGAATACCAATGTCAACCTACTTGAATATGTGGACTACAATCGGTGCCTCGGGAGCCTGCTACGGCATTCTGCTGGCCTTTGGCCGCCTCTACCCTAACCACCGCATCATGCTGCTCATCCCTCCTATCCCCATGAAAGCCAAATACTTTATAGCCGGATTGGTAGCCATTGAGCTGCTACTAGCCTACAATACCAACAGCAACATTGCTCACTTTGCCCATCTGGGCGGTATGCTCTTTGGCTGGATGCTCCTGTCGTACTGGAAAAGACAATACTACCAAAGCCACTCATACTCTGCAGGCTGGAACAACGGAAGCCGAAACGGAATATTCGGAACGAAGGGACAAAGTTTGAAAAACAGAATGGCTGGCCTCTTTGGCAAACATAATGAAACGCTGGGCAACGCGCACCATACAGCCAGTCGCGAAAGCGACTACGAACGCAACATGCGCAAAAAAGCCGAGGAAGCCCGCATGGACGAAATCCTCGACAAAATCCGAATCTCGGGTTACGACAGTCTCACAAAAGAGGAAAAACAAGAACTCTTCCGCATTAGCCGGCGATAACTACTGGTCTACATCAAAATAGTTGCCCATGAAGCATATTCTATTATTCTTTTGCTGGTGCAGCGTGCTGCTGCTTTGGGGCTGCGCCGCCAGTGTATATATCAATCCATCCATTTGGGGAGGCATCTTTGGAGTGGTAGGTCTGGCATTCCCCTTTTGCGTATTTGCCGTAGTTGTTATGCTCGTTATATGCTTGATATTCAGACAAAAAGCAGCATTTATACCATTACTTGGCCTGATTGGCTGCTACGGCTCGGTACGCGATTATTTTCCTATCAACCTCAATACCACGCCCCCCAAGAGCTGTCTGAAAGTCATGTCGTACAACACACTTTCATTCGGGCGTTGGCAAACCGACGAAAAGGGCAACTACGCTGTCATTCGCTTTATCGGCACGCAGGATTGCGACCTCGTTGCTGTACAGGAGTCGCCTCTGCGCCTGGACTATCAGGACGAAGACATCAAACGCGACTTTCGCCGCTATGGTTATTACTACGAATGGTTGCCACTCGGCATTAACGCCGTTGGCCTGGCATCTCGGTTTCCCATAGTTGGCAAAGAAACCATCTGCCACAACGACCTCAACGGTGCAACAGCCTTCTATGTCAGCCCTAAGCAGGGCGACACTATCATTGTGGTCAACGCGCACCTGCAATCCATGCGTCTGTCTACCGAAGACCGCAACCAATATCATCAAATAGTTAAAAACCCCGAACAAGCCGACACCATCAAAGGCAAACGAACCATTTTGACAAAAATAGCCCAAGCCAGCCGTTTACGTGCCACCGAAGCCGACTCGATTGCTCAGTTCTTAGACCGCCATCAGGGCAAAAAAATTATACTGATGGGCGACTTCAATGACACTCCCGTTTCGTATGCTCACCACCAGGTGTGCTCGCGACTCACCGATGCCTACCGCAGCAGCGGGAGCGGCCTTGGACGCTCTTTTAATCAAGATGCAATTATTGTACGTATTGATAACATTTTTTGTTCCAAACACTGGAAACCCTACGGAGCCTTTGTCGATAACTCCGTACCCTTTTCCGACCATTATCCCATCATTGCCTACCTGCAACCCCTCAATGCAGGCAGTTAGGCAGTGGATGCTTGAACAAATAAGCCCGCACAAGGAAATATGTTAGCAAAAAAACGTATTTTTGTAGTCGAATATAAACAATCCACATACACACAACTATGTCTGAAAGAAAAGTTCGCGTGCGCTTTGCACCCAGCCCTACAGGCCCCTTGCATATAGGCGGCGTACGCACAGCACTTTATAACTACCTCTTTGCCCGCCAGCATGGCGGCGAAATGGTTTTCCGCATTGAAGATACCGACTCAACTCGTTTTGTTCCCGGTGCCGAAGACTACATCATCGAGTCGTTCAAATGGTTGGGTATAGAGTTTGACGAAGGAGTAAGCTTTGGTGGTGACCACGGCCCCTACCGTCAGAGCGAACGCCGCGATATTTACCGTAAATATGTCAAACAGTTACTTGACGAGGGCAAAGCATACATTGCCTTCGATACCCCGGACGAACTGAATGCCAAACGCGAAGCCGTACAGAACTTCCAGTACGATGCACATACCCGCATGGGCATGCGCAACTCCTTGGTATTAGGCAATGAAGAAACCCAGCGCCTCATCGAAGCCGGAGAGCAATACGTAGTACGCTTTAAGGTAGAATCAGGCGAGGAGGTACATGTTGAAGACATTATTCGCGGCGATGTGTGTATCATGTCGGACATTCTCGATGACAAAGTGCTCTACAAGAGTGCCGACGATTTGCCCACCTATCACCTTGCAAACATTGTAGACGACCACTTGATGGAAATATCGCACGTCATCCGCGGCGAAGAGTGGCTTCCCTCAGCTCCGCTTCACGTGCTGCTTTACCGTGCCTTCGGTTGGGCTGATACCATGCCCCATTTTGCTCACCTGCCCCTGCTTTTGAAACCCGACGGCAAGGGTAAACTTTCCAAGCGTGACGGCGATCGCCTCGGATTCCCCGTATTCCCCCTCGAATGGCACGACCCCAAGTCAGGCGACATCTCTTCGGGATACCGTGAAAGCGGCTACCTGCCCGAAGCCGTTATCAACTTTCTCGCACTGCTGGGCTGGAATCCTGGAACCGACCAGGAAATTCTTTCGATGAAAGAGCTTATCGAGCAGTTTGACTTATCAAAGTGCTCAAAGAGCGGTGCTAAATTCGACTACGTCAAGGGACAATGGTTCAACCGCGAGTACATCATCAAGACCGACGATGCCCTGCTTGCCCCCCAGTTTGACCAAGTACTCAAAGCTAATGGCATTGACGCACCTATCGAACGCGTTGAAGCAGTTGTAGGCATGATGAAAATGAAGAAGATTAACTTTATCAAGGAACTCTGGCCCCTGTGCGACTTCTTCTTTATGGCACCAACCTACAGCAAGGACGACAAGTTTACCCGCAAGAACTGGAAAGAAGATACGGCTTCAGAAATGCGCGAACTGGCTACACTCCTAGCCCAACTCGATGACTTTAGCATTGAGAGCCAAAAGGCTGCCGTTGACAGCTGGGCTGAAACTAACGGCAAGAAGCCCTGGAACCCCTGGCGCGTATGCTTAGTAGGTACAGGCAAAGGCCCCGACATGTACGAACTGGCCGCCTACCTTGGCAAGGAAGAAACGCTCCGCCGCATGGAGTCGGCGCTCGAAGCGTTGAGCTAAACCTTTTTTGATTGTAGGGCCTGAAGCTGCTGCATACCAGGCTTCAGGCCCTAAAAGTTACCTTCTAACACCTCGCAACAGTGTACTCACTTGCAATTTACCTGATGATGCTCGGATGCAACATTGCCGCACTTTTCAGCAAGAAGGTGCGGTTAATGATGCGCGGACATCGCGACACCTGGCGTATACTGCGCCGACAAATTGGCACCGACCGCTATGTGTGGTTTCATGCGGCTTCGCTCGGAGAGTTTGAGCAAGGACGCCCACTCATGGAAAGGCTCAAACGCGAGCATCCTGAAAAGAAAATTCTGCTAACCTTCTTCTCCCCCTCAGGCTACGAAGTACGCAAAAACTACACCGGAGCTGACGTTATCTGCTACTTGCCACTCGATACGCCCTTCAATGCCATCAAGTTTATCAAGTTAGCCCGCCCTGAAGCTGCCTACTTTATCAAATACGAATTCTGGCGTAACTACATCGATGTGCTCCACCGCAACCGCATACCCGTATACAGCGTATCGAGCATCTTTAGGCCTAAGCAAATTTTTTTCAGATGGTACGGACGCAACTACGCGCGCGTACTCCAACGCATGACACACCTCTTTGTACAAAACGAATCATCGCGCGAGCTTTTAGCACAAATAGGAGTCAACCACGTTACCATAGTGGGCGATACCCGTTTTGACCGTGTCATTGACATTCGCAATGCAGCCAAGCCCCTGCCCCTGGTTGAACGATTTGCTGGATGCTGGAAGGTGCTTGTTGCCGGAAGTTCCTGGCCCGCCGATGAAGACATCATTATACCCTACTTCAACGCACACCCCAACCTCAAACTCGTGCTTGCCCCTCACGTAGTTTCTGAAGAGCACCTGCGCCAAATAGAGAATAAGCTACAACGCCCCACCGTGCGATACTCTGCAGCAACCAACAAAAGCGTTGCCGAAGCCGACTGTCTGATTATTGACTGCTACGGACTCCTTTCCAGCATTTATCGTTATGCCACAGTAGCCTACATAGGAGGCGGTTTCGGGGTTGGCATACACAACGTGCCCGAAGCAGCCGTTTACAGCGTACCCGTTATCATTGGCCCCAACAACCAAAAATTCCGCGAAGCACAAGCCTTGCTTAAAAATGGTGGCTGCTGCGAAATTAAAAACGCTGACGACTTTGGACAGTTACTCAACCATTTCCTTTCAGAC
This sequence comes from uncultured Prevotella sp., assembly GCA_937906495.1. Taxonomy (GTDB): domain Bacteria; phylum Bacteroidota; class Bacteroidia; order Bacteroidales; family Bacteroidaceae; genus Alloprevotella. Next base: position 54,355 of record CALCVT010000055.1, read on the forward strand.
AAAGAGGCCCTGCACAAAGCTGGTACGGCTGCAGGCAAATACATTGTCGAAAATGCCGGAGCCACCCAAAGAATCATGGAGACGACCTGCTCCAACGAAAATCCTTAGCTGCCTGCCCACACCTAAACTATTAACCATCAGCCATGAATGTTTTGCTTATCAACACCTCCGACCATACAGGCGGAGCGGCCATTGCCGCCATCAGGTTGCTCAGAGCCTTACAAAAATATGGGGTAGACGCCAAACTTCTTTGTCGAGACCGCACATTACCTGCCGAAATAAGTGAGGTGATAAACCTTAAACCCTCTCCTTGGCTCAAGGTAAAATTCATTCTCGAACGGGCAGATATCTTTATACGAAACGGATTTACCCGCGAAGGACTTTTTGCAATCGACACCGCACGCTTTGGAAACGACATTACCCAACTGCCCGAATTCAAACAAGCCGATGTGATACACCTGCATTGGACCAATCAGGCAATGCTCTCGCTCAACAACTTGAAAAAGGTGCTGAAAAGCGGCAAAAGGGTTGTTTGGACCATGCACGACATGTGGCCGTTTACCGGCATCTGCCACAATGCCGATGACTGCACCCGCTGGCTCGAAGGCTGCGGCAAATGCAAACTGCTCAAAAAGCCAAGCATCGGTGACCTCTCAGCCCAAACGTTTAAACGTAAGCAAAACATTTACCCCAACGGCCAACTCAATATGGTGGGCTGCAGCCTGTGGCTAACAGAACTGGCCCAACGCTCGCCCCTGCTAAAAGGACACCACATTACAAGCATACCTAACCCCATCGACACCGACTTTTACCGGCCGGCCGGAACAGGTAACATGCCTTCGGCCGAATCCATCCGAAAACAATTGGGGCTGCCTCTCGACAAACAGCTGCTGCTCTTTACAGCCTACAAGGTAACCGATCCGAACAAAGGTATTGATTACTTGATTGAAAGTTTGTCAATACTCTGCCAGGAATATCCGCAACTAAAGTCAAAACTAGGTATCGTACTGGCCGGAAAAGAGGCTGAAAGTTTAAGCAATGCCTTCGATATCCAGGCATACCCCATGGGATATGTAACAAGCGAGGAACGCATGCGCCAACTCTACCAGGCCTGCGACCTCCTGCTCATGCCAACCCTCATGGACAATCTGCCCAACACCATTGTCGAAGCAATGGCCTGCGGACGTCCATGTGTTGCATTTAAAGTAGGAGGTATTCCGCAGATGATTGACGATGGAGTTAACGGCTTTATGGCCACCTGCCGCAACAGTCTTGACTTTGCTAAAGGCATTGTACGCACACTCCACTCGCAAAACTACACAGCACTCTGCCGCAACGCACGCACCAAAGCCGTTACTGCCTACTCCGAAAAGGCTGTGGCCGAACAATACATGAACCTTTATAACCCCAAGGCCTAAAAGGCCTTACTAACCATTCTTTTTCTCTAATTATACACAATGCCTCCGCTTAAAATTACCGTCGCAACCGTGACCTACAATGCCGGTAACCTTATTAACCGCACCATTCAAAGTGTGGAAGAACAAACCTACCCGCACGTAGAGCACCTTATTGTTGACGGAAACTCTCAAGACGATACACTCGAACATATACACCACTACCAAGAACGTAACAGCATTGCAGCCATCCGCCACGAAATTGCCTGCATCAGCGAACCCGATGAAGGTTTGTACGATGCCATGAATAAGGCTATTGACATGGCTACAGGACAATACATTCTTTTTCTCAATGCTGGCGACTGCCTGCACGCTCCCGACACCTTACAGCAAGTGGCCAAAGCCATCGAAAGTGCCGGTTCCTCCCCCCAAAAACTACCAGCTGCTGCCTATGGAGATACGAACCTGGTCGATGCCAACGGCAAATTCTTGCGCCGACGCCGACTCTCACCTCCCGAAAAACTCAACTGGCGATCCTTTAAAAACGGCATGCTTGTGTGTCACCAGGCCTTCTTTGCACGCACCGACCTGGCAAGAAAACTACACTACGACCGCCAATACCGGTTTTCGGCCGACTTTGACTGGTGCATACGCATCATGCGCGAAGGCACACGCCTGCATCTGCCACTCGCCAATACACACACCATTGTAGCCAACTATCTGAACGAAGGGCTCACTACCCGCAACCACAAAGCCTCGCTGGCCGAACGCTTCCGCATTATGGCTCACCACTACGGACTGCCCTGTGCCATTTTCAGACACTTGTGGTTTGTGGTTCGGAGTTTTACGCATAAATAATTCATGGACTTCTACCTCTGGGCTTCGGCGCGTTGTGCTGTCAAAGAATACTGCCATGCTGAAATCGAAGCCAAACTCAAAAATAAAGGAGCTACACCCGAAGAAACTGAGAGCATTATTCAAAAACTCGAAAACGAAGGGTTTATAAACGAAAACCGCTATGCCGAAGCTTTCGCGGCCGATAAATTCAGATTCGACCATTGGGGACGTACAAAAATACGCTATGCACTGCGCAACAAAGGCATTACCGAGAGCATTGTGAACCAGGCTATTGACAAATGCATTGACCCCGAAGCTTACCACATGGCACTTAAAGACTTTATTGCAGCCAAAACCCGACAAACTAAAGCCCCCGATGCCTACACACTCAGGCAAAAGGTAGCACGAGCTGCTATTGCACGGGGCTTCGAGCCGCACTTGGTTTTTGAATTGCTCAGCCTCGATAACTAAAACTTACGCTCCCGTCATTTTCTTCAGTAGGAATGTTAGCACATCCTGTTTATACACACCATATTCACCAACTATGATCGATGTTGTAGCTGCCTTGATTTACAATACGCAAGGCCAAATACTCTGCATGCAGCGCGGAGCCGGCAAATACGCCTATACGAACTATAAATACGAGTTTCCCGGTGGTAAAATTGAACCGAACGAAACACCGCAGCAAGCCTTGAAACGCGAACTGCTAGAGGAGATGGACCTGGAGGTGCAGGTGTGTGAACAAATGGCCGACGTTGTACATCAATACCCTGATTTCGACATTCGCCTGCGTGTATACAGCTGTACACCTCTACACATGCAGTTTAAACTTAAAGAACACACTAAAAGCTGCTGGCTGCCTCTTGACAGCCTGGAGCAACTCGACTGGGCTGCAGCCGACCTTGCTGTAATTGCACAAATCAAGAAACAATAACACTACCTGCTAACTACACCTACAAACACCTGTACAGGGCAAATACAGCTGTTCAGATTCGAATTCTTACAGTTTCAATCGTGACATTTGTTACTGCACATTCCTCATTTAAACCATACTTACATTATATAGCCCGGCTACAGCATTTTGATGCAGGTAGCCGGGCTTATTTACCCATACATCCCCAATACCGCGGAGTTACTGCACATAGCTCCAACCTACGCTGTTTATTATAACTATCTACCTCCTATAGCTTGCCGTACAAGGCTTTAAACCATAAATACAAAATGGAAGTCCGCTTCAAAATCGCAACGCAATAATATTCATACTTTCCCTCTCCATACATTTATTACTGGACACACATCAAATATTACCAATAATTTAATTCTGGAGTATTGCCCCTTTACAAAATCCAATTGCAGCAACATAATGCTTAGGTTACAAAAACAGAAGACCTTATATGTAGAACCTTAAACACCAGGTGCACAAAGATTTACACTACCTTCTAAAAGGCTTCAAAACAGCATAAAAAAATGGGTGGATACCCCGTAATGGAGTATCCACCCAATTATTTTAGTATATCTGAATAAAATTCAGTCAATTAGAGCTGGGGACCAGCAGCTACGAGAGCCTTACCAGCCTCGTTGCCTTCGTACTTAGCAAAGTTCTTGATGAAACGTGCAGCGAGGTCCTTAGCCTTTTCTTCCCACTGAGCAGCGTCAGCGTAAGTGTCGCG
>CALCVT010000056.1 GCA_937906495.1 uncultured Prevotella sp.
CCTTCTTTCAAGAGGCTTGTGTTCTACGTTTAGCCCCTTTTTTCAAGGGGCTTGTGTTCTACGTTTTACCCCTTCTTCAAGGGGCAAAGTGTTCTGCTTTTATTCGGTGGTGAAAAAGGTGATGGGCGGGGTGCGGCCAATAAAAAAATCCCACACGCTGCAACATAGCGTGTGGGATGGGGTGTGTAAAACGTTGGAGCAGCGTGGGGTGCGCTGTTCAAGGTGCTGCGCCGGCCTTTGCGGTATAGCCGGGCAGAATTCAGGAGTTACTCTACCGTAACCTCGTCCATAAAGAACCACGAGGGATGGCCTACGCCATAGTGCCAGTGCGGGCACACCTTGGTGCCGGTCACCTCAACCTTGATGTAGCGGGCGCGGAGCGGCGCTTCGGACTCGGCCGTGACGGCACGGAAGAGCACCTGGATGGCCCGTTCTTCGGGCATTTTAATCTCCTTCCACGGCGTAAAGTGTTCGCCATCGGTCGAGTAGCTGTAGTTTACCTGTAGGGGGAAAAGAATCCATTGACCAATTTGGTGCAAAAAGTCGGCCGACACCTTGCGTACCTCCTTCACCTCGCCCAGGTCGAGTACGAAGGCCCCGTCAGTGCCTTCCCAGCCCACCCAGCTCTCTACAAAGCTGGCACCGCCGTACAGTCCGTCGGTCAAAGCCGTGTTACCCAGGGTGGCATAAGCCTTGGAGGGAGCTTTCAAAAACTTTACGGCAGCTCCTTGGGCCAGGTTCGTGCGCTGGTTGGCAGGCAAATAGCGTTCGCGGTACAGTTTGCAGTAGTCGAGCGCATAGTTCTGGCGTTCGTTGAGCACCGGGTTGCCGTAGCGGCGTGCCTCGGCTTCAAAATAATCGAGTTTAGCCGTCACCTGCGCATAATCCTTCTCTGCCTCGGTGCGTAGAATTTCGAGCTCGGAGTAAAGCAGCGGCAGACGTGTGCGCTTCACGCGGTTGAGCAGGGTGGGGTTGTCGGCTACGGCCTGTTCGGCCTGGTCAAAGAGAGCCGCGTAGCGTCGCATCAGTTCGGGTTTGAGCATGCCTTTTTTGTGCGATACCGGCGAGTCGTAAATCCACAGGCGGTTGCCGCTGCCCAGCAAGGCCCCCTCCATCATTTTGATGTAGCGGTAAATGCAGGGACCGGCGGCACCGTAGTATCCGTTCAGAAAGTGGTGCATCAGCTGCTCCACATCGGCATCCGGATTCCACATCAGTTTAGCCACGAGATAGGCCCGGAGTTCAGGAAAATCGCCTCCGTAGCTGCCGCCAATCTGCGAAAAGTGCATTTTAACATGATGGTTGCGGAAGGTGCGTATGTTGTCCTGCAAGATGTGAAAGTTCGGGAAGGGAGACATCATGCCGTCAAAGTTAATGCCGTAGTCCCATACAAACAAGTTGTTGGAGATGGCCGACCATCCCTCCAGCGCTTTCATGAATTCGCGTCCGCTGGCATTCTCCGTGAGCGATACCTCGCGGTTGCAGTCAATATCGCAGAGCATGACCACCACGTTGGGGCGCGGTTTGACCTGTTTGGGCGGATTCATGGTATAGAGATAGGCCAGTGTGGCAATTTCCTTGTCGGGAAAGCGGTCGGCCAGTTTGTTGATAAAGTGGATGAGCGATCCCGAGGGCCCCCCTTCCGCATCGTCGAGTTTTTTGCAGTCGGGACAGGTGCAGTTGGTATAGTTACCATCGTTCTGGCTCACGCAAATAAGTTTTTGGTCGGGGTTTGCCTTGAAAATGGAGTCAATGCGTTGCGCCACAATCTCGAATACCTCGGGATTGGTCAGACACCATTGACTGGCTTTGCCCGGATGGCGCTTGCCTTTAAAGTAGGAGTAGTATTCGGGATGCTCCTTGCCGTAAACGGCCGAAGGCAAGAGTTTGTCGAAGGTGTGTACCCAGTAGCCTGCAGCAAAAGCCTCGGTGGGCACTTCAATGCGGTGCCACAGTTTGTAAATGCTGTCGGTGCGCATGGCGTAGCATTGTGTCTGGCGGTAGCGGAAGGCCGGGTTGTTCACCACCTCTGTAAGTGGAATGGTTACATTGGCCGTCGGCTGCACACTATATTCATTTTCGGCCCAGTAGTCCATTCCCAAGTAGTTTTCGAGGAGCGACACTACACCGTAAATCACGCCATTGTTGCGTCCGTTAATTTGCAGGGTGCCGTTGGTGGTCGTGAGTGCAAAGCCGTCTTCGGTTATGCCCGGAGCGGCCGGTCCGCCAATGATTACATCGCCCTTTTGGGCTTTACCCTGTTGTTGCAGGGGCAGTTCGGCTCCTGTGCTTTCCTTTACAAAGCGCTGCAGCATACGGGCTGCCTGCAGGTTGACAGCTGTGGGTTCGCTCACCACGATGGTAGCCTTTGCACGTCCGTTCTTCACTAAGTCTACCTGCGCTTGCGCGCTGAGTGTAGCTCCACCCGTCAGGCAACAGGCTGCGAGGCCCCATTTCATAAATTGCTTGGTATACATGCTGATGTGTTGGTTTATAGGTGTAAAAAATGCTTGTTTGAGTCTACAAAATTAAATAAAAAAAGCGATAGTTTTCTTTACATCTATCAACGAAATGCGTTGAAGCGGTCTGTAAAGCCCAGATGCTCCAGTGTATTTGAATTTTTAAGCAAAGATTAAAAATAGTATTATGTCTATAAAAAGACTTATTTATTTCTTTTTTAGAAAATATATTTGCTCTGCTATTTGCAAATTTATACTTTTGTATTTGTGCATCGAACTATTTGATAAATTACCAAACGCATTTTCAGCCCGTTGATGCCTTCATTGGTGGGCTGATGTACCAACACACATTCTACATCATGCATTTTAGTAAAATCTGTTTGGCCGGCCTGTTGGCCTGGCTCTTGACAGGAGTTTGGGCTGTTGCGCAAACTCCCGCTGATTTACCGGCATCGGCCCTTACCGGCGTAGGGAGCGAGGTACGCGCCCTTGGACTACCAACCGTAGTAGTTGAAACGGCAGGGGGTAAAGAGCCTGACTGCAAACCCATTGAAGCGCCCGAAGGGTGCACCGGCAATGGCATTACCGACAACGACTATGTAAAAGGACGGTTGTGGATTATTGACGGCGACCGGGTGCTTTACGACAGTGGTACCTACGATAAAGGACAGTCGGGCATGCGGGTGAAAGTACGCGGAAACTCGAGTGCCTACACCACGCATAAGTCGCAAAAGGTAAAACTCGAGGCCAAGGCCGACCTTTTGCTGCGTGAGGGAAAAGACGGTCAACACAAAGAGTGGGGACTACTAAATTACTATAGTACTTGCGACCTTAAAACGGTACTCGGCTTATGGCTCGGCCGCCGGGTAGCGCAGTCCTGGGAGCCCGCCTACCGCTTTGTGAACCTGTTGCAAAACGGTAAGTATAAAGGCATTTATTTGCTTTCGGAACTCATTACGGAGGGTAAGGGGCGCTGCCAGCTCAAAGAGGACGAACTGCTCGTTGAGGCCGACCCTTACTGGTGGACTAAGGAGCAAACCGTGCTGCATACCGACCGCCTGCCCTATGCCTTGGCCTATACCTTTAAATATCCCGACGATACGCCCTCGAACGAACAGTTTCTTACCTTGAAAAACGGTATTGCACAGTTTGAACAAGCCCTTTATGAGCAGCCTGACCAATTGGAGGCCTGCATGGAGATGGAGTCGTTTGCGCGCTGGGTGCTGGTGCACGATCTGCTCGGTTCGCGCGATGGTTACGGGTCGAACATTTTTATGGTGGTTGCTCCCGGGCAGGAGGAAGAGCGGGCATGGACTGCTGCCGGCTCTGCCAGGGACGATGCCGAAAAGGAATCTGGTGATGAGGACTCAGACGGGGATGATGCCGATGAAGACGGAGGTTACCGCTTGCGCATGGGGCCGCTTTGGGACTTTGGTTCGGCTTTTGAAACCCCCGAAAAGTGGGCCTCGATACACGAAATCAACGATTTTTATTTTTCGCGCCTCTTCAAGATTCCAGCCTTTGCCGAGGTTTATGTACGCGTGTGGGAAGAAGTGCGTACCGACCTGCAAGCCGAAGTGCACCAAATGCTCAGCAACTTTTCGGAGCACAACGGTACCGCCCTGAAGCGGAGTCGCAGCTATCAGAATACTGCCTTGCCGGAGTATCCCATGGCGCAGCTCTCAGCACAGTTGGTTGAAACGAACCAGTGGATGGAGCAGCGCATTGCCTGGATGGATGCCGCCATCGAAGAGATGTTGGTTCAAAACGGAGTGGAGCATGCTGATGCAGCCGATAATCCCATTGTCTGTGCGCGTCTTTACAATCTGTCAGGACAACTGGTTGGCAATTATACAGCCGATGCAGCCCGCTCCTTGCTCAATGGTACAAACTTGCCCAACAATCATTTGCCGCAGGGTGTTTATGTGCTCGAGGTGTTGCGCAAGCAGGGTAGTCCGCAGCGCATAAAAAAAATATTCCGCTAATGCCTTCCCTGCACCGGTAAGGTTGTGACTGTACAATTCAGTGGCAGGCCCGATTGAATTTTCAGAAAGGCTTTTTGAAAATCCGGGAGGGCTTTTTGAAAATCCGGGAGGGCTTCTTGGATTTCGGTCAGCCCGATTGAATATAAGGTTGTATGCAACAGCTAAGTGCGAAGCCCCCGGCATTTAATTGTATGCCAGGTAAGTGAGGTTCGCAGCTCTATTCGGTAATAATCAGTGCCCCATCATAAACTCCAGGTTTGTGGTTGGGCACTTTTAGGTAAAGTCGGGCGTCGTATTGAATTTTCGGGGGGATGCATCGCTTGCTTTCTCTGGTCCAAAGCAGGCCGTTAACTGAGAATTTATTGTTCGATTTTACGTATTGGGATGAATCCTTTAAACGTTTTTGCAAGTGTCTTTTGGACTTGTCCGGATTTTTGTTGCGTGCAGTAGCGTGCCTGCTGAGGCTGCCGTGAAGGGGAGGTGAATGCAGTTGGTATGACCTCTATTGAGTTATACAGCATGTGGTCGAAAAATATCATTTTGTCAATATCTGCTTGTTATAACATGTTTATTGAGAACTTTCTATGGCTTTGTATTTTTATTAAATGAAAACCCAATGTAGCAACAAACGGATTTATAGAGAAAGTTGTGGCTGAAAATGATGCTGAAACATCGTTTTTTTATGCTTAAGGGCATGTTTGGTGTAAAAATGTTCGTTTTTTAAATAAATACTTTCTAAAAAATTAGGTTTTACAAAAATGATTCGTACATTTGCAAAAAATGCAGGCTGATAATTCGGTTTTTCAGCAACACGGAAACCGATAGTTGCCTGCGGTAAAAACGGGTTTTGTCGATTGATAGCCTTTGTTTTTACTTTATTTTCAAGATAGTGTGTTGTAAAGTTCTAAAAAACCATTAGTAGTATGAAAAAGACGCTCCTTTGTACCGTATTTCTGGCATTGACTTGCGGTGGCATTCAAGCCCAGACCGCTGATGTTTCGCACGATTTTCAGCAAGTCCGTTTTTCATCCACTAACCTCGACGGCAGCCAGACTGAAGACTTTCAGGTGGCAGGTGTGTTCAACCATGTTTCGGGAAATGGCCAATATGCAGTAGGCTATGACGACCAGACATTGACCACCAACACGGGTAGTGCCTTTTTGTGGCGCAGCAGTAATCCCGATGTGCTTGAACAGCTCAACAAGACATACAGTCGTGTGAGTGCTTGCGATGTGTCGAACAATGGCATCATTGTAGGCAGTTTTGAACTTCGCGGCAACAGCACGGACTACGGCATCAGTTTTCCTGGATACAAGCATGTAGACAGTGATGCCTGGCTTCCCTTGCCGGTGCCCGACCAGTATTCCATCCGCAACGCCTGCAGGCAGGACTTTGCCGAGGAGGCACGAGCCATTACAGCAGATGGTCAGGTCATAGCCGGTACTATTCATTACCGCGTAGGCGAGAAGGAAGTGCTCGGCTCGATGGCCGATATTGCCTATAATTACCTGACAGTATGGGAACGTAAGGACGACGGTTACGGACTGAAGGAGTGCTATACCGATTTAGGCAAGCCGGGCAATAACTTGCTTTACGACGAGGCGAGCAAGACCTTTAAAGATACCGACCGCGAAGTGAATTATCAGATTTTCATGGTGCGCGACATCAGCAACGATGGAAGGACCATTGTAGGCATGAACGTGGCCGATTGCGGTGGTTTTAACCCGGCTTTTGTACGCGATGGCAAGCTCTATCAAATATTCAGTTGCGGTGAGGAAGGCGACGACTACGACAGCTTTAACTTTAACGGTGGTACCATTATGACTATTGATGCGAATGGTAATATGTATGGCTACTTTACCGATGGTGAACTTCAAAACCACTACTTTGTATTTTCGGCAACAAACGAACTGACCTACCTTGACCAGGCCGTTACCTGTGCCGACAAGCAGGGCAACCGCTATAGCCAGTATGCGCGGAGCATGTCGCCGGCCTTTGACTGCAGCGAGGATGGCGTAGTGCTGGTAGGAGCCGGCGTAGGCGACCTGGGTTTTGGTCCTTACAATTATCCCCTGGTAGTAACCAACGGCAGCAGTTCGGCTGTTGAGAACGTGCAGGATGCAGCCAAGGCCGGTGTGAAGGTCGATTTTGACGGCACAACCATCCGCCTGAAAGGTGCCTGGCTTTATGCGCAGGTTTACAATGCAGCAGGCACACGCGTGGCCGGCGGCAGCACAGGCGCAAGCTTCAACCTGAGCAGCTATCCTGCCGGAGCCTACATTGTTAAGGTGGCAACCATGAATGGGGTAACGAGCTTTAAGGTGGCTAAATAATTTTGTATGGCAGATGACACCGGCAAGGTATGCAGTATTGCGTGCCGGTTCGTTGTTTTCTGCTCCGTTAAAAGGGTCGCCGATGTTTTGTCGGCGACTCTTTTTAGTATTTCTGCTCCTTCCAGGTGGCAGCAGCCTGCTGAGGTTGGAAGCGGCAGTTTTTAAAACAACCAAACAAGCAACACATGAATCGCAATTATTTAATCCTTTCAAAACTTCGTGTCTGCTGTCTGCTGGTGGCCGTGATGTGGGGGTTAAACCTGTCGGCACAAACCGAACAGCCTGCGCTCATACTCGGTAACCACAGCGGAAATCCGGTAACCTATCAACCCGTAAGCAACCCCCTGCAGCAGGCTGGTTCAGCGCTTTATTACCCCGAAACCTATATGGCAGCCTACAAGGGGTGTACCTTGACCGAAATACAGGTAAACCTTCATGCGCGGCCACAGGACCGGGGTACACTCAAGGTGTTTCTGACCCATCATTTGAACGAGCCCCCGTTTTATGAGCAGACCTTGCTGGAGTGCAGCCGAGGCTGGAACCGTGTGGCGCTCAGCCAACCATATGTAATTGATGGCCGGCCACTTTATATAGGTTATGAAGTCAGTGGCGAGAAATATTTGTCGTATAGCGAGGCTTTTGTCAAAAACGAGGAGTGGATTAAACATAAGGACGAAGGTTGGGTAAAGTACACAGGCGTGTATAGTGCTGCGCTCTATGCCATCGTTACGGGCAGCAGCCTGCCCCGCCACAACGTGCGTCTTGTGCATGTTAAAATGCCTGCTTACACCCTCACCGCAACCAATGTGGCTTACAAGGGCAGCGTGAGCAATTTAGGGGTGGAACCCATTAACAGCCTGACTGTTAACTACCTGGTTGACGGCAAACAGGCACGAACCGAAAGGGTAGAGAATCTGAACATTGCTCCGCGCAAAAGCGGCACCTTTGCCCTGGAGGGTCTGCACTTTGAAACCGAAGGTAACTACCGGGTGCAACTCGAAGTAGCAGCCGTTAATGGTGAGCCCGATGCCGTAACTGCCGACAACCTGTCAATGGAACGTACCACCGTATGCCGCAACGAATTTGCCAGACGCAAGGCCCTGCTCGAAGTCTTCTCGACCGAGCGCTGCTCCAATTGCCCGCAAGCCCACAAGTCGATCGCCCAGGTGCTCGAAAAGTGTTCAGACTATGTAGAAATCGGGCATCATGCCGGTTTCCTGACCGATAAGTTTACCCTCGACGAGAGTGTAAAATACGAATGGTTCTATACGCCAACTCATGGCAATTATGCACCGGCAATGATGTTCGACCGTACCAATTTTTCGAACAGTTATCCCTCTATCTATTCCGACCAGGTGGCCATGGTTTCGGGTAGTGGTGATTATGCGGCTAAACTCATTGATGAGGCCTTAGCCATTCCGGCCTTTGCTTCGGTTCAACTTGCAGGAACGGTAGACCATGCTACACGTGAGCTGCGCTTACAAGTGTCGGGAAAACAGTTGCTCGACTTGCCGGAGGCAGAAGGAAAGCCGGTATTGAACGTGTGGATTACGGAGGATAACATCTTTTCGAAAACACAGATGGGTGCCAAAGGTTCGTACACCCATCGTCACGTGGCACGCCGTTGTCTGACACCGGTCTGGGGGCAACCCATCGACAACTTGCAGGCTGGCTATGCAGCCAACTTCCAGACGGTGTTGCCTGAGGATTGGGACATGCGCAACCTGCGTGCAATAGCTTTTGTCTCGTTGTACAATCCCGACGACCGCAACGGCTGCCAGGTGCTTAATGCCGAAGAACTTCTGCTCAAAAAATGCGTGACGTCTGTCGGGTCTGTTACTACCAATCACGTCAATGAGCCTTGTGATGTTTATGCCGTAGATGGTACCTGTGTGCTGCGTGGGGCAACTCTCGGCCAAATACGCTGCCTGCCCCGTGGTGTTTACATCATCAATGGTCAGAAAGTAGTGCGATAAAAATGCTGGTCCGCATTTCCGGAGGATTTGTCTGGGTTGTAATTTGCTTTAAAAAATCCTCTGCCTTCAATGAAAGTTGGAATCACCCACTCGAAGAAGATTTTTAATTTGCATAAAGAATTTTCTGCCTTCATCAAAGGTAAAAGCGGCTTCTTTCTCTTTTTGCCGCAGCAACCAATTGTTTGATAATCATCCTTCTTGTGCTTCAACTCATCTGTCATCCTTGTACTAAAGGTAAGAGGGTTTGTAAAAAGGGTTCTGCGGGATTTAGTGTGAATTAACATGCCGAATCCCGCAATTAACGGCAT
>CALCVT010000057.1 GCA_937906495.1 uncultured Prevotella sp.
TAGGTAGCGGTCTGCAAAACCGTGTACAGCAGTTCGAATCTGCTGGGTACCTCATCAACGAGCAGAAGTTTATACTTCTGCTCGTTTTCTTTTCTACCTCCCCCAAACCTTATATAGTCGTCCCTTAAGAATATCTGGTTGGTAGTTAGTTCTTAAATTAGAGATCTTTGCTTACCTTTGTTTTATGAAACTAGAAGAATTCCGGCTCTACGGATAAACATATATAAATATAAAACGATTCAGCATTCTCAAAATCAACACGATTCATGTAGAAACTCAGTTTGGCTTAATGCCCATTCCATACTATATTTGCATAAATAAAGGAACAACGGCTATTGACTTGTCACAACAGCCAATCGCAATACTTACTTTACCACACTAATCTACAAAGGAATAAGGCAGCCAAACAAAACCATCTGATTCTCAAAGTCTATACACCACGCTTACATTCCAACTCACATGAACACTATACAACTGATTGCCGATGGTGGCAGCACTAAAACAGACTGGTTACTATTCCAGCACAACCGGTTATTAGCCCGAAAAACAACCCGAGGTCTCAATCCTATGTTGTTAAACACAGAGCAAATCGAAACCATTATACGCATCGAACTGCTCGATAATACCATCTTTAAAAATAGTAACATCATTCAGTACTTTGGAGCCGGTTGCCGTGGAAACGGGTGTACACGCATGCAAGCAGCACTCAAAGCCGTTTGGCCAAAATCTAAATACATAGAAATTGACTCCGACCTCAAAGGAGCAGCACAAGCACTGCTACCTCAGACCGATGGTATTGCCTGCATCTTGGGAACAGGAAGCAACAGTTGCCTCTATATTAACGGAAGTATTGTACAAAATACACCACCATTAGGCTATATACTTGGCGATGAAGGAAGTGGAGCCTTTTTAGGACGCGTGTTGATTGGAAATATTCTTAAAAAACAAATTCCTGAATATCTATGCCAGGCATTCAATACACAATACCAACTGACAACTGACCAAATAATAGAACGAGTATACCGACAACCCGAAGCCAATCGTTTTTTAGCTTCATTTGCCCCCTTTTTACATCGTTACCGAGCAGAAGAGTCTATCCATCAGTTACTAGTTGACGCATTTTATGCATTTTTTACTCGAAATGTTGATATCTACAATCATCACGACCTACCAGTATCCTTTGTCGGTAGCATAGCCTACCACTTCTGTAACGAATTACAAGAAGCGGCTAACAAATGTAACTATCGCATAGAACGCATTGTACAAAGTCCACTCGATGCCATCAGTATAAACCTCCAAACTGAAACATAAACCAAATATTCCTGATACTATTCGTCTACAACACCCGTATGTAAAAATATACACACTACGTGCAAAAGCATCTACACACCTGCTCCACACTTATAACCAAGAAAATATTGTATTGTCAGTAATACGCTTTCCCAGTTTTTGCCTACATTTGTAAGCACATACAAAACCCCGGTCTATCATGAAACCCACCATTGACTTTATTCTGGCCTATTCGCCCGATAATCCGGACATAGACAGTACTATTCATACCCTTAAAGCAACCAGTTGCATCAATCACTTGTTTTTGGTTGGTCCACAAGCCGAAGCATGCAAGCAGTTTGAAGACAATCGCTGTACTTTACTGAATGCAGACAACCTGCAAGGTACCCGCTTTATGCGACAAATTGCTCCTAAGCTCACAGCTAAATATACAATAACTTATCTAAGCACCCACCGGCTTGAACTAGGCTACCGCGCAATGGAGCGGCTATTACAAACAGCAGAGTCGTATGCAGGAAATATACCCGATGAAGAAATCGCTTCGGCCATGATGCTCTACAGCGACCGTTATGACAGTCAAGGGCTTCACCCCACTATCGACTACCAGGAAGGGGCATTGCGCGACGATTTTGACTTCGGTTCCCTTTTACTCTTTCGCACAGCAGCCATTCACCATTTTCTGAACAGCTCGCACAGCCCGCGTTTCCGCTTTGCTACGACTTATGCATTGCGGCTGTTTGTTGCAGCTCACGGCCAAATCGTTCATATTCATGAACCCCTCTACACCGAAACCGAAACCGATTTTCGTGCTTCGGGCGAAAAACAATTTGACTATGTTGACCCTTCCAACCGCGAGGTTCAACAAGAAATGGAACGAGCTTGTACCGAACACCTTAAAGCCATTGGCGCCTGGCTTGCTCCCGACGAGTTTGACGAACTTCCCGCCGATACCTGTACTAACTACCCAGTAAAGGCAAGCGTTATTATCCCTGTGCGCAACCGCGAACGCACCATCTGCAACGCCATAGACAGCGCATTGGGACAACAAACAAACTTCGACTTTAACATTATCATTGTCAATAACCACTCAACTGATGGTACTGAACTGGCATTGGCTACTTATCGTCATAATCCGCGAGTTATAACCATTCTTCCCGAACAAAACGACTTGGGAATAGGTGGTTGCTGGAATTTGGCCATTCATTCGCCTCATTGCGGATGTTACGCTGTACAACTCGATTCCGATGACCTGTATTCTGGACCAGATACACTGCAACGTATAGTTGATGCCTTCAAACAACAGCGTGCCGCTATGGTGATAGGCAGCTATCGCATGGTTAACTTTGAATTAGAAACTCTGCCGCCCGGTCTCATAGCACATACAGAATGGACTCCTGACAACGGACGCAACAACGCCCTGCGCATTAATGGCTTAGGAGCTCCTAGAGCTTTTCGTACTGACATTTTACGAAACATTGGTTTCCCAAACACAAGCTACGGCGAGGACTATGCACTCGGTTTATCCATTTCACGCCACTATCGCATAGGGCGCATTTACGATGAGGTTTACTTATGCCGACGTTGGGAAGGGAATTCAGATGCCGCCTTGAGCATTGAAAAGCAAAACAACAACAATACCTATAAAGACTGGCTGCGAACTATTGAATTGCGTGCCCGTAAAGCCATGAACGAAAGTTGGAATCACCCACTCGAAGAAGAAGAGGTAAACCGTTTCTTCGACCTTCAACTTGAACAATGGCAAGAAGCTCGACAGCGCTTTCAGGATTTAACCCAACAAGTACAAACAAAAAATCTTTCGCTCGACGATTGCACCCTAAGCGTACAATATAACCCCTCACGCATGGTCAGCACTGGAGCTAAAATAGATAAAAAAGCCCTAAGAGCTCGTCCTTGTTTTCTGTGCGAAAACAACCGGCCGGCCGACCAGCGTGCCTTACCCGTTATGGGTTCCCTAAATGTGTTGGTCAACCCTTTCCCAATATTACCTCATCATCTGACCTTACCTACCCGCCGGCATGTTACACAAAACTTTAAACGTTTTGCCCAAATGCTCGACCGCCTGGTATGGCAACTACCTAATTACCTTATATTCTACAATGGTGCACGGTGTGGCGCATCAGCCCCCGACCACGCTCACTTACAAGCCGGCGCACGCGGCATTGTACCCATCGAACGCGACTGGAAACTCTACGAAAACCACCTGGAACGTATTTACCCTTCATCGAAAGAGGAAGAGGCCGAACTCGAAGACATGGGGTATAATCCCAAGAACGGAGGTATCTTTTTGCTCAAAGGCTACGTATGCCCAGCCTTTGTCATACAGGGACCAGCTTCTGAGTCGAACCCCTTTCTGCTTGAAAAACTTTTCAGCGTGATGCCCAAAGGCGAGAAACGCAGCGAACCCGATATAAACATCCTCTCGTGGCGCCACGAGGGTGGACCAACAGCACCCGATTACTTGGTAACCGTAGTATTTGCACGTCGCAAGCATCGTCCGGATTGCTACTCTGCAAAAGGAAAAAACAGTTGTATGGTTAGCCCGGGAGCTATTGATATGGGTGGACTACTTATTACGCCACGTGCCGAAGATTTTAAACACATAACACCGCGCATGGCTCAAAGTATATTGCGCGAAGTTACCCTTACAGAAAGCGAAATAACCAACATAGCCCGCAAACTACATGGCGGACGACGCAAAACCAACAGCAAAGTTTCAATCGAAACCAATCTAAGCGAAATTGTGGGCGAAAACGTTTGCGTGGGCATTATGCGTGCTACTACCCTGCGTTTTAAACTTAACGGAATCTTTACAGCCAAGGGAGAACAACTCAGCGGTGAACAGCATGCCGAGTGTATAGATGGTGGCGTTATGTGGAATGGAAACATCTACAGCGAGCTACTATTATCACCGACATCCAGCAACGCTAGTTTTACTATTGAAAATGTAACTATAGGAATTGGTTTTCATTGGGAAAAGAAAGAATCGCAAACTTTCAAAGGCAATCTTCGGCTAATTGTTGACGAAGAAAAACTGGTTGTAATTAACGAACTTCCTGTTGAGGAGTATCTTGAAAGCGTTATATCATCAGAAATGAATGCACACTCCTCAATAGAACTCCTCAAAACACACGCCGTAGTATCGCGCAGTTGGGTATATAGCCAGATGCTAAACCGTCGTTTGGGACAAGGTCACACAACCTCTTTCTTTAGTTTTGCTCGCAATGCCGACAGTTATATCCGCTGGCACGATCGTTCAGACCACACCCTTTACGACGTTTGTGCCGACGACCACTGCCAACGGTATCAGGGCATATCAAGAGCAACCCTTCCCAACGTCAAAAAGGCCGTACAGGAGACATACGGACAAGTATTGGTTTATAACGGCAAATTGTGTGATACACGCTTCTCAAAATGTTGCGGCGGTATAAGCGAACACTTCAGCAGTTGCTGGGAAGACAAAGACTATGACTACCTGCAACCTATACGCGACCTCGATAAAAACGAACACAACCTGCCCCTACCCGATTTGACAAACGAAGCAGAAGCTGAGCGTTGGATACGCCAAGCTCCACCATCGTTCTGCCAAACTAACGATCAACATCTGTTAGCTCAAGTGCTCAATGATTATGACTTGAGTACAGCTAATTTCTATCGTTGGCACGTAGAACTCACACAAAAAGAAGTCCGCGAATTAATTGAAAAGCGAACAGATCATTCGTTTGGAGCCATTAAAGACTTGCAACCCGTTGAACGCGGAAGCAGTGGACGACTCGTTAAGATACGTATTGTTGGCGAAAATGGACAACTGATTATCGGCAAAGAACTTGAAATCAGACGATTACTATCGCCGACTCACCTTTATAGTTCAGCCTTCATCATAGAACGCCATGATATTGATCCACAAACACAAATACCCGGTCGGTTTGTACTGTATGGTGCAGGTTGGGGACATGGTGTTGGTATGTGCCAAATAGGTGCTGCAGTTATGGCAGACAAGGGATATAACTATCGCGAAATTCTAAAACACTACTACCAGCATAGCCAATTAAAAGAACTGCAGAAATAAAGGGAAACGGGCAAAATGCCCATTGCCTTCTAATCTGCCAAGCACTTATCGCTACATTTTTAGCAACGCCTGGACGAACCATTTATTTGTCCAGGCGTTTACAGATAGATAACCATGCCCCCAATAATGTATTCATCCCATCTACCCCATATTCCTAAATATAAAAAAGGCTTTAGTTG
>CALCVT010000058.1 GCA_937906495.1 uncultured Prevotella sp.
CTGGATTGAGATAGCTTGCTTGATGTAGAATGGTGAGAAAAGGTTGCAAGATTTATAAACCTAATGCTAAGGTCTTTTTACTATGTCAAATAAATCGCAGTCCTTTCGAAAAGAACGGTGATAGGGAGAATGCATAGGCAAGTGACGAACTATTCAAAACTTTTTATCAGTCTGCGGATGTAAATACCTAAATTCGTATCATGTTCGCCAATACCAAGTTTTTGGCGGATTTCATGACTTGTAATGTAATGGCGTTTAATCTGGAGATACTCTCCAATTTCCTTTCTGCGTAAACCTATTGCGTATAAACAAAGAAAATTGATTTCATCGGTCGTCAGTCCATGCTCTTTTAGATAGTCCATAAACTTGGGGTGTGAAGCTGTGAATGCAAGACGGGTTGACTCCATGAACTTTTTTTTGTCGTTATGAATAGTTTCAATCCATTTGCTATATGGCTTAGCGTAGCTTTCATTATTCGAAATTTCTTTTGCTAATAAGCCGTTGAGTAGTTCGAGCCTATCCTTTATGGCATGCTGGATAGGAGTTGCCAGTTCCAATAGGTCTTTCTGTAGCTTTTTAAATTTTTCGTGTTCGCTCTCCAACTGGGCAATTTCTAATTTGAGATTGCTAGTTTCCAATTCATGCAGGCGGTGTTCAGCCTCCAGCTGTTTCTTTTCTTTCTCCAGAATTTCGGCTTCCAATATTTTTTTGTTTCGTTCAAGTATCGCATTTTCTTTTTCTTTATGAAGGTTTTCTTGTTCAAGTTTGAGTGTAAGATTTGCTTTCTCTGTCAAGATGCGTGTGGATTTACTACGGTAAGCGCGGTAATACAGCCAGCCGGCAAGTATGACCAATCCCAAGATACTGCACAGCGTACCTCCAATGATTCTGTCTCTTTTATGAATCTCTATCAGGTTACTCATTTCAAGTTGATGCCTTTTGTCTGAGAATAGTAAATCTTGTGAAAGCAGATTCTTTTGGTAGCGACCAAGCATTGCAGAGTAATTCCGATATAAATCCAGTGCTTGTTCATATTTACCTTGCTTTGCTAAAATGTCAATTTTCACCGAAGCATATTTGAGGGAATCTAAAATAGATTCAGAAGGGGTTATGTCAGAAAGCAGCGAGTATGCTTTGTCGAATTCTCCAATTTTAGAGTAGCCTTGAGCAAAATTGATTGTTTCGTCTCAGGTTAGTTCAAAGTCTTGATAATTGTCTAAAAAGGCTTTGATAGCATCGGATGAACAAAACTCTACAGTATACGAAAGTATTGAAGAGAAGAATACTGCTTCACCATCTGGATTCTTTTGTACCAAGGGAATGCAGATGGATAAAAGACTGTCGGCTGCCGTTTGATTGTTCTGCATAATGTAGCCATCAAGCGCATTCGAGTAGCTCTTGATTTCAAAAAATTGTTTGTCTATTGCTTCGTATAACTTTGCAGCTTCAATGTTGTTTTTAACGAACTCATTGATTTTGTATTGTTTGAGGTATAGCGTGCCCTGTGCCACCAACGTATGAGCCAGCAGCAACGAATCGGTTACATCTTGCTTCAAATCGCAGGCATTCATAAAAGAGCGCATGGCAGTGTCGTCATCTCCCCGGTTTTGATAAATGCGCCCTTGATAATAATATGTACGAAGCTGCTCGTCGGGGGTACCATTTTTGATATAGTAGTCAAGAGCAGGCTGAAGTACATCAAATGTTGTTGTATCAATCAAGCATTTGTCTAATGCCATGGATTTCAACAAGGCATATCTGGCAGCTGTTTCCTTTGTTGCATGGATACTTGAGTTTGTAAGACCATTTAGTACGGTAAGGGCCGAATCCGGTTTGTTTTCTAATAGCGTCTCTGCCGTATTCAGTTGTTCCTGTACGGCATGGTCGTGGTTGCAACTATACAGAACAAGTAAGGATGTAGTCCACAATATAAAATTTATAAGATGCTCTATCCTTTTTATCATCGTTAATATGTTTTTAAAAAGTCAACATGTAAATACTTCCGCAAACTTATAACTAATTTGTAAAAATCTCAAGGGATACGTTGTGTTTATTTGATAGAAGAATGGATTTTTATATTGCGTAGGAAATGATTTTATAATTGTTGCCATTATTTGGGGTAGTAGCTGTTATATAGGAGAGTGATGTAAAAGTTTCGACATTCTATTTTAAAAAATTCAACATGCCTTTTTGTTTTTACGCCATCCCCGATGAAAAGAATCAAGGCATCAAAGGGGCATAAAAATAGGCTGCTCCAAGAGGGAGCAGCCTGAATATGTATGCTGGAACCGTATTTTTACGTCATCTGGTCGTAAACGGGCGGATTGGTTACACCATGTTTTGCAAAAACCTCGGCAATGTAAGCTTGCTGTTCGGCAGTGATTGCTTTTTCGCCGTTTTTGAGTCGGTAGTAAAGGCCTTTTCCAAAATGTTCCATCAAGTCCTGCTTGATAGCCGAAGCAACCGAAGTATTTACGTTATCGTAAATATTGTTCATACCCAAGGCCTTCGGGGCGATAGCTTCGTTGTTGTTATTTGTAATCATTTTAATAGAGATGTAGTATAGTCTGTGCGAAAGTACAAAAAACAAATGAGTTTGGAAGCACCTGTCATTCAAACTTTGGAGTATCCCGAAAATCAGAACACTTTGTGCGAGTTTTCGAAAAATCTCTCAACTTTTACGAAAAAATAGTTGTTTATTAGGCTTGTTTCGCTTACTTTTGTGTGCAAATTGAGTGTAAAGAAGGTTGGCAAGGCTTTCCACCTGTAGCAATTCTGCACTCAATGCTATGCCGAAGGCGAGGGTGGCACACCCTTGATATGTTTGGGCCGAACGCTTAGGGGCGCAGGCAGTACGGAGGCAGCAGCTGGGCAAGTGTGCCCCATGTATGCAAATATTTATACTTAAATCAATGAATAAGAAAAACATCCTTTCGTGGTTGAACATCTTTTTAGGCTGTACCATTATGGCTGCAGGCTTTGTGTTCTTCATCAATCCCTACAAACTTGTGCCGGGAGGTGTGTATGGTGCAAGTATCGTGTTGCACAATTTGTTCCCTTCGTTCCAGGTCGGAACCTTTGGTTACATGTTCGATATACCCTTGCTCATCATTTCGGTGCTGGTGCTGGGTTCCAAGTTGGGTGGTCGCACCATTGCCGCTGCGCTGAGTACCCCCTTTATCATGAATGCGCTCACCTGGTTGGCTTATCCTAACGCAGCAGCCGTTGAGTCGCTCGACCCAGCCCTTTTGTGTGGCGGAACGATGAATATGAGCGACCACTTGATACTGGCAACGATTATCGGCTCTACTGTTATTGGTGTGGGGCAGGGTATTGTGGTGCGTAACCAGGCCACTACGGGCGGTACCGACATCGTGGCACTCATTCTGCAAAAGTTTGCTCACATCAAGTTCTCGAATGCCATATTGATGGTCGATGGTTTGGTCGTTACCTTTGGTTTGGTTGTTATTGGCTTTGGCTTGGGGCAGTCTACCGATGGTTCTCAGCCTTCGTGGAACCTTTCGTTCTATTCGTTAATCTGTATCTTTATCTGTTCACGAGTGTTGGCTCGTGTAATCAATGGTGCCAAGAACGATAAACTCCTCTTTGTTATCAGTGATAAAAAACTGCACGATTTGCACGACTATATTCTTAAAGACCTTGACCGCACCGCTACCTGTATCAAGAGCAGTGGTCTTTATACCGGAACCGACAAGGAAATGATATTTCTGGTGGTAAGCTATAAGGAAGTGGCAGGCATTAAAATGACAATTAAGCAAGCTGACCCGAAAGCTTTTGTGGTAGTAACCGATGCTTACGATGCTTATGGCGAGGGTTGGAAACAACTGCCCGACAAAGGTGAGGTACAAGCTGAATAACGTGTTTTGAACTGAATAAAAACTGAGGCGGATATTCCCATGGTCGGGAACATCCGCCTCAGAACATTTTGCATGCTTTTCTCAGAATTTTTTGATAAGAAAACTTGGATGTATGCGCAAGCAGATGCCGGCTGTAAAGTTGAGTGTTGACTTTTCGCTTTGCCAACCGGTTTCGGGCATGTAGCAGTTGGTGCCAAACTGGTTGAGCACGTCGGCATGGATGCCCCAGGCAAAGCCCTTGCCCAATTCGTGGGCATATTCAAGGTGAGCCGTGAGCGAGTGCGGGCGGTCGAGCAGGAGGCCCGGGTTGCTGATGCTCATGGAACCAAACAGCGGATTGCCAAAAATGCTGACAAAGTCCTTGCAGTACCAGTAGCCTACCGACAGGCGGCATCGCCACAACCGGGCAGTGGCCTTTCCGTAAAAGCCGTAGCCCTTGTCGTAGGGCAGCAGGTTGCCGGCCTGTTGGGCAAAGTAGGCAGCATGCGCCTCAAGGTTCAGTCCGGCCTGCAGGAGCGAATTGAAGGGAATGTCAACGCCCACGCCGGCTGCAGCATTGAGCCAGGTTTTGATGGTGCGGTCTTCCGACTCGTGGTTAATTTCGCCTCCCCGGTGCTGAAACAGCAGCTGCACGGGCAGGTACCATTGGGTGCGGGCCGAGCGGCGCGAAGGACGAAAACGGGTGCTAAGGCCAAAGCTGAATGATTCTTGCCTTTTGTCGTTTTCAAAAATAAAACTTTCCCAATTTACCCAAGCATCCAGTTTAACCGGTTGGCAGTCCCATATCACCTGAACGCCGGTTTCGGGGTCGGCACTGAGGTTTAACTCTTCGTTGTAAAGCGGTTCGATGAGGCCGTGGTTAGTTTTGCCGTGAAGTGTTCCGAGAATGACATTTAAATTGTTAGTTAACTGCATCTGTGCTCTGAATATCGGCACGCAGTGAAAGCCGTCCTGTGTGTTTTTACCTTTCCACGAGGCAAGTTTGCTATAGTTGAAGTTGGGGTATTTGTTAGCTCCCCAAAAGTGAAGCATGTGTACGCCCAGTTCTACCTGAAGGTTGCGCAGAGGTTGGTATGAAAGGGTAGGGTCTAACCAAATGCCCGGCAGCGTATATCCTTTAACAAGTTTGCTTTTGTACTCGTTGTCGCGCACAAAGGCCATCGCCTCAATGTTGGCGCGCAGTTCTCCTTTGTTCTCAGCATGCAGTTGTATGGCTTTGACTCCGTATACCAAAGAGTCAAGCTGTGCTTGAGCGTGGCTACCGGTTAAAAGCCAGGTAGAAAACAGTAGTAGAGGCTTGATAAAGGTGCGGGTTGGCTGGTTCATCAGATTAGTTGTTTGGGGATGCCTGCAAAAGTACAAAATAATTTTTTATGGCTGTTAGTGGAGTTCTTATAGATTGAATGCATATAGCTCGATAATAAACAAAAAATGAAGGACCTGGATGTAGGTCAATTATGTCAAAATCTTTGTTGGATAAAGGTTTGAAGTAGATGTCGGTATCAGTATTTTCTACCTTTTTGCTATATGTTTAAACTGCATTGTGCGTTTTTTTTTTTTTCTTGATGGATTTATTGACATATTGTGATAAACTTGTATATTTGCCATGGGTGCTAAGGTTCTGTAGGCTTTCAGATCAGCTATTGTAGCTTACGCCTTGCTGTAACATGATAGTTGTTACAAAGGTCAACCCACCTTCCATACTTCTGCTAAATCTAATCAAAAAACGCAATGCTATGAAAGTTATCTTTTTATTGTCTACCATGTTTTTATACATCCCTTTGACAGGAAAATCTGGCGCAGTTTAAAACTTCCGTGGAATCCCAGTCCTAGCCAAAGATAGTACATAC
>CALCVT010000059.1 GCA_937906495.1 uncultured Prevotella sp.
TATCAAGATCACCAATTATTTAACCCTAAAACACGGAACTTTTAATCTGCGCCAACTGCAACAAGAAAGTCAAAAACGGATGCAAGAGAATAAAAATCAACGAAACATCAAGTACCCATGATTATAGCCTAGCCAACTGTATATTTACAAATAAGTCTACTGACACAGCAGACCCTTATATATAAATAGGATAACACCGAAAAAGTACCCCCAAGATACTTGGGCAAAAAGTTTGCCATTTACACAAAAAGGAACCATGCGGTATATTTTTTTAGAGAAAAGCTATTTTTTTCGATTTATATATTTACCTTTGCGAGCATCAAAGGTGTAAAATGCTGCTTATCTGATGATGTAGCTGCAATATATGGCCTATAAATCAATTCAAGCACTTGCCTAGCTCCTTAAAGAGGTTCATGCTTCATCTATATAGGTACAAACACCAAATACTCAGAAATACCAAAACAAAACTCTATAAAAATATCCCTATGAAGAAAATTCTTACCCTCTGTTTGGGGCTGATGATGGGAAGCAGCCTCTTTGCCCAGGAAAGCCAAGAGCGTTTGGTTATTTACGACAAGGCAAACAATGTAAAAGGCTATTTGGCCGAACACATTGACAGTGTAATGTTCCGCCGGATTGAAGGCAAGGTTCAAGCAGACATCAAAGTGCTCGAAGTAAACGAAGATAAAATTAAATTTACCGTTACGCGTACCTCGGATTGCCCGGCATTTAAGTTTGCTGTAGTACCCGCAACAGTTGCCAACATGCTTACGAGTGATGTAGCAATTGCCAACTATGTAGATAAGAACACCGGAGAAATTTATCAGCAAGACTTTACTGCCGGTGAAATTCAGACAACCGATTTGAAGCCCGGTACAGACTATGTAGCCTTTACTGTAGGTATTGACCAATACTACACCTTGTGTGGTGTATCGCGTGCAGAATTTACGACCTACAAGCCTAAATTTACCGGCGACCCCACTGTTAAGGTAACTGAGGTTGACGTTCAGAAATTTGAATATACGTTGAAGTTTACTCCCAGTGCAGATGTAGCAGGCTACGCCGTACTTGCAGACAAAAAGGGCATACTTGAAGAACAATACAAGCAAATGGCTCCGATGTTTGGATTTGCCAATATTGGCGATATGGTAAAAGGCTGGGGCAAGAAATTCGACAAAGAAGGTAACTTTACGTGGAAAAACATGCAACCGGGCGAAGAGCAGGAAGTTTACATCCTGGCCTGGGACAAATATGGCGTCAATGCCGACCATCAAATCTACAACCTGCGCACACTTACACACGGCGGCAGCGGTGAAGCCAAGGTTGAAATTCAACTTGGTGACTATAAACTTTCGGACTGGGACGGCCAGCAACTTTATGGCCAAACCATTGTTTACGTGCCTAATGACCAAACCAAGAAGTATCGCACCGTAGTTACCTTGAAGTCGCAATATGACGAAGACCCCGCTTATTGGGAAGAAATTGTGAAGCAAGAAGCTCCCGAACCCAACATGGCTAACTGGTGGCAGTACGAAACTTTTGAAAACGAATATCAAATTAATCCGGGTGTAGCAGCCGTTGCACTTGCTGCCGGTTTGAACAATGAAGAAAAATGGGGCAGCATGAACAAAGTAGAATTCACGCCTAACGCCAAGAACACTGTAGCTATACCTTATGCTCCGAACGCTACCACATCGTCAACTCTCAAAACTCGTTCGACGGTGCTCAAAACGCTTTCGCAGGAAGGTAAATTGCCTGCAGTTAAATGGAACAAGAACCTCCGTTTGACCGGCAAATAAATTCAGTATTGATAAAAAAAGAATTATCAGGAAGGAAACATGTACGTTTCCTTCCTGATTTTTTTACGAGTTGCTACAAATAATACAATTGTAGCCAGCAGCAGTTAGAATGTCGGCACCAACGTAACGTATTCATCCCATCTACCCCATATTCTTATATATATAGGCGTTAGCTGAATTATTAATCAACTAAAGCCTTTGCTTCTTATCAAGAGAAAAAGTTTTTGTAATTGCATGGAAGCAGCGCAAGATGCTATGCAGATGCTATTATACAATACAAGGCCCCGCAACTTCTAGAACTTTTGAAGTTGCGGGGCCTTTGTTATTGGCAAAAAATTAAAAGCTACTGCACAGCCTCAGCCAATTCAGCACCAGCTTTGAACTTAATGACTTTCTTTGCAGGAATCTGGATTTTTTCCTTACTCTTAGGATTTATACCCTCTCTTGCGGGACGCTCATTGATGGAAAAAGTTCCAAAACCAAGAATAGCTACCTTGTCGCCCTTTTTCAAGGCTTCAGAAATAGCATCTACGGCAGCATCAAATGCCTTTTTTGAATCGGCCTTTGTAAGACCTGCTTCAGCTATAGCATTTATGATATCTGTTTTGTTCATATAAATATAATATTAGGTGTAAATACTCTTTGTATAACGGCTACCCTCTGTTGCCTGCCAGGTTCGCCTGGCTTGAAGGTGGCCTTGGCCACTTTAATTTTAAGTGCAATGGTGTGGCAAATTTAGGATATGCGAAGCGGTTGCACAAACTTTCGTCCTGTTTTTTTCGGTTTAAGGGCTCAAAAAAAGCATTTTTGAGTCTGAAAGCCAAGCATTTGACTACAAACGTAAGCATTTTAAGAGTTTGCATCCCACAAGTAAGAGTGGCTACTAATTATAGCAATTGCGCATTAAATTACCACAACCTTTGCTGCAACGCTATCTGATCCATTGGCTGTAGCAATGAGTAGATAGTATACTCCAGGTGCTACTCTGCGACCGGAAGCCGAATTACGCACATCCCAAATAAATGTACCCCCGACAGCATTGCCACGGGCTACAAGCTGCGAACCCGTGCTTACAACCTTAACCTCAGCACCATCGGTCAGGCCCGTGATGGTTACATTGCCCATATAGTCCGGGCGAACGGGATTGGGATATACCTTTATATTGCTCTTTGACAACGTATTTACCGGCGGAGTTATACCTGTTTGCAGCGAACAAAGGCCGACATCTGTGCCTATCATCAATTCGCCTGTAGCCGGATTAACAGCCAACGAAAAGATGTTGTTTGAAAGCAAAGGCGAATTTTCGTAGGTGTAATGCGCTATTACTTCAGTTCCATCGGGTGATACCAGATAAATGCCCGATTCCTGTGTTCCTAACCACTTACGATTTCCCCCATCTACGGCTATAGCCGTAACAGGCACATTGGTGAGCAAATAGTCTGCATAGTTTGTTCCGTCGTTACGCGGCACTTTCGGCTGATAAATAATAAAAGACGAAGAAAACCATTCAGACGGTTTTGTAATGGCATATACCCCAGAGCCACAGCCCAACCAGATTTGTCCATTCAAATCCTGACAAATATCGTTCATACTCTCCAGGTTGCAGGATTTTCCATCACCATTTGTTGCCGAAGAACGGAACTGTGCCAATGCATTGGCTATATCATCAAGATTCTGGGCGTAATCGAAAGCCAAGAGTCCGGAAGCGCCCAGACTGGTGGTACGCCGCGATGTTACCCATATAACGCCATCCCGATCGATCAGCATTTTCTCGGGAGTAGGCACTCCTGTAAATTCAGGAATATAAGGTAACACCCAAGTATCGTCGGGCTTTATCATTTTTACATTATTCTTCGTTTCATAATTTGTCATCCATAAATTCCCTTCTGCATCGTAGGTTAAAGCATCTACCATGGTATAGTTTTCGTGCTGACTCGAAGCACCATTAGCAGGTTCAATCGGCGAATTTGAGGCGTTAAGATGGCGCACGAAGTTGAAATCGCGGAACTCAAGCAAACCAGAACTACAAGAAACATAATGGTGTGATGCATCGGATGGATCTTGAGCTATGGACATAACGTTGCGATACAATGCGTGGTCGTTCAGTTCGAATCCATCGTACTGAAAGGCTTTCCACTCACCATTTTCATAGGCCATAGCCGTGGGTGCAAACTGCTTTCCTGCATTGTCAAAGCGTCCGCCTGCTACTAAAAGCCTTTCGCCCACGTACTGCAACTTATAACATAAATCATGTAAAGGACCAAACCCTCCTATTTTACCATCAGTTTCGGCAAACTGACCATTTTCTGAAATTTTATTTCCGACAATCTTACCATTTGAATATACTAACCAATAGGTACCATCTGAAGCATAACTTGCCGATACCGGCTGGCTTGCCAATGCTACGCGGTGAGCTTCTTTAAAGGGTTCGTCGGCAGTTACTGCTATAAAATGCCCACTGCCTGCAAACATAAAGCGCCCATTACTATTCCATCCACGACTTACGAGTACGGGCGAAACCTGCCGAATAGCCAGGCTGCCATCAGACTGTAATTTGACATAAGAAATTCCGGAGTAAGATTCGGTTTTGCCTGCAACATGAGGCACGGCCAAATAAGCACCACCTCCTGCCGGCACAATATCTTCTACACTGAAATCGAAAGCAGTTTTCCACTGCGAACCATCGTACAAGTTGTCAGTTAATCGACCTTGGACACAAACACTGCTCAAACTGGCAAAAACAGTGTTTTCGATTACAGCAGCATCCTTCACAAGTTGACCTAATCTGTAATACCCCTTTACCTCGGCACGCTTTAAGTTAAGTACAACCACGCCGTCGGTAGCCGAGATTACAACCCAATCTCCGTTTACACTAAGATTAGTGAGCGTTAGCGTATGTTCGGTATAGTTTTTTATTTGAGGGATATTTACCACTTCTCCATTCTCGTAAAGAAGGTCGATATTACGATTTTGATAAAGAAGTACAAGGCACTTTTGCGTATCCGACCACCCCATATAGCTTATCCCCTTATCTGAAAGACCGGTTAAGCGGTCGAAGGTACGCACACTTTGGTCTTGTGCATCGTAAGCTAACAGGTTACCCTCGAAAAGTACATAAGTTGTTGACCCTACCCCTAAAGTTTTTGAAGCAACTTGATAGGAAAGGTGCATGGTCCACAAACTATTATCGGCAGGAGTACCCCAGGAACACAGGGTACAGACCATTAATATGAGCAAAAGCCAAATTCGTTTCATGTTAGAATGTTTTAGAGAGTATAAACTGAGGGAGTAATGAAGGACTGGCAGAGTTCAATACTCAAACAAGCAGGCAATTACAACCGAATGCCCTTATCAGCCCCTTCACTTATATCGCTGCATTTATGCTTTGACTATCTGCACAGGAATCTGTCCCAATTCAGCCGCCGTGTCGGTAAACGAGGACCAATAGCTCCCAAATAATTTGCTGGTTGCAGCTAAGCAATAAAGATCGATAACTGCCTCACGTATGCCTTGTAGGGTATCGCGCCTTACTTGGGTTTTCTGTACAATAAAACGGCTGGGATAATCGGCTTGCATTTGTTGCTTTAACTGCTCGTCGTCGGTAGCCAAAAAGAAACGTACCGCAGGATGAGCCTCAATTTCTGCCTCAATAGCTTGCTTAAAGGCGTGTAACGGACTGTGACTAATAGCCAAGGCGTTGTCGGTACGACGTATGTGCACTCCTACTGTATAAGGAGCATATTTACTGCAAAGTTCCTCTACCTCAGCTCTTAGTTCGGGCTGCAACTGGAGCCGCCTTACCATCTCTTCGGGATAGGGGTAAAAGGCAGAACCTGTTGACAAATAATGCTTACCGTACCTCCAGGCCTCAACGGGTAAGGATTGGCCCTGACGAGGTTCGTAGCAGTTGTGCTGCAAACGATATCCGGCCAACTTGCGAATCAAAGCCGGAATATATAGGTTACGCTTGCGAGCAGGCACATTCCACCAAGGGCGCCCTGTCACCATAAAAGACGGAGCCTCTTCTGCTATAAATAAATCATTAAAACAGGCCCTGCACTCGGCAGTGCTTTCCCACTGCACTACAACAGGTATGCCCGTCTGTACAGACAGGTATTTGGCAGACAGAAAGGCACGCAAACGATTGCATAAGCCTCCTAAGGCTACTACAGTCAGGCTCATGGATACTATTTCCTTAATTATTGGGCATGTGCTTTTAGGTATGCCACTAACTGCTGCACGGCCCGGGCACGATGCGAAATGTTATTTTTTACGTCAACTCCTAACTCTGCAAAGGTTTTTCCGGTATCTTCGGGAATAAATACAGGGTCGTAGCCGAATCCCTCAGTTCCACGCTTTTCAGGTGCAATTTCGCCACATACAACTCCTTCAAAGAGATGTTCTTCGCCCTGGAGTATCAACGCAATCACCGTACGGAAACGAGCACTTCGGTCAGTGCTATCCTGCAGTTCGGCCAATAGTTTTTGAGTATTGGCTTCGGAATCGTGTCGGTCGGGAAATGCATAACGCGCTGTATGTACACCGGGCCTTCCTTCCAAAGCCTGCACTTCGAGCCCCGTATCATCTGCAAAGCAATCCAAGCCAAAACGCTCCTTTATCCAGCGTGCTTTAATAAGAGCGTTACCTTCGAGCGTATCGGCTGTTTCAGGAATATCATCATAGCAATGAATGTCTGCCAAACTCAGTATTTCGACGCTGTTGCCAAATATGGCTTTTATTTCAGAAAGTTTATGGGCGTTATTAGTTGCAAATACTAATTTCATAAAAAGATTATATCAAGAGGTAATAAACAACAACAGCTTCTGCTGATGCCGGGAGGGGGCTCCCTGCATCGGCAGAGGCTGTTGGTATGAGCAAAGCCTGCTTATTTTTTTTCGGCTTTGACTTTAATGCGGTCAAATCCTTCGCCAAAAACACCGATTACCTTTGACTGCGAAACAAATGCAGCAGGATCAATGCCTTGAATAATACGGAAGATATTGGTGCTCTCACGCTTCTTGGCCATAACTACCAGCACCTTGCGCGCCTCGCGTGTGTACCATCCTTGTCCGTCGAGCACGGTTACACCTCTATGCGTAGCACTGATAGCTTCGGCAATCTCTTCGTACTTCCGCGAAAAAATGAAGAACTGAACCGACTGGCGTCCACTGTCTACCACATAGTCAACAAGCAGATTGGTAATAACCAGGGTACAGTAGCCATAGAGCAGTTTCTCTGTAGTAGCATCAGGCAGAAGAGCATTCGACGTAATAATCACCACATCGCAAAGCATCAGCATCTGACCCAGTGTAATATCCTTGTACTTATTGATTATTGAAGCAATAATATCGGTACCACCTGTTGAACCGTTGCTCAAAAGCACTACACCAATACCTATACCATTGAGTGATGCACCTAAAATGCAGGACAACAGCATATTATCGACTACTATTGGCAGATTGCTCTTGGGGTTCTTTCCTGCAAACCATTCGGGATGAATCTCATTCAAGTTAATCATACCTTCGCGTACAAACCTCATGACAAAAGTCAGGGCTATCACCGCATAAATGGTTTTAATGCAAAAGCGTAAGCCCAATACACGCACCGCGACGATAAGCAGTGCGGCATTGACTATAAGCACTGTGTTCTCGGCCGGGAACCCAAAGCCATAGAACACTACAGCACCCACACCGGCCAAAGCTCCCGTAGGCATTTCATAGGGAAGCTGGAAACAAGTAAAGCCGATGGTAAACAACAGGAGGCCGATGGTGATGGTCACATAATCGCGGACATCCTGCATGGCAGAGATTTTGAATTTCGTAGACATGAAGTTTAGAGATTTCTTTTATACGTTGTGACTACAGAATTTACTTCACTACAATATTTACGATTCGTCCCGGCACCACAATCACCTTGACTACCTGCTTGCCTTCCAGATACTTTTGTGCCTGTTCTGATGCTAAGGTTGCCTCTTGGATTGCTTCCTTAGTTGCATCGGCTGCAAAGTCGAGCGTGAAGCGTGTTTTACCATTAAACGAAACGCTCAAGGTTTGGCTTGACTCTTTAAGATAATCTTCATTGAATACAGGCCAAGGTGCATCGCACACTGTGGTTTCGTGTCCTAAGTTATGCCATAATTCCTCGCAGATATGGGGAGTAAATGGAGCCAGCAATACTACCAATTGCTCAAGGATTGAGCGACTTACGCATTTTTGCTGTGCCAACTCGCCTACAGCTATCATGAATGCGGGAACTGAGGTGTTATAAGAGAATTCCTCGATATCCTCACTTACCTTCTTGATGAGTTTATGAAGAGTTTTGAGGTTTTCCTTAGTTGGCTCGGCATCAGTCACTGCCCATTCGCCATTCTTGGGGTAGAAGAGATTCCACGTTTTACGCAGAAAACGGAAGCAGCCGTCTATACCATTTGAATCCCAAGGCTTGCTCTGGCTGATAGGACCAAGGAACATTTCGTACAAACGGAGGGTATCGGCACCAAACTTCTCGACAATCATGTCGGGATTTACTACGTTGTACATCGACTTCGACATCTTTTCGATAGCCCAGCCACAAATGTATTTACCATCTTCAAACAAGAACTCAGCATCGGCAAATTCCGGACGCCAGGCACGGAAAGCCTCAACATCGAGCACATCGTTCTGCACCATGTTTACGTCTACATGAATCGGCGTTACCTCGTAATCGTCCTTTAGTCCAAGACTTACAAAGGTATTGCTATCTTTAATGCGGTATACAAAGTTAGAACGGCCCTGTATCATGCCCTGGTTTACCAGCTTGCGATAAGGTTCATCCTGGCACGATACGCCTAAGTCAAAGAGGAACTTGTTCCAGAAACGGCTATATATAAGGTGTCCGGTTGCATGCTCTGAACCTCCAATGTAAAGGTCAACATGCTGCCAGTAGTTGCCTGCCTCGTTTCCTACAAGAGTCTGTTCATTGTGCGGATCCATGTAACGCAAGTAGTAAGCTGACGATCCGGCAAAACCAGGCATCGTAGAGAGTTCAAGGGGGAATACCTTTACCTGGTCGATGCGACTATTGTCGGTCACGCAGTTATTTTCGGTATCCCAGGCCCAGCGTGTGGCATTGCCGAGTGGCGGTTCACCGCTTTCGGTCGGCAAGAATTTAGTTACCTCGGGCAATTCGAGCGGCAAACAGGATGTCGGAACCATATAAGGCATTCCTTCCTTATAATATACAGGGAAGGGTTCGCCCCAATAGCGCTGACGCGAGAAGATAGCATCGCGCAAGCGGTAATTCACCTTTACACGTCCCAACCCATTTTCTGTCACAAATTTCTTGGTTGCTGCGATGGCCTCTTTTACAGTCAATCCATTAAGGGTAAAGCCCTGCAGACTCGTTTTACCCGCAGCGGGCGAATTTTGCACAATGCCTTCTTTAGCATCAAAGCTCTCCTCGCTCACATCGGCACCCTCAATAAGAGGAACCACCGGGAGGTTAAAATGACGGGCAAAGGCATAGTCGCGCGAGTCGTGTGCGGGCACGGCCATAATGGCTCCGGTGCCATATCCTGCCAACACATAGTCGCTAATCCATACCGGAATAGCATCGCCAGTAAACGGATTCACGGCATACGAACCGCTAAACACACCGGTAACACGGCGGTCGGCCATGCGTTCACGCTCTGTGCGTTTTTTAGTTGCTTCGAGATAGGCTTCTACGGCTTCGCGCTGCTCGGGGGTTGTAAGTTGTGCCACCAATTCGCTCTCGGGAGCCAGTACCATAAAGGTTACGCCAAAGATTGTATCGGCACGGGTTGTAAAGATGGTAAACTTCGCGTCTGAGTCTTTAACGGCAAATTCCATCTCGGTACCTTCTGAGCGACCAATCCAGTTGCGTTGCGTCTCTTTAATAGAGTCGGACCAGTCTATTGTTTCGAGCCCTTCGAGCAAACGCTGTGCATAAGCCGACACACGCAGACACCATTGTTTCATTTTTTTCTGCACAACGGGGTATCCGCCACGCTCACTCACACCGTCAACCACCTCATCGTTGGCCAATACGGTACCGAGTTTCGGACACCAGTTAACCATCGTTTCGCCCAGATAGGCTATACGGTAGTTCATAAGTACCTGCTGCTGTTCAGCTTCGCTCATGGCGTTCCACTCTGAGGCGGTAAGGTGGATATCTTCGCTTTGGGCCACCTGTAATCCTTCGGTACCCTGCTTTTCAAGGTGGGCCACCAAGCTACTGATGGGCTGTGCCTTCTGTTCGGCCAAATTATAGCATGATTCAAACATCTGCACAAAGGCCCACTGGGTCCAGTGATAATAGGAGGGGTCGCAGGTACGCACCTCGCGGTCCCAGTCAAAGCTAAAACCTATTTTATCGAGTTGCTCGCGGTAGCGGGCTATGTTTTTGACGGTTGTTACAGCCGGATGCTGTCCGGTCTGAATAGCATATTGCTCTGCCGGAAGGCCGTAGGCATCATATCCCATCGGATTGAGCACATTGTATCCCTTTGAACGCTTGTAGCGTGCATAGATGTCGGATGCAATATAGCCCAACGGGTGGCCCACGTGCAAACCTGCACCTGAGGGATAGGGAAACATGTTGAGAACATAGAATTTGGGCTTGCTCTCATCAATTTCCACATGATATGTCTTTTCGGTGGCCCAGGTTTGCTGCCACTTCTGCTCAATCTCTCTGAATTTATACTCCATTTCTTCTTTGAATATATTGCTGTAAATAACACAAAGTCAGTGCAAAAATACTGCAAGCAACGAGAAGAGCAAAACGAAACGCCGAAAGTTTTACGTTTTAGGCTGTATATCTTACACAGGGGTTAGCCAAGCACCCACACGCGCTTAGCTTCGATATTTAGTTTTGGGGTGTCAGCAAAACATTCCAGAGGCAAAAACAGGACGTTAACATAACCACTCAAACCCATCAGCCGATGGGCCAGCAAAACACGTTTTAGCCCTAATGAATAGCCCTGGATTGCAAAACTTAAAGTTAGACAGCTACACTTTTTCTTTTTCACAAAAAATACGTTCGCTGCCTTTGCACTTTCCAAACCTTGCCGTATCTTTGCTGCGCATTTATGGTTCGGCAGCCTATAAAATGCCGCCAAGAGGGAAGGCCGTGCAAGTCGGCCGCAGTACCCGCTGCTGTAAGTTCTTTAGTGCTTAATCCGTTGAAAACCACTGAGTTTACGCAACCAACTTGGGAAGGCGATTAAGTAGAGCAAGCCAGAATACCTGCCTTATGCACTCCTCGTTGCTGCGCTCCCGGGTAATGGACGAAGCAATGCGCCATCGCAACTAAAGTTGGCCAAAACGGAAAACTTTTATTTCCATTAAGTCCAAAAAGTTTTCCCAAAACGAACATTTTTTACACTACAATTCTACTTCGGCCCTCAAGCCGGACTCTTTGGTGCGCCCCTATGCGAACAACGCAAGCCTTGCCTTGCATTCACAGTATATATATCTATCCACTACGCTATGTGCACAGATAACTTTATCATAACCAAGCGCGACGGCTCAACCGAGCGCTTCTCTGTTGAGAAAATCCGAACGGCCCTTCTCAAGGCTTTCCAGTCACAAAAGCAGCAACTCGATGCCGACAGCCTTAACCGCATCATCCAGCGTCTGCGCTTTTGCAACGGAATGAGTGTTGAAGATATCCAAAACCAGGTGGAGGTAGCACTGATGGCCGAACAGCACTACCAAGTGGCCAAGGCTTTTATGCTCTACCGTAAACAGCACGAAACCGACCGCGAGACTGCCGACAAACTCCGCTTTCTCATCAACTACTGCAACTCGGCTAACCCCGCCACCGGTTCGAAGTACGATGCCAATGCCAACGTGGAAAACAAAAACATTGCCACACTCATCGGCGAACTTCCCAAGCAAGGCTTTATCCGCCTCAATCGTCGCCTGCTCTGCGACCGCATCAAAACGCTCTATGGCAAGGAACTGGCCGACCGCTACCTTTACCTGCTCAACAACCACTATATTTATAAGAACGACGAAACCTCACTGGCCAACTATTGCGCATCGATTACCATGTATCCCTGGCTGCTGAACGGCACCAAGGACATTGGCGGAAACTCTACAGCTCCCACCAACCTCAAGTCGTTCTGCGGTGGTTTTGTAAACATGGTATTTATCGTTTCGTCCATGCTTTCGGGCGCTTGTGCCACACCAGAATTCCTTATGTACATGAGCTACTTTATTTGCAAGGAATATGGTAACGACTACTACTTGCACGCCGACCGCGTGGTCGACCTCTCAGTACGCCAGCGCACCATCGACAAGGTCATAACCGACTGCTTTGAGCAGATTGTCTACTCTATAAACCAACCCACCGGAGCACGCAACTTCCAGTCGGTATTCTGGAACATCTCGTACTACGACAAATTTTATTTTGAAAGCATCTTTGGCGACTTCCGCTTCCCCGATGGCACAGCCCCCTACTGGCCTGCTCTCGATTGGTTGCAACGCCGCTTTATGCGCTGGTTCAACCACGAACGCACCAAAGCCGTGCTCACCTTCCCGGTCGAAACAATGGCTCTCCTGTCGAAAGACGGCGAAGTGCTCGACCTGGAATATGGCGACTTTACGGCACAGATGTATGCCGAGGGCCACAGCTTCTTTACCTATATGAGCGATAATGCCGATTCGTTAGCATCATGCTGCCGTCTGCGCAACGAAATTCAAGACAACGGCTTCAGCTATACGCTCGGTGCAGGAGGAGTATCGACCGGATCGAAATCGGTACTGACCATTAACCTTAACCGCTGCATCCAGCAAGCTACCCGCGAAGGACGCCCCTACCTTGAATTCCTGGAGGACATTATCGACCTCATGCACAAGGTACAAATTGCCTACGACGAAAACCTGCGCGAATTGATGGCAAAAGGTATGCTGCCTCTTTTCGATGCCGGCTACATCACCCTCAAACGCCAGTATCTGACCATCGGTGTGAACGGAATGGTCGAAGCTGCCGAAAGCATGGGAATCACCATCTCCGACAATACCGAATACGAGCAGTTTGTAAGTGGCATTCTCGGCCTTATTGAAAACTACAACCACAAGTACCGCAGCAAAGACCTCATGTTTAACTGCGAAATGATACCGGCCGAAAACGTGGGTGTAAAACACGCACGCTGGGACCGCGAAGACGGATACTATGTGCCGCGCGACTGCTACAACTCATACTTCTACGTAGTTGAGGATACGCAAACCGACATCATCGAAAAGTTCCGCCTGCACGGACGCCGCTACATCGAACATCTGACGGGGGGATCGGCACTTCACATGAACCTCGACGAACACCTTTCGGCTGCACAATACCGTCAGTTGCTGCGCGTGGCTGCCAAAGAGGGATGCAACTACTTTACCTTTAACATCCCCAATACGCTTTGCAACCAGTGCGGACACATCGACAAGCACCACCTCAAGGAGTGCCCTGTATGCCATTCTACCGACATCGACTACCTGACGCGCATTATTGGATACTTGAAACGTGTGTCGAACTTCTCGCTCGATCGTCAAAAGGAGGCTGCTCACCGCTACTACCAAAAGGTTAATGCCTAAACCCTTGCCTACATGCTGAAATATGTAAATTACGACATCGTGTTCCAAGAGTTTCCCGACGAGGTGACACTGGCCATCAACCTCTCGCTCTGCCCCAATGGCTGCGTGGGGTGCCACAGTGCTCACCTGCGGGGCGACTGCGGCGAGCTATTGACACGCGAAAGGCTCACAGCACTCATCGACTCTTACAAGGATAACATTACCTGTGTAGCACTGATGGGGGGCGACAACGACCCGGCAAGCGTGCTCGATATGCTGGCTTTCGTCAAGGAGCACTACCAAAATAAACTACATACCGGATGGTACTCGGGACGCACTTGGGAACCCTCGGCCGACATGCTGCTCAGCGCTCTCGACTACCTCAAACTGGGCCCATACATTGCATCGCTCGGACCGCTCAACTCGCCCGACACCAACCAACGCTTGTACCGCGTTACACCGCAAGGCCAACTCGAAAACATCACGGCGCGTTTTTGGAAAAAACACTGATTGCGTATAAGCGGCCTGCCATGAGCAAATGTTGCTGAATGACTTTGGTTGTGGCCAACAGGTATGCCCCTATGTCTTGAAAGGACACACTCTAAGTGGTGCCATACGCTTGGGGCTGTTTTGCTATGATGCAAAATGATGCATTTCCCTGTACCAAACATTTAAACAAACCCAAGGGCCGGCTTGCAATTGCAAGCCGGCCCTTGGGTTAATACATATATACTGCCCCACTCTGCTTAAACGCTTTTTCCGGACACGCGTGCTGAAAAATAAACACCTGGTGTAAAAAGTTCTACACCTGTCTTTAAATTCCGACTTGTATGCTACTCGCCTGGGGGCTTTATCTATGCGCACTACGCCCTTTCATACCTGCAGTGCACACCCTTTTTACCTGCAAGCACACCTAACTCTTGCAGCATATAGCTATTCAACTCACTTTTCCTGCCGCTGCCTTGCTACAAGGCATTCGCCCTGTTCATACTTACAAAGTTCTCAAGCCAAAGCCTCATCCCAACAAAGTTCTTAAACAACGGCCCGGACATCCCCGCATAGGCAAGGTTGTCCGGGCCGTTGACTGCTGCTAAAAAACAGGATTGGCAGCCGGCTTAACCTATGCGTACAACGCAATGGTTACTGCCCGACTCCCTGCATACACAAATCTGTGGCGAAAGTTGAGCGCCCGTCTGCGTAGCCGAACAAATAACTCCTACCTTTCTTCCGGGTGTCTGCTCCAGGTTACAAAGAGCTTGCATCACAAGGCTGTACGAGGTATCGTCCCAATTAACCGGAATATCAGCTATGAACAACGACTCTGAAGCAGCATCATTGTCCAGCAACGAAGCCAATGCCAAAGCCAATGCCAGGCTTACCACAAAGTTCTCGCCACTCGAAAGGGTGGTGATTGAACGATGCAAATCGAAGCAATCGCCATCAACAACCTCTATGCTCAGCGAACCCTGCTGTACACACAACCCATAACGGGGCGCAATTTGTTGCAAATGACGGTTGGCACAAGCCACCAAACTTTGAAGTATATAGGCTTGGGCCAGATTGCGAAAGCGCTGACCGTCTGCCGACCCCAAAAGCATGTTCAAGCGTTCCCACTCCTTATAATCGGCCACGGCAGCATCCAGTTGTGTACTCAGCAGTTCTACGCGCCGCTCACAGTTTTCGTGCGAATGGATGCGCGCAACCGAAAGGTTCAGTTGCTCGTCAATTTTGGCCACACGCTGCTGGTGTTCGTCGAGTTTTGCCCGCAGTTCGTCAACCGACACCTGGTCGCCATCCTCCGGCCGGCTGGTTGATGCCTGCAAGCGGAGCAATGCCTTACGGCTCTGTTCCAAACGGTTACTGGCCACAATGCGCTGTTCCTTCTGCTCGTCCAACTTGCGCCGCAGGGCTTTCCAGTCGCGTACATCCGAAAAGAGCATATCGAGTTCTGAAAACTGCACGGGCGAATGTGCTCCGTTAAAACGCAATATGAGCAAGTCGAGTTGCTGCTGCTTTTCCTGCAACAGCTGCTGGTTGTTTTGACGGCAGTTGAGCAAGTTTTCGCGTATGCCCTCAAGCTGTTTGATCTGGCCGCGCTCTGCCTCGTATTCCCGATACAGCGTTTGTTCTGCCATTCGGGCTTCATTCACAGCATTCTGCAGTTTTTCGGCTTCTTGCTGAGGAGTTTCAGCACCAAAGAGGTGGCGCATTTCCTCGTACTTGCGCTCCAGGTCTTCGCGCGAGGCATCTCGCCCTTCACGGCTCACCACTACTACGCGCTGTGCCTCATCAACATTGGCCTGTGCCCCCTTTATCTCCTCGTGTAGCAAGTCTACAGCCCGCTGGTTCTCCTCGAGTGCCATACAAGTCATGTTCCAATCGTTGTGTAGGTCTGAAAGACGCATGCGGAGCGAATCGGCATTGTTTTTCCAGTCGGTAAACCATCCCGAAAGGGTAATCATCTCGTCAAGGTCGGTATAAAGTTCAGAGCAAGCCTTGTCCGAAAGGTTAATGGTTTGCTGTAACTCATCGGACGACACTACAGCCACACGCATCTCCGTGCGTATTTTGTCCAAATAGGTGTGGTTGTCGGCCATTTTAATATCGAGCGCAGCTATTTCCTCGTTCAAACGATTAATGTGCTGCTGGTGTATATTAAAGTCATCGAGTTCGTAGTCGGCCTCGTCGGCTGCACGCGTAGTACTGTCAATTAGCAGCTGAATCATCATGGCACGCGCTTCGCGGTTGGCTGTGGGCGTACAATCGGCAAAGGAGTTATCGAGATAGGCAAAGAGTCCCCACTCCTTGATGTCAGCCTGCTGTCTGGCTTCAAGGTCGGTAAGAGCCTGCTCGCCTGCCTCAATGCGGGCCGCATCGGCTGCAATTTTTTCGCGGAGCGCTGCCAACTGACTGCGTTTGGCCAGCAACGACTCCTGCATCTCACGGTATTCCTTGTCGAGGTTGGTCAGCAATTCGCCCAGTTCGCGCTCGGTTTCGGTGTGGTAAGGATGGTGCGTGGCTCCACATACCGGACAAGCTGTACCCTCCTTGAGTTGCTTGCGCAGCTTGGTAATGTTTTCCGACTGGCTCAGGGTATAAGCCGTAGCTATGCGGTTGTAAGCTTCGTCGGCCACCAGAATATCAGCCTCGAGACGACTGAGTTGCTGTTGTAACTGAGCCAATTCGGTAGCCTCGCGCTTTTGTGTAGCCCGCTTCTCGGATATGCGAGCATATCCTTCCGAAATATGTTGCCAAAGCATGGCTGCACGCTGCAAAGCCGTGAGTCGGCTACGGTTTTCGGCTGCGGCTTTTTGCAGTTTGGCCGAATCGCGTCCTTGATTAGCCTGACGGTGTATCAAGAGTTCACTTTTGAGCGCATTGAGCTTGGCCTGATGGTCGTGCTGCTCCATTTCGGCACGCTCCCCCTGCTGTTTAAGTTCAACCTTGCGCTTTTGCAGTGTTTGCTGCTTTTTATGGCTTTCGACATTGCGGTGTGTCTCGGTATGAAAAAGCGAAAGTTTATCCTTTATGAGGTCGAACTTTTCGAACATTACGCGATGCACCGATAGGCTCTGCTTGCGGAGTTGGCGGCTGTCGATTTCGGAAGCTACCTTTGCTAGCATTTCCTGCTTTGAACGGAGTATGTTCTGGCGGCTTTCCAGCGTACGCTGGGCCAAAAGGAGCTGTTCTTCCTGCCGCTTGAGTTGTCCGGCAGCAACATTGATTTCACCGGTGAGCGCATAGCCCCTGCTGATAACCGGTAAACGCGAAGCCTGGCGGCGCTCGGCATCGGCAGTACGCTCTTTAGCCATATCGAGCTGGGCGGCCAGGCGTTCCAAATTTTTACACAATAACTCTATGCGGCTTAGATTGGCATTTTCTTCGCCCTTGATCTGCTCCACATCCATGCGGCGCAGGGTAATTTCCTGGTAAAGGGGCTGCATACCCACCAGGGCATCGTATCGTTCGAGCG
This sequence comes from uncultured Prevotella sp., assembly GCA_937906495.1. Taxonomy (GTDB): domain Bacteria; phylum Bacteroidota; class Bacteroidia; order Bacteroidales; family Bacteroidaceae; genus Alloprevotella. Next base: position 17,334 of record CALCVT010000059.1, read on the forward strand.
TAAGTTCGTCGGCCCGTGTTTCCATACAGGCTTTCGTGGCATTCTGCAACAATTCTTCGCCTTCGCTTACGCAACGCTTGGCCTCTTCATACTGCATCAGCCATTCCAATTGGCGCATCAGTTTCGCTGCAGCTTCGGTTTCGGCATTTTTACCAGCCGTAAGCAACTGCATGCGTTCGCGCTCCTCGCGCAGAGCTTCGGGGTCGAGTTGGTCATGAAGCATTCCTTGCCGCTGACTCTCCAAGTCGCGCATACAGCATTTGGCTGCTTGTGTAAGTTGGTATATTTTTGCCGAAATAACACCATACACCTCAGTGCCCGTCAGTTCTTCGAGCAATGTAGCCTTATCTGATTCTTTAGCCTGCAGAAAGGCTGCAAAACGCTGCTGCGGTAAAACAATAGTACGCAAAAACTGCTTGTAATTTAACCCTACAGTCTGGGTAATGTATGGCTGTATTTCGCTGTCTTTACCCAAGCGCTGCTTGGAGGGAGCCAGCTGCTTGAAACTTCGCTCGGGCATCTTGCAACTGCCATCCCGGGCTGTGCTCATGCTCCATACAGCCTCGTAACGCTCGCCACTGGCTGTTAAAAACACTACTGCAGCACTGCACTGCTTTTGACCACTACATAAAATGGCTGCTGCCGGATTTTCGGCTACTTCGAGCTCGTCCTGCTCTGCCAAAGCGGTGTTGCTGGCTGCACAGAGTGGTGCATGCTCCAACCGGGGCGCACGGCCATAAAGTGCCAGGCAAAGGGCATCGACAACCACCCTTTTACCCAAATCACCATCACCCATAATGGCATATAGCCCTGCCGAACGGAGCGGCTCTACCGTAAAATCTATGGTTTGTTCTCCGACAACCGGAGTCAGATTCTGAAGGATAATTTTTTCTATCTTCATCGTTTATTCGTTGTTAGCAGCTTCTACAGCCTGCTTCAGGCGGTCGGTAAACTGCTGGGGCATCTCTTCGGAATAATGAGCCGCAAAATATTGACGTGCCAACTGCAAAGGATTGACTGACCGGAGGTTTTCGCACACTTCAGACGAACTATCAGAGGCTGAAGCGGCTGCCTGACGGGCAGAATGTACACTCACCATACGGCAAAGGTGGACCGCGCGATCGGCTGTCAGTTCCAGCACTTTATGGAGCAGGTCCTGACCGGCATCTTTTGCCTCAACATGTATCTCAAGGTAGGGCCAGGCTTCATTGCCGGTATCGTGTTTGCTACGCTTGGGCAACCGGGCCAATGCATCGAGCAACTCGTCAGCCGAAACTGCAGTACGAGGCGCAGCAGGAATGGTTATGAGTTGACGCAATGGCGTATAAACCAAACGGTCGGCTGTTGCAGAACCTTCGGCATCTACCTCCACTAACTGCACACCATAGGTATAACCTTCTTCGGCAAACGACATAGGCAGCACACCGCCTGCATAAAAAACCAGCGTACTGTCCGAGGCAATCTGCTGCGCCCGATGCAAATGTCCGAGCGCTGCATAACTCACACCTGAACCAATTACATCGATACCAACAGGCTCGCCTGCACCGGCAATACGGTGGCCTGAAGAGTAAGCCTCATCAAAGACAGCACCAGCAACGCCAAAATGTGCTGCTACAACTACCGGCAGCCCCGAAAAGTCGGACTTGCGAAACTTTTTATGCAATTGCGAAAAGTAATAAGCCAGTCCTTGCTCGGTTGTTAAACCTGCTTGATAATTACAGGGGCGCAAATAGGGCAAGGCAAAGCATACACAAGCAGCCTCATGGCTGTTGCGAGGTGACAAAGGCAGCAAAAAATGTGTAAAGTCGGGGTCACCTGCTTCGGTATAACGCATAGCACCACGCACATAAACATTGTGAAGTTTAAGAAGTGCTGCCGAAATTTCTATACGGTTGGCTGAATCGCTGTCACCAGCTATAACAACTACTTGCAACCCCGGTACAAGCTGGGTGGCACGCACCATGAAATCGTAAAATAGCGCTTCGGACGCTGCCGAGGGATAAGGTGAATCGAACACATCGCCTGTTACGAGCAAGGCATCGGGCTGTTGCTCACCAAGACGTGCCAACAGCCAGTCCAAAAAATGCCGATGCTCAGCCAAGCGGTCATGGCCGTGAAAAACGTTGCCGAGATGCCAGTCGGCTGTATGTATTATTCTCATTGATGCTATGGGATTTGGGCAAAGCGTTGGGCATAAACATACTCTGCCATATCAGTTCGCACAGCCCCTTGATGCAAATCGAACTCAAAGGGGTGTTTTTTCGGGGAGCAAAGATACAGCAAAACCCAAAGCAGCAGTAACAAAAAACTTAGTTTTTTCTTTACATTGCGCTTGGTTTGCCGTATCTTTGCTTCGGAATATAAGAATCCTTTACAAGATGACAGCAATCAAAGATACTTGGAAGCAAAAGGGATATGCCGATGAGCCTATCCCTGCCGGCATCGACCTCAAGGCCGAAATACGCCGCATGTGCAAGGAAAAGAATGCCATTATCCTGGCTCACTATTATACCGAAGGCGACCTGCAAGACCTTGCAGACTATGTGGGAGACAGCCTTGGACTGGCCCAGCAGGCGGCCCAGACTGATGCCGACATTATCCTGATGTGCGGTGTGCACTTTATGGGCGAAACCAACAAGATTCTTTGCCCGCAGAAGAAGGTCCTGGTTCCTGACCTGAACGCCACCTGCTCGCTGGCCGAGAGTTGCAAGGCTGAAGACTTCAAAAAGTTTGTCGAAGCTCACCCCGACCATCAAGTTATCTCGTATGTAAACACCTCGGCTGCCGTTAAGGCCTATACCGACGTTGTTGTAACATCGGGCAATGCCAAAAAAATTGTCGACACCTTTGCCCAAGACGCCAAACTCATCTTTGGCCCCGACCGCAACCTGGGAGGCTATATCAATGCCGTAACCGGACGCCAAATGCTCCTGTGGGATGGTGCCTGCCATGTACATGAACGTTTTTCGGTCGAGAAACTTGTTGAACTGAAAAAGCAATATCCCCAAGCCAAGGTACTGGTTCACCCCGAATGCCGCGGAGCTGTAGTCAAACTGGCCGATGTGGTTGGTTCGACGGCCGCACTCCTAAAGTTTGCCCAACACTCCGAAGCCGACACCTTCCTCGTGGTAACCGAGAGTGGCATATTGCATGAAATGCAAAAGAGCTGCCCTGACAAAAACTTCATTCCCGTACCGCCCGAAGACAGTTCATGCGGATGCAACGAGTGCAACTACATGCGCTTGTGTACCCTCGAAAAGGTATACAATGCCCTACGCTATGAATGGCCTACCGTCGAGGTACCCGAAGACATTGCACAAAAGGCTATCAAGCCCATTGAACGCATGCTGGAACTCAGCAAATAAAAACCTGCCCATACCATGAACATCACTCAACGCGTTGAACAACTGCGCCAATGGATGCGCAACCAAAACATTCGTGCCTACATCATACCTACGGCCGACCCGCATAACAACGAATACATTCCTGCTCACTGGATGTGCCGCGAGTGGATTAGCGGTTTTACTGGTTCGGCCGGATTAGCCATCGTTACCGAAACACAAGCTGCACTTTGGACTGACTCCAGATACTGGCTGCAGGCCGAAGAGCAGTTAGCCGGTTCGCCCTTTGTACTGATGCGCGAGGGAGATAAAGCGGTGCCCGCACCGGCACAATGGCTGGCCGATTGCTTCAAAGAGCAAAACCTTGCTCTACAGGCACACTGCCCGTCACAAATGCTCACTCTGGATATGCAAGCCGAGGCACGCCAGGCCGGCATTGACCTTTGTGGCGCACCCGATGCATTTGACGAACTCTGGACCAACCGCCCCGAATTGCCAGCTGCTCTTATCGAAGTGCAACCTCTTGAATGGGCTGGTGTACCCATAGCCGACAAACTACACACTATGGCATGTACACTCAACGAAGTGCTCGACGGACGGACTTACATATTCAACGACTTGAGTGATATTGCCTGGTTGCTGAACCTGCGCGGCAACGACATTCCCTACAACCCGGTGTTCATGGCTTACCTTACCTACGAGCCTCAACAGGAACGCTTCACGCTTTTCACCCATACCCATACGCTCACCAAAGAGGCTTACAGTCAACTTGAAAAGGCTGGGGTTGCACTGGCCGACTATAATGAACTTGAACGTGCCCTGCAAGGCAAGCGCATAGCCTTCGGACCTCAAACCGTAAGCACCCTCAAAGCACCCGGACAAGGGGGCAATGCTGACTTCATAGTCATACCATCGCCTGCCGAACAGCTGCGCGCCGTTAAAAACGAGGCGGAACAAGAAGGATTCAGGCAGGCCATGCTGCGCGATGGGGTTGCTATGGTTTGCTTTCTGCGATGGCTCGACGAACAACTGCTTGCAGGAAACCGGGTGACCGAATGTACTGTTGATCAAAAGCTAACCGCCCTGCGGGCCATGCAGCCCGGATTTAAGGAACTCAGTTTCCCTACCATTGCTGCCTACGGGCCACACGCTGCTATTGTACACTACGAGGCTGAACCCGACACCGACGCTGTGCTCGAACCTCACGGCTTGCTCCTGCTCGATAGTGGAGCGCAGTTTGACTGTGGCACCACCGACATTACCCGAACCATTGCCTTAGGCCCTCTGACCAACGAGGAAAAAAAGGTGTACACGCTGGTGCTCAAAGGCCACCTCGGACTGGCTCGCATGCACTTTCCCGAAGGCACCACAGGCCTGCAGCTCGACTTGGCAGCACGCCGCGACATGTGGGAAGCCGGCTACGATTTTGGCCATGGAACCGGACACGGCGTAGGCTCGCACCTTTGCGTACACGAAGGTCCGCACCAAATTCGCAAAAACCTGCGTCCGTGCACACTCGTGCCCTTTACCGAAGGCATGGTTGTAACCAACGAGCCGGGCATCTACCTTTCCGGAAAATTGGGGGTACGCATTGAAAACGTACTGCTGTGCCGCTACGAACAAACCACCCCGTTCGGACGCTTCATGCAGTTTGAAAACCTCACGCTGTGCCCCTACGACCTCCGAGCCATTGACCGCAGCCTGCTCCATACAACCGAAGTGCAGCAAATCAACAACTATCACGCCCACGTGCGCAGCCTGCTCCTGCCGCTGCTCACCAACCCTGCCGACCGCCAATGGCTCGAAGCGGCCACACAACCCCTATCATAACTCTTATTTAAACAATTTACGAATGGAAACAACCCGCCAACAAAAAATATCACGACTCATACAAAAGGAACTCAGCGACATCTTCCAAAAACAAACCCAAGCGGCCCAAGGTGTGCTCGTATCGGTAAGCGCCGTGCGCATCAGTCCCGACCTTAGCATTGCACGAGGCTACCTGAGCATATTCCCCTCTGAACGCTCTAAGGAGATTCTTGAAAATATAAACGGCAATGCCCGCCAAATTCGCTACGAATTGGGAACACGCGTACGCCACCAGCTGCGCATCATTCCCGAACTGAAGTTCTTTTTGGACGACTCGCTCGACTACTTGGACCACATTGACAACCTTCTGAAGGGGGCATCGGCCAAAGAAGACGACAGCACACCGACTCCCACTCAGCCATGATGCGTAACTTTCGCTTCCCGCTCTTTATGGCGGGAAGATACCTGTTCTCGCGTAAGCGTGTAGGAGCCATCAACATCATTTCGGGCATTTCGGTGCTGGGGGTAGCCTTTGGTACAGCAGCTCTTATCTGTGCGCTCTCGGTATTCAACGGCTTTCGCGACTTGATTGGAAGTCTTTACACGGCTTTCGACCCTCCTATTGAGGTGGTACCGGCCCAAGGCAAGTTTGCTGCAGCCGACGACCCTGTGCTTACGCAAATAATGAAGCACCCTCAAGTAGAAGCAGCCTCTACCTGCATGGAAGACAATGCCTTGATTCTCTTCAAAGGACGCCCCATTGTAATTACGCTCAAAGGGGTAGACGACCGTTTTGACCAGGTTACTGGCATCCGATCCATCCTCTACGGTAACGGTTCCTACCAATTACACCAGGCCGGCGTAAACTACGGCATTCCGGGTATCGGACTGGCTGCAGCCATGGGCAGCATTGACTACGGAACCATACAAGTGTGCGCACCGCGAAAAGGCGAACGCATCAATATGGCCAACCCGCTCGAAAGTTTGAATGCCGACAATCTGAGCGCACCGGGGGTTTGCTTTGACGTAAGGCAGCGAAAATACGACGAAACCTACCTCATCACCTCGCTCAGCTTTGCACAACAACTCTTTGAACAGCAAAACTGCATCACGGCTGTTGAACTTAAGCTCAAACCCGATGCCAACATTCAACAGGTTAAGGAGGAACTACGCACTATTGCCGGAAAACGCTTCCAGGTGCTCGACCAACTGGAACAACAGCAAGAGATGTTTAACGTAATGAACATCGAAAAGATGGTAACTTACCTCTTTCTGACTTTTATACTGCTCATTGCCTGCTTTAACATCATCGGTTCGGTATCAATACTCATCATCGACAAACGGCAAGACGTAGAAACCCTGCGCCACATGGGAGCATCCGACAAACTGATATTCCGCATTTTCCTGTACGAGGGACGCATCATTGCCACACTCGGAGCTGTTATGGGCATCCTGCTCGGACTGGGACTCTGCTGGATACAGCAAACCTTCGGACTGGTTAAGTTGGGGTCTTCGTCAGGCAACTTTATAGTCGAAGCCTACCCTGTGAGCATTCATCTAACCGATGTTCCACTCATCCTATTTACCGTTATCCTGGTCGGATTTATATGCGTATGGTATCCGGTCAAGTACCTTAGCCGACGCTATCTTTAACAACAGCGGGACCGCATTGCCCACCGGGCACGGCCCCGCCTATTTTTGCTCTTTACTATGCCTACTGTACTCATTTTGGGCGCCAGTTCCGGACTGGGCTACGGCCTTGCCGAGGTTTACCTTAAGCGAGGCTGGAACCTGGGACTCGCAGCCCGACGCACCCTGCCGCTACAAGCAATGGCCAGACTGGCCACTGCCCAACAACAGGTTGAGGTTGAACAGATTGACGTATGCCAACCCGAACAAGCTGCAGCCCAACTCGAAAATCTGTGTCAGCGCATGGGCGGAAACATTGACCTTTACCTGCACTGCTCGGGAATTGGGAAAATGGCACCCTGCGTAGACTATGCCAACGAGGAGCCTACCCTGCAAACCAACGTCATGGGGTGGACAGCCTGCATTGACTGGGCTTTTAACCACATGCTCACACAGGGATACGGACAAATAGCTGCCATCACCTCGTTTGCTGCCAACCGTGGTTTAGCGCCTGCACCGGCTTACGCCTCATCAAAGGCCTTTCAGGCCCATTACCTCGAATCGCTGCGCCAATTTGCTCTTGCACGCGGCCTTAAGCACATTTGTATAACCGACCTCCGGCCGGGATTTGTGGCAACCCCGCTGCTGGCTCACCCCGAAAGGCTCTTTTGGGTGCTCACCCCCGAAAAGGCAGTCAAGTCTATGTTATATGCCATCGACTCGAAGGCCGATATTCGCACCATTACCACCCGCTGGCGCCTGCTGGCACCTGTTTTGCGTTGGGCACCACGTTGGCTTATTGCCAAAATATTGGCACGGGCTCTCTAAAAAGCAATGCACACTTTTTTACACCCCGGTGTTGAAAACTGTACACCCCAGTGTCGAACTTTTGACACGCACGCTGCGTGCTACCGACAACGGGCCAGTATCCCGCGAGGTGCCCGGGCAGGGCATGGCACGCTGCAAGTCATACTCGCTTTAGCCCCTTGACCACACATACTCGCCCCAACAAAGGCAGGGCCGACCCGCTTGCTGACGGATCGGCCCTGCCCCATTTTTTTACACTGCATACAGCCCGCCCTTACCGGCTTTACGACGCTAAGAACTGCGCCCGGCCCTTAGCCTCAGGCTGCACACACCTTATAAAACTCCGGCCTCGACCAGGAGCACCACACGCTCCGTATAACGGTCGTCGCCCTCGGGGTCGTACTTCTTGTTTAAACTATTGCCAAACAGCAAGGCAACCCCTTGATACAGGTTGGCCTTAAACGAACCCATAAAGGCCTTGGTAATGGCATAACCCGTCTGGTTGCATTCGCGGTTCACAAGTTTTATAAGCAATTTTCCCTGTGAGCGGCTCAGTTTTTTGAGCGCCGGGCCGTATTGGCGTTTGAGCCCTTGCTCTACCAACTTCATGTGAGCCTCGCGCGATTGTTTATCGGGCAAGGTTTCAAGATAATCGTATGTTTCGATAATGGTTATTTTGGCCAATTTGGCCCATGGCAAAACCTTTTTTACATTATATACCAGGCGGTTATAGCGTTCACGCTCTTTCTCGTTCTTAAATCTTACGGGCGGATATTTAGGCAAAGCCGGGAAGATGACATGGGGAATGGTCTTTCCCTTATAGTTAACAGTACCTACTTGCGTCATTATAGGTACCTCGGTTTCTTCGTATTTTACCGAGTCGGGCGAGAGCACTACGGGCTCTTGTGCCTGCAAAGGCCAAACACAAAGCAGCAAACAGGCAAAGACACAAACAATTCGCTCTATCATAAATATAACTTCGTTGACGATGGCAAAAGTACGAAGATTATTGCTTGGAGCACGTTATTATATATTAAACACCCGCCAATTCTCCAAAAAAAGCCGTTACTTTGCTTATTACTTAATCTGAACACTATGTCAAGAAAGGAAAAGAATAAAGGCGGCACGCGCCTAAAAAAGAAGGCCGTGGCGCAAATGCTTGTAGAGATGTTCAACGAGCACCCTGAAAAGGACTACAACATCAAAGAAATATTTGCCCAGTTTAAAGCATCGAACCATGCAACTAAAATGGTTGTGATGGATGTGCTCGACGATCTGGTGCTGGATGACTACGTCACTACCGATGGTAACGGAAACTACCGCAACGCTATACGCTCAAACGTGATGGAGGGCACCTTTGTGCGCAAACGCAACGGACGCAACTCCTTTGTACCCGATGATGGCGGAAAAAGCATCCTGGTATGCGAGCGAAACGCGCTGCACGCACTCGACGGCGACCGCGTAAAGGTTACCATGCTGGCCCGACGCGCTGGACACACACGCGAAGCCGAGGTTACCGAAATTTTGGAACGGGCTAACGACACCTTTGTCGGACAACTGCAGGTAGAACAGGGCTACGGCTTTTTGATTACCGAGAGCCGCTCACTGGCTACCGATATCTTTATTCCAAAAGACAAACTTAAAGGAGGCAAGAACGGCGACAAGGCTGTAGTAAAAATCATTGAGTGGCCCTCTGACTCGAAAAGTCCTATCGGTAAGGTTATCGACATCCTGGGAAAACAGGGAGAGAACAATGCCGAGATGCATGCCATCCTGGCACAGTACGGACTGCCCTACTCCTACCCCGAAAAGGTTGAAAATGCAGCCGAAAAACTCGACCCGGGCATTACTCCCGACGAAATTGCACGCCGCGAGGACTTTCGAGAGGTTACAACCTTTACCATCGACCCCCACGATGCAAAGGACTTTGACGACGCCCTTTCAATCCGCACACTCAAACCGGGCGTGTGGGAGGTTGGTGTGCACATTGCGGATGTGTCGCACTATGTAACTGAGGGCGACATTATTGATCGCGAAGCCGAAAAACGGGCCACAAGTGTATACCTGGTTGACCGAACCATACCCATGTTGCCCGAAAGGCTCTGCAACTTTATCTGCTCGCTCCGGCAAGACGAAGAGAAACTGGCTTACTCGGCCATCTTTAACTTGAACGAAAAGGGCGATATTCTGGACTGGCACCTGGCACACACCGTAATACGCTCCAACCGACGCTTTACCTACGAGGAGGTGCAATACATTTTTGAACGCAACGGCGAAGCTTCGGCCGAAGACCTGGCGCTGCCGGGCGAACACCCCGAAGCCCTGCCACAAGGGGCCGCACCCGAGGGCGAATATGCCGAAGAACTGATTACACTGAACCGCCTGGCCAAAATATTCAGACAAAAACGTTTTAAAAATGGCTCAATCGGTTTTGACCGTCCGGAGGTACGCTTCGAAATCGACGAGAAGGGACATCCCGTTTCTACCTACGTAAAGGTGGCAAAGGACGCAAACAAACTGGTTGAGGAGTTCATGCTGCTGGCTAACCGCAGTGTAGCTGCCAAAATTGCCGTCGTGCCTAAAAACCGTAAGCCTAAGGTATTCCCCTACCGTATTCACGACGTGCCCGATCCTGAGAAAATGGAAAAATTAAGTGCTTTTGTAGCAAGATTTGGCTACAAAATACGCACCGAAGGTACCAAGACCGAGGTTTCGAAAAGCCTGAATAAACTGTTGGCCGACGTTAAGGGACAAAAAGAAGAGAATGTGGTTGAAATGGTGGCTCTGAGGGCCATGATGAAGGCGCGCTACAGCATTCACAACATTGGCCACTACGGACTAATGTTCCAGTACTACACGCACTTTACCTCGCCCATACGTCGCTACCCCGACTTGATGGTGCACCGCCTGCTTACACGCTATGAACAAGGCGGACGCTCAGTAAGCGCTACCAAATACGAGGACTTGTGCGAGCACTCGTCAAATATGGAACAACTGGCAGCAACCGCCGAAAGGGCAAGCATTAAATACAAACAGGTGGAGTTTATGGCCGACCGCATCGGACAGGAATTCGAAGGAACCATCAGCGGTATCACAGAGTTCGGACTTTATGTCGAAGTGGACGAAAATAAATGCGAAGGCATGATTCCGCTGCGTATGCTGCTTGATGACTATTACGAGTTTGACGAACGTAACATCTGCCTGATAGGACGACGATTTCGCAAACGCTACAGCTTAGGCGAGAAAGTGCACATCCGCGTTGAACGGGCTAACCTTGAACGCCGACAACTCGACTTTGCGCTGATTGGACAAGATGGACAACCAACTGAAATGCCAACCGAAAAGAAAAGCAAAGCAGTTGAACAGCCCTCAAAGAAGAAACAAAGACGTAAAGGAAGCCGCAAAAGCAGCTTCAAACGGAAATAACATTCGGGTAGCCTAAGGCTATGGTAAACGCATAGACTGCACGGCCATGTGAGGTTACACACTGCCTATTCACAAGGGCTCACTGCAAAATTTTTATGCCTTCGGCACTAAACCGAAACCCTATTTACGATTTCGCAAACGGGCGGCTCTGCTACCTTACAAGAGTAGCAGGGTCGCCCGTCGGCATTTGCTTCCCTCAACACACAACTTCGCGGGTAAAGCACTTATTGGCTCATCACTTGCCATACTCCCCCATAAACTCCTATGCAAAGTTGTTGCAATAGCAACCGGTAATTACCATTCTGAACCTTGTAATTACGATGAATCATAACGTAATTACGTTTACGCAGTTGCGTATTTATGCTGCACCATAGCGTAATTACAATGCTGAACCGCATAATTACGCAATGTTCTTTCAATACCTCGTAATTACACATGCTCACACAAACTTATGACACAATCATTATAACCAACACCTCCGACTCGCGTAATTACGCATCCCCGACCTATTTGGTGCAGGAAGCCGGAACTCCCAACGCACAAAGGTTCAATAAATAATCATCGGAGCGACAGAAAATTCTAAAGGGGCGACAGGAAATTCTAAAGGGGCGATAGGAAATTCTAAAGGGGCGATAGAAAAACGAATAAAGAACTACCTGTCAGCAAAATAGCTTGTAAACACAAATAGCCCCCGCACCTCGAATATAATTCGAAGGCGGGGGCTAAATTGATAAGTATAGACGATGGTTTAAGCTTCGGTCTTTGCTTCAATGCGCTTCTTTCCCAAAGTGCGGTAAGCAATGGGAGCAGCAAGGAAGATAGAAGACAACGTACCGAAGACTACACCCAATATCATTGCAAAAGCGAACGAACGGATGCTGTCGCCACCCAAGAAGAAGATACAAAGGAGTACCAACATGGTAGTGGCCGACGTCATAATTGTACGCGTCAAAGTACTATTCAACGAGTCGTTGAAAAGACTAAAGGTATCGCGCTTGGGATACAGACCCAAGTTCTCGCGGATACGGTCAAATACAACCACCTTATCGTTAATAGAGTAACCGATAGCGGTAAGCACTGCACCGATGAAGGTTTGGTCAACCTCGAGCGAGAAGGGTACCCAACCCCAGCAGAGAGAGTACATTCCTAAGATAAAGAGGGTGTCGAACACCAAGGCAAGCGTAGAGCCCACTGAGAAGGCGATGTTGCGGAAACGCACCAAGATGTAGATAAAGATAGCTGCAAGCGAAAGGAGCACCGAAATGATGGCACCCTTAGCCATATCTGCAGCTACCGAAGGTCCTACCTTCTGTGCCGAAATAATAGAACCGCCTTCGTGATTGTCGCGATCAATAAAGGTAGCGTAGTCGGCCTTGATGAGTTTTGCCTCGTGGAGTGCATCGAAGATGAAACGCTCAACCTCCTGGTCGATATTATCGTTATCGTCGTCAATGCGGTAGTTGGTAGTCAGACGGACAGCCTCATTGCTGGTTGTAGTAATAGCAATGGCACTCACTGTTGCATTGGGGTCTTTAGCGTGAACCTTATTTGCTACTGCCGTGCGTACTTGCTCGGGGGTTACACCCTTTTGCTCAAATTCAATCACATAGTTGCGACCACCAGTAAAGTCAATACCCTTTGACAGGCCACGGGTTGCAAGGAAGGCTACCGAAACGACAGCACCAATGATGAAGATTACGAACGAAGCCTTAGCCTTGCCCATAAAGTTAACCTTCATGTTGGCCAAGAAGTTACGGCTCATTCCAGTTACAAAGGTAAGACCCAACCACTTGTCCTTGTTCAAGAAGTGCTCGTAGACCATACGAGTTACCCAAACTGCGGTGAAGAACGATACACAGATACCGATACCCAACGTCATAGCAAAGCCTCGGATAGGACCTGTACCAAAGTTGTAAAGGATAAAGGCTGTGATGATTGAGGTCAGGTTGGAGTCGAAGATGGCTGAGAAGGCATTGCCGTAGCCATCGGCGAGCGCAGTTTTAATATTCTTACCTGCACGCAACTCTTCCTTGGTACGCTCGTAAATAAGTACGTTAGCATCGACAGCCATACCGAGTGAGAGCACCATACCGGCTATACCACTCATGGTAAGCGCTGCCTGGAAGGATACCAGCACACCAAAGGTAAAGAAGAAGTTGAGCAGCAATGCTGCATTGGCTACCATACCGGGTATGAAGCCGTAGAACAGACACATAAAAATCATCAGCAGCACAAAGGCTACTACACAAGCCGTAAATCCAGCCTCGATTGATGCAGCACCCAGGCTCGGGCCTACAGTTTCCTCCTGTACAATTTTGGTAGGAGCAGGCATCTTACCACTCTTGAGCACATTGGCCAAGTCGCGGGTATCGTCGGTCGTAAAGTGACCGGAGATTTGCGAAATGCCGCCGGTAATTTCACTTTGGATAACCGGTGCACTGTATACAAAACCATCAAGCACGATTGCTACGGGGCGCTTCAGGTTTTTCTTGGTTATCTGTGCCCACTCACGACCACCATTGGTAGTCATTGTCATCGATACGATAGGATTGTGCGACTGGTCAAAGTCGTCTTTGGCATCGGCAATTACATCACCCTGGAGGGCGGGGCCGCCGTTCACCATACGCAGTGCGTAAAGTTCAAATACATTTCCCTTCATACCGGCTGCACTCTTCACGCCCCATGCAAGGTAAAGGTCGGAAGGAAGTACTGCCTTGGCTGCTTCGCTATGCAGCATGGCGTTTATGGCTGCAGTATCGGCAGCTACGGCATAACCTACTACGCAGCCATTGGGGGCCATACCCTGAATTTGAGCAAGTTTGCTCAGAAGCGGGTTCTGGTTAGCTGCGACATTGGCAGCGGGAGCCTTTTCGGCCTTGGTGCTGTCGGTTGCAACGCTATCGGCCGTTGTGCCCTTAGCCAGGCGGCTGTCGAGCGTCTGCAGCGAAGCGTAAAGATCGTTGAGCGAGTAAGTCTCCCAAAATTCGAGGTTGGCAGAACCCTGAAGGAGTTTACGCACACGCTCGGGCTCCTTGATACCGGGCATTTCGACCATGATTTGGCCAATCTGACCCTTTCCACGCAAAATCTGGATGTTAGGCTGTGCCACACCGAAGCGGTCGATACGCGAACGCACCACCTTGTTAGAGTTTTCGACGGCTGCGGCAACCTCTTCGTTGAGTACGCGCTTCACATCGTCGTCGGTCGATTTATAGGTGATATTCTTTTCGTTCAACTTTGAGGCGAATACGCCACCAAGTTGGTCTTTACCATTCTGCTCCTGATATACAGAGATAAAGGCATCGACAAAATCGAGCTGATCTTTCTTTGCACGTGCTTGAGCATCGGCACAAGCCTTTTTGAACTTGGGGTCGTTGGCTTTTTCGCCGGCAAGGTTTTTAACGACATCGGGAACGCTCACCTCAAGTACTACATTCATACCGCCCTTCAGGTCAAGACCCAGGCCGATTTGCAATTCCTCACACTCCTTGAGCGTTTTCCAGTTTAAGTAAACCTTCTCGTTGCGCATGGAGTCAAGGTAAGCAGCACCATCTTTTCCCTGCGCCGTCAACTGCTCGGCCTTCTTTTCGTACTTGTTCGTAACGAACGAGAAGGAAAGGTAGAAGAGGCAAATCAAAGTCAGCAGCACTGCAATTACTTTAACAAATCCTTTGTTTTGCATTGTGTGATTGTGTGATTATTGTTGTTTATTTATATTGTTTTTCCGTTCTGACAAGGCTACCCTACGCTTTATAATAAGTAGGGGGTACGCCATTGAACGTGCAAATATACTTGAAAAATTTGATTTTCACCTTGTTTGCCCCATTTTTGTGCTTTACTCTAAGCAATACAGCCACTTTGATACAACCTTATAGGGCTGCAACAGCTTTAACACCAAGTTTGGCAACCGACCCGTCTGCAGTGATGTTCTACAGCTAGTACAAACAACCGGGTTTGCCCTGCCTGCACCTTACAGGCAATGTCTTTTACCGAAAGGCCGGCCACGCTTGACTCCCCTCTGACAGCAAAGCAGCAAAACGAAAGGCTGCCAAAGCAGGCTGATAAACTAAATTTAATACTAAGCATGGGCTTTAAATCGCGAAGTTTCGTAAATTTGCGGGCGTAACCAGCGAACTATTTTTTTCTTATATACTTTTTATTATGGCTTTTTTGACTAACGAAAAACTCGTGATTGTTGGTGCAGCCGGTATGATTGGCTCCAACATGGTTCAGACCGCCCTCATGATGGGTCTTACAAACAATATCTGTCTTTACGACGTATTCTCTGCCGAAGGTGTTGCTGAGGAAATGCGCCAGAGCGGCTTTGGCGATGTTAACATCGTAGCTACTACCGACGTAGCCGAGGCTTTCAAGGATGCCAAGTACATCATCTCTTCGGGTGGTGCTCCTCGTAAGGAAGGCATGACTCGCGAAGACCTTTTAAAGGGCAACTGCGAAATTGCCGAGCAACTCGGTAAGGACATCAAGACCTACTGCCCCGACGTTAAGCACGTAGTTATCATCTTCAACCCCGCTGACCTCACCGGTCTCGTAACCTTGCTTTACAGCGGTCTGAAACCCGAGCAGGTAACGACCCTTGCTGCACTCGACTCTACCCGTCTGCAAAGCGCACTCGCCAAGAAGTTCGGCGTTATGCAGAGCGAAGTTAAGGGTTGCGCCACTTATGGTGGTCACGGCGAGCAGATGGCAGTTTTCGGCAGCAAAGTTACTATCGACGGCCGTAAGCTCAGCGACCTTATCGGTACTCCCGAATTCACCGACGAGGAATGGGCACAGATGCGCAAGGACGTTATTCAGGGTGGTGCCAAGATTATCGAACTCCGCCGCCGCTCTTCGTTCCAGAGCCCCGCATATCTCTCTGTTGAGATGATTCGTTCAGTGATGGGTGGCGAAGCTTTCCGTTTCCCCGCAGGTACCTTCGTAAACAACGAAAAGTACAACCACATCATGATGGCTATGAACACGACGCTCGACACCACGGGTTGCCACTACACAATGCCCGAGGGTACTCCCGAGGAGCTCGCAAGCCTCGATGCATCATACGCTCACCTTTGCAAGATGCGCGATGAACTCGTAACGCTCAACATCGTTCCCGCCATCGAGAAGTGGGGCGAGATCAACCCCAACCTGAAGTAATTTAACTGCTTCGCACTGAAATAAACTTTGAACAAGAGCGCCTGAAAGCAATGAAGCTTTCAGGCGCTCTTTTATATAACCTAGCATTCCTCAATACACTTAAAAAATTGGGCTACAGGCCATAGGCTGTCTACTATTGAAGGCTGCCTATATCCTTTTTGCGGATTTAAGAATCGAGTAAAGCATGCAAAACAAAATACACCCCCTGTAAAAAAATTACACACGGAATACGTTGCCCCCTTCCGGAACAACCCAAATTGAAAAACCAATAAAATCAAAGAATTCCGGCCTGCTTCATAAAAT
>CALCVT010000060.1 GCA_937906495.1 uncultured Prevotella sp.
GTATGTACTATCTTTGGCTAGGACTGGGATTCCACGGAAGTTTTAAACTGCGCCATTATATTCGCTCGAATGCAGATGGCCGCAAGAACAGTTATACCAACTTGCTTCCCAGTGTCTCGCTCTGCTACCGGTTCAGCAACCAGCACATTTTAAACCTCAAGTATGTACGTACGCGAATGTACCCCTCGGTTGCGCAGTTAAATCCACGCAACACCTCGAGCGACAGTCTGCACATACAAGTAGGTAATCCTTACCTCACTCCTGTGATGACAGATCAAATCTCACTCTATTACAACCTGTATTATAAAGGTTTCTATTTTACCCCCATGATTACCTATGCGTATTACAGCGATTGGATTGATTCGGACGGTAAACTCGAAGGAGATGTATATACCAGTACCTACGCTAATCTGTCACACCTTCACTATCTGGTGTTCTCAGCCCAGGTGGGCTATAACTTCAAGTACGGAAATATTGGCTTCTACGGATACTACAGCAAGCGAATTCAGCCCGGTTTGCAATACAACGGCGACAGTTGGCTGGGCAATCTGTTTGCCAATTTACATTATAAGAAATGGGATTTGAATTTGTATGCACAGTATGTCAGCGACAGCTACACACGCTATTCACGGACAAAGACCAAACCAATCTGCCATCTGACCTTGGGCCGTCAGTTGGGCACTAAATGGAGGTTGTCTTTGTACCTCGAAAACTTTTTGTTTACCGGCAGAAAAGACTACAAAACTTGGTTTCACAACGACAATTACCAGTCCTTTTCAAGTAGCCGGATGAAAGACCGTGCTCCGGTCATTCGCATCGGTGTAAATTACGTTTTCAGAAACAAGGTACAAGAAAAATGGCGTAACAAAAAGCGTTTCTACGATACGGACAATGAATTGCAAAACATCAAAGCAAATTAATATGATTCGCCGGTTTGGAAGGCTTTCAAGGCCATAAGAAACAGGCAAACCGGAGATGAGATGGCACAAAATAAGGTGGAGTGGTCGTTGCTCAGGGCTGACTTGCATTGTCCCGGCACGACCACTTTGCCATGTATCTTTCATGCTCCAGGCTTGTCCCCAAACATCACCAACACCAAAAACAACAATGAAAACAAAACTGCTTATTGGCACAGCAACACTGCTTGCCCTCGGAATGTGTTTCCCCTCGTGCACTTACCGATCGTCGACCACGGATTGGCGCTTGGTTTGGGAGGAGAACTTTGAAGGCAATACCTTCGACACCGCCATTTGGTCTAAAATTCCACGCTGGCATCCGGAATGGGCTCGTCACATGTCGGAACGTCGGGAATGCTACGACGTAAAAAACGGGAACTTGATTTTAAGGGGAGTGATGAACCCCGACCGAAGTCAGGATACGGTGCCATTCATTACCGGCGGACTCTACACCAAGTATAAAAAGGCCTTCCATGGTGGCCGCCTCGAAGTGAAAGCCAAATTGGGGGCAGCACGCGGGGCCTGGCCGGCAATCTGGCTCAAGCCTTTTGAAGAGGAAAAATACAAATGGCCCACCGGCGGCGAAATTGATATCATGGAACACCTCAACTACGACTCCATCGTGTATCAAACCGTTCATTCGGTCTATACGCAACATCTCAACATCCGCAACAACCCTCCGCAAGGCGGCACGGCCACCATCAACCCGGACGACTACAACATCTATGGGGTTGAGATGTATCCGGACAGTCTGGTGTTCCTGGTCAATGGACGCCGCACCTTTGCCTATCCCAAAATACAGACGGACAAAGAAGGCCAATTCCCATTCGACATGCCCTATTACCTGCTTATCGACATGCAACTGCAGGGTGGCTGGGTAGGCCCGGTCGACACTCTGGACTTGCCGGTAGAGATGGCGGTAGACTGGGTGCGCTACTACCAAAAGTAAAAACGGCTGCACCAGCATCTTGCCGAACAATCCAAACAAACTCCAAAGAAAGTGTGGCTGCTGTCCCAACTTCCTTTGGAGTTTTCATTTTACCCTGACACACCTTGCCAAGGACGTTTTAAACCACCGCCATCCTCCCCCACTTTATAGCCATGAATTAAGAACAGCCTTTTTCAAGCTAACCTGACTCATACCTTTGCCATGCACATACACACTGCCCGAAGGTGCTACATCCGTTAGCTTCACGCACAGCTACCACTCCAGTTCGAGCGACTCTTCGGTGTCATCACCTTCTATTCCAGAGTCGTATCCATCTCCGTACCCATCGTCGTAGCCTTCTATATAGTCGGCACGCATTTTCCCCGTATAGGAGCAATCATCATCGTAAGAAGTGTGCCAGCCATAATGCAAGTTCGAATCCGACTCGCCATCGTCAAACCCCTTTTCATAGCCTTCCTCATAGGCCCGGGGCAATCCGTTCGAAGGTGCTGCCGATGACGCTGTCTGTATGGGAGCAGAGGTGGGCTCGGCAGGCTGTTCGGGAAGAGGATTTGGAAATTCGGCCTCCTGCGATTTATTGGGAAAGTCTGGCAGCACATCTGTTTCTATAGCCGGTTCGAAAGTCGAATCAACTTTCTCCGTACTATTTCTTACAAAAAACACATCAAACAAGATATAAAGCCCTGCTAAAAGCACGCCTATTAACGCTCCTATAAACCATCCGATGATGAGTTTAAGGACAAGGGGCTTATTATTAGCGCCCGGTGCTTGTCCGGATGACGTCGCAACAGACTTACGTTTTGTGTGCTGATGATTATTCTTCATAGATTCTGCGGTTTAATATTTCGCCATGCAATTACCAGTTGTATCAATTGTTCGTACAAAGGTAAATTATTTTTTTTAATTTAATCTTTTAGGCGAAACTTATCAACCAACAACTGCTCTCAAAACCCCTACGCCTTAACCGCTTCTTAAAATCTACGAAACAGGGGCGTTACAGGCTTGCCGTAATTTTGCAGGCGAAAACAAGACATTACTTTCTAAATGCAAAGCATCAAGTATTCTCTGGCGATAGCGCTCATCGCTTCGGGATTTCCATTAGGATTACAGGCAGACAGCAAGCCTAAAACCAATGTGCCCGATAAGGCGGCACGTACCATTAACTGCCCTGCATCAAACTCGATTGCAAACACTATTAACGGTCCGGTCTCGACCATTATTAAAGGTAAGGTGGTGGATGCTCAAAGCGGGGAACTCATTATCGGTGCACGCATTTCGCTAAAAGGACACAAGGCAATCAGTACGGTTTCGGGACTTGACGGTTCATTCACACTCAACACCAACGGCCAAAGCGGCACGCTGGTATATTCTGTTTTGGGCTATAAAGAAGGGCAATACAACATGAACGGCAAAGTTGCCGATACCGAACTTGTATTGCAACTGGAGCAGCAAAACGTATCGCTCAACGAGGTGGTCATTATGGCTCACAACCCAGGACGCACCGAGGCTGGCGCACGCAGCATGGAGCGTCGGGCCATGAACGTGATGAACGTGATGAGCGCCAAAGCTATTGAACTCTCGCCCGATTTGACCGTGGCCAATGCCCTGGGACGCATATCGGGTATTACACTTGAGCGCAGTGCCAGCGGCGAGGGGCAGTATGCCATTTTGCGCGGCATGGACAAACGCTACAACTATACGCTGGTGAACGGAGTGAAGGTGCCTTCGCCTGACAATAAGAACCGCTTTGTGCCACTCGATATTTTTCCGGCCGAAATGCTCGACCGCCTGGAGGTGAGCAAATCGCTCACGGCCGACCTGGAAGGCGATGGCATTGGCGGTGCGGTAAACATGGTGATGAAGGACGCACCCGACGAGCGGCAGTTTACGGGCAATCTGGCTATGGGCTACAGCGCACGCTACTTTGACCGCTCCTTTGCCTCGTTCAACACCTCGGGCATCCGAAACGAGTCGCCCAACGAGGTGCACGGAGTGGACCACAGCGTTACGATGAACAACTTTACTACGGCCAACCTCGCGCTCAAGCAAAAGCAGTTTGTGCCCGACCTCACGCTCGGGCTCTCCTACGGCGACCGCTTCTTTAACAAGCGCTTTGGCCTGATGCTGGCTGTCAGTGCACAAAACATTCACCGCGGCAAGGAGAGCCGAATTTATGCCCAAAGCGGCACCACCAACATTGACGGCACCACCACCATGCGCGACTACTCGGAGGAACAATCGCGCCTGGGGGCTCACCTCAAGCTCGACTTCCTGCCTGCGGGCGACAACCACAAACTGGCCTGGTACAACGGCTACATGTTTTTGCGCAACCAGCAGGTGCGCGACACGCACGAAAGCCGCAAGGAGGCGGTGCGCCTGCGCCTGAATCGTCAGGGCATTTTCAACTCTACACTGATGGGCGAACACGCCTTGCTCGACGACAACGCGCTGCGCATCAACTGGCGGGCCGTTTATTCCAAAGCTACCAACCGC
The DNA here is from genome assembly GCA_937906495.1 of uncultured Prevotella sp. GTDB lineage: Bacteria > Bacteroidota > Bacteroidia > Bacteroidales > Bacteroidaceae > Alloprevotella. Next base: position 4,399 of record CALCVT010000060.1, read on the forward strand.
ACGCCCGACAATGCCGAAATTTTTCTGACCACCGCGAGCACGGGCTTGCAAACCGTGAGCATCAATCCCGGGGCCGTGCGCCGCTGGGAACACAACGACGACGAGGACTGGGCGGGCTATGCCGACCTAACGCACCGCCTGGACCTCGCAGCAAACACCACGCTCAAACTGAGTGCGGGCGGCATGTTCCGCGACAAAAAGCGCTCTTCCTTCTTCAACGAATATACCTTTAAACCTACTGCCGAACAGCGCACTCTGGTACGGGGCAAGGACTGGTTTAACTTTAACGAAATAAAATTTATTGCTCCGCGCTTCGGCAACCTGAGCGACCCGCTCAACTACGATGCTACCGAACAGGTGGGAGCGGCCTACGTAATGGGCAAACTCCTGACGGGCCAATGGGAACTGACGGCGGGACTCCGGGCCGAACATACCGACCAGGGCTACACGCTGCTCTACCCTACCGAGGGGGCTCGCAACCGCGGACACCAAAAATACTGGGACTGGCTGCCCGACTTTCATGCCAAATACAGCGTGCACCGCAATGCCAACCTGCGCTTTTCGTACGCCCGCTCCATTAACCGGCCCAGCTTTTTCGAAATTGTACCCTACAAACTCCTGGGCGAGGACTACAACGAACGCGGCAATCCGGACATCAAGCACACCGTGGCCGACAACTTCGACCTGCGCTACGAGTGGTTTCCCACGCCGTCGGAGCAAATCATGGCGGGCGTATTCTACAAGCGCCTGGATAACCCCATTGAGTACGGCATGGAAACGAGCGGACAGGACACGTACTACACACCGGCCAACTTTGGTACTGCTCACAACATGGGTATCGAAGTGGACGTAACGAAATACTTCCGTCGCTTTGGCATCCGCGCCAACTACACTTACACCTACTCGCGCATTCGCACACAAAAAACGATTGAGCTGAAGAACCCCGACCCGAACGGCGAGACCACCACCATTACGCAAACGGTGAACCAAACGCGTCCGCTTTTTGGACAGGCGGCCCACGTGGCCAACCTCTCGCTGCTCTACAAGGATGCGGTCAACGGTTGGGATGCACAAATAGCACTCAATTACACGGGTAAACGCCTGTGCATTGTGTCGCGCTTTCTCGACAACGACTCCTGGCAGGACGGCTACACGCAACTCGATGCTTCGGTCGAAAAGAACTTTGGCCGGTCGGGTTGGAGCCTGTTTGCCAAGGCCAACAACCTGCTCAACCTGCCGTTGGTGCAATACGTCAAACGCAACGTACGCAATGATAAACTCGGTCCCGAGGTGGAACGCCACAAGGGCGGCCTGCTTGAACGCAAGGAGAAGCACGGACAGAGTTTCCTGATTGGCGCACGCTTTAAACTGCGCTAACCGCCCCATTCCACCCAACTTCCGCCCCGGCCTACCCGCGCCCCGGGCACTGATTTACTGCAAACAATTAACTCCAAACGGAGCCGGTAAGCTCCACCCATCAAACACTCATCATTCAAAATGAACAGCAAACATTTCGTGTTGGCTGCCCTCTGCACGGCAGCCGTATCTTTCAGCGCTTGCAGCGACGACGATGAACCCGGCAACCTGCCGCAGCCTCAGCCCACGCCTCCTTCGGGCGAGGTGGTGCTGCAGGGCGACACCGTGAGCGGTGTATGGGCCAAGCACTCGGTTATCAAGGTTAAAGGTCACCACCTGGTAGTGCCCGAGGGCAAGTCGCTCACTATTGAGGCTGGCGTAACGGTAGTATTCGATGCCGAAGGTGTAGGCACCAGCCATACCCCCATCGAAATGATTGTTGACGGTGCACTTTACAGCCAGGGAACGGCCGAACAGCCGGTACGCTTTACCGTGGCCGAGGATCAGCGCACCGAGGCCAACGCCTTTGCCGGACTGTGGGGCGGCATTGTAGCTACCGAGAAATGTCCCGAAATGCTCTTCGACCATACCATCATTGAATACACCGGCGGTGCCGTGTCGCAGGATTCGCCTTCGGCCCTCAAGGGCATCTATACACCGGGCGAGGACTACTTGCCGCAAATTACGACCAACAACATTAACGGACGCTACGTGGTGACCCACTCTACGCTGCGCAACGGCATCAGCGACGCCATTTACATGATGGGCGGACAGGCCATCATTCAGCACAACACCTTTGCAGGCAACGGCGAAACGGGCGGCGAGGCGGTCAACATCAAGGCGGGCTGCAAGGTCGATGCGGCTTTCAACCTGATGTACTCGCCCAATACCAACGGCCTGAAACTCTCATCGTCGGGACAGAACGACGAAACCGGACGTCACCAGGCACTCGTACGGGCCTATAACAACACCATTGTCAATGCCGGCTGGCGCCGCGACGGGGTGAAAGGCGGCTCCATTTTTATCGAGAAGAATGCCTTAGCCTCGGTGTTCAACAACCTCATGGTCAACTGCAAGTTCAAGGCCATGACTCCCAAGTGGGGCAATGCGGCCATCGATGCCGGATGCGCTACCGACTGCGTGGTTGACTACAACTTCTATACTGCGGGCAACGTAACTTCGAACCTTCCGCAGGATGTTGAGGAGGGTACTACCAACCCCTTCCTGAGTCTGACTCAAAAGAACAAAAACATCTTTGCCGAATTTGTAGATGTACACAGCACTGTAGCAGCCAAAGCCGGCGACGAGGCTACCAATCCGCTCTTTGTAAACTACGACATCAATGCCATAAGTCTCACCTCTTTCAGCATCAACCCGGCCTGGGATTTTCACGTAGCGGCCAACTCGCCCGTACTGAGCGGGGCATACACGGGTACGGATGCCAGGATGCAGCCTTTCTTCGGTACAACAGGCATCACCGTAAACGGGCAGGCTTACCGCACCGACTTACCGGCTGCACGCTTTGGTGCCTTTGGCAATAAATAAACAGCTTGTCCGTTAGGTTGTTACATTAGCTAACTTACTTACTCTACTATGCGCATTATCTCCTCTCTACTACTCTTGCTCTTGACCCTCGGACTTCAGGCTCAAACCCCCGCCGACTGGGCCAAACTGACGGGCGACATCAACTTTTATCTCTGCAACGACATGGGACGAAACGGCTACTACGACCAAAAGCCCATTGCCGAACTCATGGGCCGCATGGCCGAAGAGATTGACCCCGAATGTGTGTTTGCTGCCGGCGACGTACACCACTTTTACGGAGTGGAAAGCACCAACGACCCTCTGTGGCAAACCAACTACGAACTGGTCTATTCACACCCCGACCTCATGCTTCCCTGGTATCCCGTGTTGGGCAACCACGAATATCGCGGCAACACACAGGCGGTGCTCGACTATGCCCGGGTGTCGCGCCGCTGGATGATGCCGGCCCGCTACTACTCCAAGTCGTTCAGCGATAAGGGGGTAAGCATACGCTTTGTCATGATCGACACGGCACCGCTCATCGGACGCTACCGCAAGGATACCGAAAAATATCCCGATGCTCACAAGCAGGACATCGATAAACAACTGAACTGGATTGACAGTACGCTCACGGCTGCCAACGAAGACTGGGTGGTTGTTATCGGCCACCACCCGGTATTTGCCGAAACCGGCAAAAATGTGAGCGAACGCCACGACATGCAGCAACTGCTCGAACCCTTGCTGCGCAAACACCACGTCGATGTTTATGCCTGCGGCCACATCCACAACTTCCAGCACTTGCGCTTTGCTGGCAATACCACCGACTATGTGGTCAATTCGGCTGCTGCCCTGAGCCGTAAGGTCAAGCCGGTTGAGGGAACGCAATTCTGCTCGCCGGTCACCGGATTCAGCGTCATCAGCGTATCGAAACAGGCGCTCAACTTCCACTTTATTGATAAAGACGGAAAGGTTATCTACTCTGTGCACCACACCAAGTAATCGGCTCAGCACACTCCCTTTTCTCTAAACACCGGTATTGTACATACACCAAATACCCCCACCCGCCCGGCTCACACAGCATCGGACGGATGGGGGTTTTCAATAAACTGCCAATAAGAGGCGAACTGATATCCGGCAACATCATGCGCCTGCACAAGACTTAACTCAAAAATATCAGTCTTGCCCTTACCGCGCTACTTTCAGCTGTCCGTTC
>CALCVT010000061.1 GCA_937906495.1 uncultured Prevotella sp.
CGGAGGTCTGGATATGAGCATAGTTAATTTACACTAATTACGGTAGAACCTAAAATGTTATGAATTGGTATAATTGTAATTGGTACACTTCTCTATACTTAAATATCTGTTGAATAATAATTTATTTAAGAGAATTGATATAGTATATTTAAGCCCAAAATGTTTACATAAAATTCTACTTATCTTTATCCACATACGACGTCTTTTCCACATCCATTTTCGGCTCATAGGATTAGCAAATTGCATCATTAAATATTTTGCTGCATCGTTAGAACGTTCGCAGTCATATATATCTACAACTGCTGATACACATAAGTCTAATCTTTTATCTGTAGATACTGCAGACCAAATACCTCCTGGTTGATAGCGATAAACACCCATTCTTTCAGAAAAACAATGTCCCTTACCTCCATTTTTCAATAGCTCGTATATGAGAACTATGTCGATTCTCATTTTATGTTTATTATAATCTGCAATATTTAATGCTGACCTTCTATATAAAATGGTAAGGGTCTGAAAATGAGATTCACCATTGATTAATGTTTTTAAGTCATAGTCAGTTTCCCCAAAACATTCGTTATCTTTAAAGTTTCCACTTTTTTGAATGAAGGTGTTGTGTCTGTGTGAGCACATCACATATTCTGGATGACTTTCCAAAAAGTCAACTTGCTTTTGTAATTTTAGAGGGTCTGTCCAATAGTCATCGCCTTCGCACATGGCTACGTATTTACCACGTGTGTGCGCATCCATAATTCGTCCTAAAGAACCATCCTTTTTGGAGTATTGGTTTTCCGTTTCGAAAATCGGTTTGATGATGTCTGGATATTTCTCAGCATATTCGCGAATGATGGATGCTGTTCCATCAGTAGAGGCATCATCGTGTACAATTGCCTCGAACTTAAAGTTCGTTTTTTGCATAACAAAACCATCCAAGCACTGACGGATGTAGGGTTCATGATTATATGTAAGGCACCTGATGGTAACTACTATTTGATTTTCGTTCATTTTGAAGATTGCTTCAATTATTATAATTGAGAATGTCTGTAGGTAAGATAAATATCAATTTGTATTTATTGATAGTCTTCTTCGGTGCCCCAAAGTTTTGCAAAGCGCTGCTGTTTGCGTTCTTCTTTAAACCATTCGCAGAATTTTTTCCAATTGTATGCTGGTTGATAACCTAATTCTGACTTGGTTTTACTGATGTCCAGTACAAATTGAGTGGACGAACGTTTGTTCGGAGCATAAGAGATTTCTGAACGTTTGTTCGGGTTGGAAAATACATCGACTATGGCATGAATACGTTCGTCCAAGGTTGATCCACCGCTACCAATGTTATAAAGCCCACCATCTAAATTAGACTCCGCGCATTTTTGAACAATTTGAAGGAAGTCTTCTACACTGCAAGTTTCCAGTAAGCGTTGAGGATCTCCCCAAATTTCGAGGGGTTCTCCCTTTTCTGCCTTTTGTATAAATAATCTGTCTGAGATCATCACCTTTTCGCCATCGGTGTAGGTATAGGGGTTGGGGTGGTAGACATAGACGCGCGATAATCGTAGGATAAAGCGCTTTATGCCGTATTGGCGGTAGTAATGTTCGATGGTCTGAACCGCTGCAATTTTGGCTATGACATACATAACATGGTCGCCAGATTCGGGTACACGCATTTCGGATTCGGCAGGAATAGGTGTTTTAGAACCAAACAAATAATGTATGTCAAAGAGCGACTGAGGATAAATGATTTTAGTGATTTGACGAATCCTCATAAATTCCAGTACGTTGTATGTCCCCTTAATGATGGAATCAATGTAAAGAGTCCCATTGTATCCCTTCATGGATGCGGGTAAGGCACCTGCAAAATGGGCAACTACATCTATGGGTTGATTGGGAATCTTATTGAATTCTGCTTCTTGGGTGATGTCGACCGAATAGTAGGGAATGTCATAATCAGCAAAGAAGCCATTATCGCTTTTTCGATGTCCTACAGCGATAACTTGGTATCCTAATTTATGAAAGTGTAGTGAAATATAGGCTCCGAGAGTACCTGTAGCTCCTAAAACTAAGATAGTCTTCATTATAATTCGATTTTTTGATTTGCACGATATAAAATGTATCCGTCACGGTCATAATTTGATGTAGACAGCGTGAGGTCTTGATGTTCTCTATGTCTTTCTATCAGCCAATCGGTTGCAGGATTATTAAAGTAGGGGAGTAGTCGCGAACTATAGGCTGACAAAAAGTACACTCCAGCGTAAGCTTTGTTGTGAACTTCTATGGGCTGAAATTCGTCTAAAGCAACCAGAATCATTTGCTTAAGATAATCACAATCTGTAGATAGTTCGACCAATTCGTTAGATATAAAATCACCACCTCCTCGTGGGTTTACCTCAATGAGGTATAGATTCTCTTCTTGGTCAATCTTTATCTCAATATGAGCAGCTCCGTTAGTAAATCCAATCGCCTTAAGCACCTTAGGTATTACTTCTTGAATTTTCCTTTTAAGATGACAAGGTATGTTGGCTGGTTGGTGATGTTCTAATTCAACAAAATGTGGTGCCCCCGTTCCTATTTTTTCTGTGATTTGAATGACTTGGTGTCTTTGGTGAAAAGAAATGGTTTCAACAGAGTATTCTTTACCTTCAATGAATTCCTCAGCCATAAAAATCGCTTGTTTCAAGTCTTCTTCAATTTTAATTTGAGTAGAGGCGTCTTGGACAAAGTTTACTCCTTTCTTGGCTGCTCCCTTGGTCGGTTTCAATACGAAAGGATATGATAAGGAATGAATTACAGTATCTAAATTTCCAATCGTGTATTTTACCGGGTGTAACGCTGTAATGCCATTCGTTAATCTGCGTACATATTCTTTATTTTGGATATTTTTGAACACTTGATAGGGCGTCCCTATTTTACCTAACTTTTCTGCTACATATGCTGTAATCGATGCTGTCTTTTCAGAGGCATTAGAAACAACTCCATCTATATGTAACTCTTTGCAACGTTCAACAATTTCGTCTTTTTCAAATATTGATATCGGAATGAAGTGGTCTACGTATTCTTTGCAGACAGCGCCTTCGGGCCAGGCAAAGCAGTATGTTTCAAGCCCCATTTCGTGGGCTTTTTTGCAGAGTGGTAGTTGTCCTGTGGATGCTCCTATGATGGCTAAGCGTTTATGCTTCATAGTTTATCTGTACATGTGAGTGTATGTTCTCTAGCGTTTTTTCTAGCTCTAATTGATTGGGAAATTTTAGAACGAGCGTACCAATTGCATCGTTTGCTCCCTTAAAAGCTTTAATGTGATCGCCTTGGGTTATCCATAAATCTGTTTGAATAACGTACTCTTGAATAGATGTCGTCGTAAGTTCTTTAAAAACGCCATCTTTTTGTGCATGTAGTATAACTTCTGCCCAATGCCCATTATATGGAATTTGTTTTACTGTGGGTATCGGATCACCTACTGCAGCACAGACACAAGCTGTAATCATGTCAACACCAGAAGCAAATCGAAGCATTTCTGCTAATCGATTTCCTCCACCTCTTGGAGATACTTCCATGATGTAAGTTTTCCCGTTTGTTCCAATTCGGGTTTCTATGTTATAGATGGACGTCTGCATGTGTAAGAGGGTCAGCAAACGTTGAATTTCATGCGTTAATTCAATTTCTTGTTCCTTACTAAAAGTTGATGGCCAACTATATGCAGAAGGAGCAAAAGGGTTGGGGGCGTTTGAATCGAAACGTTGGGCTGAGAAACTAACGTATTTTAATTCTCCATCCACCGAAAAACAATCAGAGTCGGATGAACTGCCGCTTTTTTCAATAAATTCTTCAACAATGAGGTGCTTACTAATAGAATATGTCATAGCATATTCCAGTGCTTGCTCTAAACTTGCTTCATTCTCTACTTTTGTGCATCCTTTGCTACCTGCCGAATCGGTAGGTTTCACCATCAATGGATACGTAAAGTGTTTTTTGTCTTTCAAGGCAGATGCAACTGAACTAAAAGCAAAAGACCAGGGCACATTAAAACCATTCTTTTCAAGATAATGTCTGAATTTGTCTTTGTTTTGAAGAATGACAACACTTTCGTAAGGACCAAATGCTGGTAGGCCCAATTGTTCTTGTACGTAGGCAGCAGATATAACCCCGGGGTCTACTCCAAAAGACATGATACCATCAATTTTCTCAGCTTTTGCAGCAGCTAATACTGCTTCTTTGTCAACGATATTGAGGTTGATGTATTTATCGGAATATTTATGGGCGATGTTGTCGGGTATATAATCTGCGGTTATGACGTAATACCCCTGTTTATGTGCGGCTTCAATGACTGGAAGAAGGTATCGAATACCTCCTAAAAGCATGATACGTTTTGTTTGTTTCATCTTTAGATTAAACCTTCGTTAGCGCTTATCCTTTATAGCGATGAGATATGGTATTTAAAGGGCAGAGTCTATTATGCTTCGAATCACCCTTTCCACATCCTCCTCGCTCAGATCATGATGCATGGGCAGGCAGATGACGGTATCGGCCAGGTGGTGGGCGTGGGGTAAGTTGTCGGGGTTAGCACTATCCAAACCGCGGTAGGTAGAGAAGGTGCTGATGAGGGGGTAGAAGTAGCGACGGCCCCAAATCTCTTTTTCGCGCATCTTGAAGTAGAGTTCGTCGCGGGTCATGCCGTAGGTTGTGGCATCGACAAAGATGGGGAAGTAGGCATAGTTGTGATGTACGTTGGGCAGTTCGTCAAAAAAGGAGATGCCCGGCACGTTGCGGAGCGCTTCGCGGTAGCGGAGTGCTACTTGGCGGCGTGCTTCGATGGCCTTGTCCACCTGTTTAAGGTTTAGCAGACCATAGGCTGCGCGCATCTCGTCCATCTTGCTGTTAATGCCCGGTGCCACCACCTCGGTTTCGCCGGCAAAACCAAAGTTCTTGAGGTAGTCAATGCGACGTTTTGTTTTCTCGTCGTGCACCACCAGGGCACCGCCTTCGATGGTGTTGAATACTTTTGTGGCATGGAAACTGAGTGTCGACATATCGCCGGCATTCAAGATGCTTTCGCCAGCTTTCTTTACCCCAAAGGCGTGTGCAGCATCGTAAATCACCTTCAAACCATATTTGTCGGCGATTTGTTGAATACGGTCGGTATCGCAGGGCTGACCATACACGTGTACCGGCATGATGGCGGTTGTACGGGGGGTGATAGCTGCCTCAATCTTGTCAGGGTCCAGGTTGCCAGTAGCTGGGTCGATGTCTACAAACACCGGTTTTACTCCGTTCCACCATAGAGCATGAGTGGTTGCGACAAAACTGTATGGAGTTGTAATCACCTCGCCCGTAATACGGAGTGCCTGTAGCGCAGTAATTAAGGGTAAGGTTCCGTTGGTAAAGAGGCAGATATAGGGAACACCCAAGTATTCGCAAAGAGCTTTTTCAAGTTCCTTATGATAGTATCCGTTGTTGGTAATCCATTTACGTTGCCAAATGTCCTCCAAGTAGTTGTTGAAATCCTGCAGTGAGGGCATGAGGGGTGAGGTTACTTTGATGGTTTTATCGTCCATATAAGATCAATGTTTTTTGCGTTTAACGATGGCTATTACTTCTTTCATTTCCAGGAATCTCATAATCCAGGCACCTGAGAGGTAGTAGGTTATGCCAGTTATGATTCCTACGATGAGTTTAAGCCAAAGTGTGGGCATCAGTTGTACCACTCCCCAAACCAACACGCCCATCATGAGGGCATGAAGCAAGATGTGAGTCATTTCGCGCATTTGTTGTACAAATCCGTACCCAATTAATTTCTTCGTGTAATAAGTATTGATTGCCAGTGAAAGAATACTAGAGCAGATGCTGCCATAACACATGGCTACCAGTCCTAATGGGATGGTGATACAGAGAATACTTATACCCAGTATTTTTTTGATGATTTCAAGTTTCAGAAAGTAGTCTGAGCGCCCCTTTACTTGTAAAAGGTTCAAGTTAATGGCATGTACCGGATACCACATCAAAGCGAAGCAAAGAATTTGCAGGAGGTAAATGGCACCTTCCCAACGGTCGGTCAGTACGATGCGGATGAGTGGGTCGGCCGTAGCTGCTAAACCAATCATGAGTGGGAAGATGATGAATACCGATGTACGAAGTAAACGTTTATAAGCATCAGCGAGTCGTTCTTCATCGTTTTGGATACTGCTAAGTACCGGAAAGGTCACGCCTTGCAGTACGCTTGTCAGGTTCGACGAGGGGTATTGTGCCAACCCATTGGCCCGTGAGTAAACTCCCAAATCAGTAGCTGAGAAAAACTTTCCGATTACTAAGGGGTAGATGTTGCAATACAGCGTATCAAGCAGGGCTGAGGCCAATAATTTAGACCCAAAACTAAACAAGCGGCGAAAGGATTGCCACGAAAAAGTTAAAAGAGGCACCCACCGTACATAAGCCCAAAGTAGCACTGTGCGTAAGCCGGCTGACACAATAGACTGGGTGACCAGTGCCCACACGCCATATCCGGCATAAGCCATCCATACGCCAATAATACCGATAACGACAGAAGAAATCAGCGAGATTTGGGCGCGTGATTTAAAGTCGATAGCAATCGACATTTTGGCATTGGGAATGCCTGAGAGTGCGTTGAATATCAGGGTAAGTCCTACGACTTTAGTAATAGACTCTAATAAGGGCAGGTTGTAAAAGGCTGCGATGTAGGGTGAAGCCAGCCACAGAATGCCATAGGCTAATAGAGCCACTACATTGTTAAAGTAGAATACGGTAGCAAAGTCTACTTCGGTGCGGTCAGCCTTTTGTACTAATGCAGTGCCGAAACCACTGTCAATAAATACGCTCGATACTGCTAAGAAAATGCCCAACATGGCTACAACGCCATAATCGGCAGGCAGTAGCAAACGGGCTATGACCAGACCGAAGACGAATTGGATGCCTTGGGTTGAAAATCGGTCTATACTGTTCCAAAAAAGGCCTTTAACAGTTTTGTCTTTAAGTGTACCCATTGTGAGATTGGCGGACAAGGTCCGGAGGCAGTTAGTTGCCTTGGGGTAAGGAGTGTTGCCTTATGGCTGCTCCTTGTTGTACTTCTTATATTTAGTTATGATAGCATTTCTTTCCTTTTTTGTGTACCGGATTGGAGTTGCTGTTGCATTTGTCGGAGAGTTTTTTGGCATTGCTTCAGAGTCTGCGCCTCGTTGGCGGGCAAACTTGCCGGTAATGGAAAGATGTGTTTGCTCATGTGGTGGAGCAAGGTGTTGACCATGTTGGCAGCCAGCTCCAATGCGGTCTGTTCCATTGTCTGTCGAGCCTTATCGCTCCATCGTTCTATGTGGTGAACGAGTGCTAGCCAATCCAACTGGTTTTCGGGTTTGAAGAAACCGTTGGCGATTTCCTGTAGGGGCGATGTTGGCTGTTGGGGGTTGGTGTCTTTGTGCTTTGTGTTGCGCAATAGAGGATAGTCCTCTAAATTCTCGAACGACTCTTTGTGCACTCCACCGATAGCGATGGTCATACCACCGAGGGTAGTTACCAGGCATTTGTCGCGCGAGATGCGCATCAAGTAGCCCTCAAGTCCGCTCAGGGCACCAGAGGTTATTTTAACCAATATGTGGTTGGTGGCATAATGTTCAATGGAATTAGGCATGAAGCGGATGCGCGTGGGATTCGCCTCAGCCAGTTGCATAAAGGGCACCATTACATCGTTAGCAATGATGGCCGTTTGCTTTGTGCTGCAGTCTTTCGTTAGGTAGAGTCCTGGAAATTCGAGATTCAGAAAGGCTTGTATCTTTTTGTGGAAGCCTTGTATAAACAGGAGTTTGGCAATAGTGGGGCGCGTTGTTTGCTCGTTTTTGGCGCCGCTTTTTTTGTCCTTAACAGCTGTTTGGTGGATAAATGTTTTAAATATTTGTTCTACTTTCAGTTTTACCGCTTCCAGTTTGTAGGTATGTACAAACAAGTAGCACCAATCGGAACACGTTGGTGTGTTAGGGGTGTTTTTATCTTCCGGAGCGAGATTTTCACCCGTTCCGTTTTGTCTTTTACCTTCGTCGGTAGTAGTATCAGTTCCTGAACTATACAGTGGCATCGGTTCTTATACTATTATGTATGTGGAATACTGCATTCTAATTAGTGACGAATATTCCTTTTTTCTAAAACCCTCGATGCTGTCAACCTCTATCAATAAGTCCTCTACCTTGGGGCTGATTAGAGGCTGTGTAGCCGCCCGATGGTTTTTTCATGGCGAGCTAAAGTGCTCGAGTCTTTTATAAATAATTTCTCTATTATAGAGAGGCATATTTATGTGCAAAGGTATAAAAGTTTAATAGAATGGCGAAACCTTTTGTGGATTATTCTATAGTATCATTGTCTGTGGTGTTGGTTTTTTAAGAAATATAATATTAAGTGTGTCTTTTCTTTTACTTGGCTTTAGTTAAAGTATCATTTTGAAATAGTTTTTGCTTTGGCTTGTCATAATGTTCTTTTGCGATTTAAGTCTAAAAGTAGTTTGAGTAAGGGCTTGCGTACGTCTTTAAGATATAAGTGTTATCTTTGCACAGTCTAATTAACAAATTAATCAACCCAACACATATGTGGACCTATACTTATGTACGGCATGGTGAGTTCCGTTTGCAGGAAAAACCGAAGCCCGAACTTCAGCATTCACGCGATGCAATTGTTCGTGTCACTTTGGGCAGTATCTGTTCGAGCGACCTTCATATTCTTCATGGCAGTGTACCGCGTGCGGTGCCAGGCATTACGGTCGGACACGAAATGGTAGGTGTGGTCGAATCTGTCGGATCCGATGTTACTATGGTGCGTCCGGGAGACCGTGTGGCCGTGAATGTTGAAACCTTCTGTGGCGAATGTTTTTTCTGCCAGCATGGTTATGTAAACAATTGCATTGATCCGCATGGGGGTTGGGCTCTGGGTTGTCGTATTGATGGTGGACAGGCTGAGTATGTGCGTGTACCTTATGCCGACCAAGGATTGACTCAGATTCCCGATTCGGTATCCGATGAGCAGGCTCTTTTAGCGGGCGATGTATTGGCTACAGGTTTTTGGGCGGCCCGTATTAGTGAAATTACGTCGGACGATACGGTTCTTATTATTGGTGCAGGCCCAACAGGACTGTGTACCATGCTAAGTGCTCGTTTGCATCATCCTAAGCGTATCATTGTTTGCGAGCAGTCGGTTGAGCGCCGGGCATTTGTTCAAAAACTATATCCGGAGATATTGGTTACGGATCCGGCACATTGCACTGATTTTGTGCGCGAGCATAGTGCACATGGAGGAGCCGACGTTGTGTTCGAGGTTGCAGGCACTGATAGCACCTTTCAGTTGGCCTGGCAGGCTGCGCGTCCTAACGCGGTGGTCGTAGTGGTGGCTCTTTACGATCGTCCGCAGTTATTGCCTCTTTGTGATATGTATGGCAAGAATCTGACTTTTAAGACCGGTGGAGTAGATGGTTGCAATTGCGCTGAAATTTTAGCATTGATAGCTTCCGGTCAGCTCGATACGACACCGCTTTTGACGCATCGTTTCCCCTTGAACCGTATTGACGAGGCTTATGATCTCTTTGCCCGTAAGGTCGATGGAGTAATGAAGATAGCAGTTACTCCCTATGAAAAATAGCCGTCAATAGCAGTTGTTGTCTGTCTGCTGGTAGTTTTGCTTATCTATTCAATGCTTGAAATGGTTACGTCGTCAAACTCCTGCATGTATTCCAGCAGTCGTTCACTGCGGTATTTGCGACGCACTTTCATTTCTAAACTGATTTCAAAAACTTCCCGCTCAGCTATACGTCGGTCTTTCAGTTCGTATGAGTAGAGTTCTACGCATTCCTGCTTGATGTGTTGCATCAGTCGGTTTACACTTTCCTTTGAGTTGGCTGTAAACTTTAGTAAAACGGTTGTCCGGCCAATTTTGGGTATCAGAGCATTTATTACTTCGAGGCCTATAAGTATCATCAAGGTAGTGATGCATGCAATTAAGTACATGCCTGATCCACAAGCCAGGCCAATAGCAGCTGTGACCCATAAACCGGCAGCGGTAGTAAGGCCGCGCACTACATTTTTTTGAAATATAATGGTGCCGGCTCCCAAAAAGCCGATGCCCGATACCACTTGGGCAGCAATGCGCGACGAGTCTTTAAGATTGGTACCGAATCCGTACTGCGAAACGATGCAGAAAAGAGCACTGCCCAGGGCTACTAAGAAGTGTGTGCGAAAGCCTGCTTCTTTAGAGCGGTATTCTCGTTCAATACCAATGATACCGCCTAAGGCAAGCGCTACTGCTAGTCGCAGGCTCATCTCAAGAACCATAGGTGTAAATGTAAAAGATGCTTCCATACCAATGTCTAAGCTATATAAGTGGATAAGCAGTTAAATTGCCAGCAGGTTTGGCTGATATGCCGTGGGCAAAGTCTCAGTCAGTGAGAGCTTTGCCCCATTTCTTTTCAAACAGTTTGAGTCGTTCTTCAAGTTTTGCCTTAAAGCGGAGTGCTTCAGGGCTTTCGGGATGAAGCGGACGATGTGCCAAGTCGCGTAGAATTTGTTGTCTGTCTTGTGCATAGGCAGTTAGTTCGGGGGTAAAGGCCCATGTTTCAAATCGTTCCCACACGTAGTCGATGGCTTGCTCCGAAGGGTGCAGCATGTCAGGCTCGTAAAATCTGTAGTCGCGTAGTTCGTCAGTAATGATTTCAAAAGCAGGAAAGTAGTGTGTGTGCTCATGGTTACGGCACAGGCTGTCAATGAGTTGCAGCAGGCGAGCTTTGCTCAATGCATTTTCGTGCAGTCCGTATTTGGCATAGCGGTATGGGCTGAGAGTAAAAATAATTTGTAATGAAGGGTTTTGCCGGTGCAGGCTATGAAGCAAAAAATTCCAGGAGTCGAACAAATCAGCGGGGTCGAGAATATCCTCTACGAACAAGCGTGCCGGTTGTTTGTGACAGTTGGCTACCAATGTGCCTTGCAGTTTGCCCGAGGCCAGATAGTAGGCATGGTCGGTACTGAATGTGATGAACAGGGCATCGAGTTGGTTGAATAGTATTTTGGCTTCTGCCCATTGTTTCTGCAACTTTTCGGTCAGTTCGTTACTCGAAGGGGCTGTAAATAGCGTAGAGTAGTGCCAATGATGCCATAGGCCATCGTTTGACTGAAACAAAAAATGTCCCGAATCGTCGAAGCAAGGTGCTTGCAAGTCGATAAGCAAATTGTAGATGCTGCCCGGATTGTAAAGCACGCCGTTAGGATTTACTTTAACTTGTTTGTTGGGCAGGCACTGTATCAGCCGTTGGCCAATATGATCGGCAAAACACGATCCTACGGTCATGATGCGCGATTGCGGAGTTAGTTGCAGCATGGTGGCCGGAAGTTCTACGGGGGTATGGAATTTCATGGCGCTAATGGTTGGGCGTAATGGTTGTACCTTTCTTACAAGTTTTTAAGTTAGAGTTTTAGCCACTGAATAGCTGTTCCGTCGAGTGTGCGTATGGCTAAAATATTTTGAGCATAAGTAGCAAAGGTTGGTGCGTTTCCACCTTTAGGAAAAGTGGGCGAACCCGTATTTAGAATGATTGGCCGTTGCTGTTCGGGCTCAGCTTCCTTCAGAGTGTAAAGATGGGTGTGTCCGTATACAAATACATCGCACGCTGGACCTTCGGGTAAATGCTTTTCGTTGTAAACATGGCCGTGCGTGATGAAAAAGCGTTTACCATTATCAACAACCAGTGAATAGGTTGACTGAATAGGAAAGTTGAGCAGCATTTGATCTACCTCTGAGTCACAGTTACCGCGTACAGCTACAATTTGCGAAGCACGGGCATTGAGCCGTTCGGCTACGGCCTGGGGGTCTAAACCCGGGCACAGCCCGTTTCGGGGGCCATAGTTTAACAAGTCGCCCAAAAGTACAAGTAACTCAAAGTGGTGGCTGTCAAAGTATTCCAATGCAGCATCAAGTGCCGGGAGAGAGCCGTGAATGTCCGAGAGAAAAAGAATTTTCATAAGGTATGTATGATTTGTTATCTGCAAAGGTAGCTAAAACTGTTGTGAGTGCCCAACAAACACCTCCAGTTTTTGTGTAGAGCCTGTTGCACAGTCAGCGAATAGCCGATAGATTTTAAAGGATGAGCCAAAAGTTACCTTTGGTCGTTATTGTTTAATTTAAGGGCGGTTTGATAGTATTGTGCATTGCTGTATTTGTGCTGTAAATCCGATAGAATTGAATGTTTTAGATAACTATTGGCTGAGGCGATAGCTTTTAAAGCGCTGATAATCAGTTGATATTGAATGTAAATCGGAAAACAAATTTCGAAAATCGCTGTTTTGCTTTGTCGTAAGTATTGTTTTCCGTAGTTTTGCACCGCAAATCGAAAAACAACCAACGTGGAACAGAAAATATACGCTTACGACGAGGCTTATAAAGCCACGCTGCACTATTTTGGCGGCGACGAACTCGCAGCCCGGGTTTGGGTGAATAAGTATGCCATGAAAGATTCTTATGGCAACATATTTGAGCGCACTCCCGAAGATATGCACCACCGCATAGCAAACGAGTTGTTGCGCATAGAACAAAAGTATCCAAATCCTGTTAGTAAGGAGACGATTATGGAAATGCTCAATCACTTCCATTACATCGTGCCTGCGGGTTCGCCTATGACGGGTATTGGCAACAATTATCAAATAGCTTCGCTGTCCAATTGCTTTGTAATTGGTATTGATGGCGATGCTGATTCATATGGTGCCATTCTTAAGCTCGATGAAGAGCAGGTGCAGCTCATGAAACGACGCGGAGGAGTAGGGCATGACCTCTCGGGCATCCGTCCCAAAGGCTCGCCAGTCAAGAATTCAGCCTTGACATCTACAGGCATTGTACCCTTTATGGAGCGATATAGCAACTCAACTCGCGAGGTGGCTCAAGATGGACGCCGTGGTGCATTGATGTTGTCTATTGGTATTCGACATCCCGAGGCTGAGGACTTTATTGATGCCAAGATGGAGGCCGGAAAAATTACCGGTGCCAATGTCAGTGTTAAAATCGACGATGAGTTTATGCGTTGTGCTATTGAGGGGCTTTCTTATCATCAGCAATTCCCCATTGATAGCAGAACCCCGAAGGTCGAAAAAGATATCGATGCAGCAGTTCTTTGGCGTAAAATTGTTCACAATGCTTGGAAAAGTGCTGAGCCGGGTGTACTCTTTTGGGACACGATTCAACGCGAAAGTATTCCAGATTGCTATGCCGATTTGGGCTTCCGTACGGTTTCGACTAACCCTTGTGGCGAAATTCCACTCTGTCCTTACGATAGTTGCCGCCTGCTGGCCATAAATCTTTATGCTTACGTTAAAAATCCCTTCAAGCCCGAGGCTGAATTCGATTTTGAACTTTTCAGCAAGCATGCGATGTTGGCTCAGCGCTTCATGGACGATATTATTGATTTGGAGCAAGAAAAAATAGATCGCATAATCGATAAACTAAAGTCTGACCCTCAAGACGAAGATGTAAAGCATACTGAGTATCATTTGTGGGAGAAGATTAAGGGCATGACCGCCAAAGGCCGTCGTACCGGTGTGGGCATTACGGCCGAGGGCGATATGCTTGCTGCACTCGGTCTGCGTTATGGTACAGAAGAGGCTACAGAGATGGCAGTCAAAGTGCAGCGTACGCTGGCTCTTTCGGCTTATCGTTCGAGTATGATTATGGCCAAAGAACGTGGCGCATTCAGTGTTTACGATGCAGAACGCGAAAAGAACAACCCCTTTATTCTGCGTATCAAGGAGGCTGACCCTGAATTGTATCACGATATGGTTAAGTATGGTCGACGCAATATAGCTTGTTTAACTATTGCTCCTACTGGTACTACAAGTCTCATGACGCAAACAACTTCGGGTATAGAACCAGTGTTTATGCCTGTTTATAAGCGCCGTCGTAAGGTGAATCCCAACGATTCTGCAGTCCATGTAGACTATGTCGATGAATCAGGCGACTCGTTCGAAGAGTACATAGTATATCACCATAAGTTCTTGGAGTGGATGAAGGTCCAGGGCTACGATACAGAGAAAAAGTATACGCAGGACGAAATTGAAGTTCTTGTGGCCAACTCGCCTTATCATAAGGCTACGGCCAATGATGTAGACTGGTTAATGAAGGTGCGTATGCAAGGAGCCATCCAAAAATGGGTAGACCATAGTATCAGTGTAACTGTGAACCTTCCGAACTCGGTCGACGAAGAACTCGTTAACCGACTTTATATTGAGGCCTGGAAGAGTGGGTGTAAAGGATGCACGATCTATCGAGACGGATCGCGCTCGGGTGTTTTGGTAAGCACGCAAAAAACCGAAAAGAAAAAAGAACCCGAAGAACAGCCAAAGGTACCCCTGCCCATAGTAACTGAACGTCGTCCTGAGGTGTTGGATTGTGATGTGGTTCGCTTCCAAAACAATAAGGAAAAGTGGGTGGCCTTTGTGGGTTTGCTTGACGGACATCCCTATGAAATATTTACCGGCTTGCAGGATGATGAAGAGGGCATTGTATTGCCTAAGACCGTGACTAAGGGACGCATAATCAAAACTATTTGTCCGGATGGCACCAAGCGCTACGACTTTCAGTTTGAAAATAAGCGCGGTTATAAAATGACAGTTGAGGGGCTCTCCGAAAAGTTCAATAAAGAGTATTGGAACTACGCCAAATTGATTTCGGGAGTATTGCGCTATCGTATGCCCATTGAGAATGTTATCAAACTGGTTAATTCGTTGCAACTCGAGAGCGAAAATATTAACACCTGGAAGGTGGGAGTAAGCCGCGCTTTAAAGAAGTACGTTACTGATGGAACCGAGGCTCAGGGCCAAAAATGTCCTAATTGCGGCCATGAAACTTTGATCTATCAGGAGGGATGCCTCATTTGCAAACATTGTGGCGCCAGTCGTTGTGGCTAAATAGAAGCGTGCATTTCTGTTTACATGCTTTGTAAAGTGCTTTACACGGCTTTGTTACAGCAATTGTGTAGCATGTATGTCTGGCAGCAGATAGCTGCAAGTTATTGCTTTGTTCTTGACCGAAAAATGGAACCTGACTATAACTGCTACTATAGTGTTTCGACAAACTCTATTTTTACATACAGCCCCGGTCGTAGGTTGCGGCCGGGGTTTTTCAAATTCAATCAAGCATTATGCAGATACGTTTGAATCGTCTTAAATTTTATGCCCATCATGGTGTTCTTCCTCAGGAAAACGAAATAGGTGCATCCTTCGAAGTTAATATCATACTCACACTCAGCGATGCTGATGCTGCACAGGCTCTTCATGCCGACCGTTTGGAGCATACGGTAAATTATGCCGAGGTTTATAAACTGGTTCGTAGAGAAATGCAGCAGCCCTCGTTGTTGATTGAGCATGTTGCAGCACGGCTGGCAAAGCGTGTGTTGCACCATTTCAATCTGGTACGTAGGGTAGAAGTTTCGGTCACCAAATGTACTCCGCCCATTCCTGGCTTCGATGGTGCCGGCGTAACCATAAATTATGCGTTGGACCGCCAATTAGTGGTATGGGATTTTGACGGTACCATAGCAGACACTCGCTATGGCATTTTGCGTACCATGCAGCTCACCCTAAAGCAGGTGGGTAAACCTGTGCCCGACGATGATGCAATCTGTGCCACCATTGGACTTCCGTTAAATCAGAGTATTGCCAGTCTTGCCGGAATTTCAGGACGGGAACTGGATGAGGCAGTAGCTACTTACCGCCGTTTGTTTATTACCGAAGGCGAGGTCCACACCACACTTTTTCCGGGTATAGCCAAAGCTTTGGAACGTCAACACCGTGAGGGATATATTGTAGCCATAGCTACCAGCAGAGGGCACGACTCAACCATCAACCTGTGTAAACGTTTGGGGATAGCACCCTGGATTGACCATGTTGTGGCTTGCGAAGATGTGATTCGCAGCAAACCCAACCCCGAACCTGTGTTGCAATTGTGTGAGCGTACTCATGTTGATCCGGCACATACCAAAGTAATAGGCGATACGACTTTTGATATTGAAATGGGATTGCGGGCTGAGGTTGCTAGGGTAGTGGGTGTAGCTTGGGGTAACCATAGTCCCGGACGTTTGTTGCATGCCGGAGCTCATGTTGTTGTTACTGATGCGGCTGCGTTATAAAGGTATATGGCTGTGATTACATGGCTTGTGATATGATGTTTCCTGAAATGTACACTACCCTAAAAGAATATAGCGTTGTATTTAGGTGTTGCCGTTTTAGTCATTGAGTCGAATCAGATTGTAGTTGCGTTAAGTCATTAAGATTACAAATGCTTTATAAGTGAACAGACAATATGTCTTGTTTAGGTGTTGGTTCGTACGAAAGATTTTTGCGAAGGTATGAATTTTCAGACAAAATGGCATTATTAGCTAATGTATGTTACAAATAGCGCCTTGGCAGTCACTTTGTAATATTAAGGGCAAAACACAATCTCGAACCTTTGGACGAGGGATTGCACCAGAATTGCAAACAAATAAAATAATATACGCTATGAACTTTGACAAATTCACTATTAAGGCACAGCAAGCTGTGCAGCAGGCAGCCGAACGTGCCACACAACAAGGGCAGCAGGCTATAACGCCGCTACACTTGTTGGCAGGAGTCTTGCTTGTAGGTGAGAACGCAACTCGTTTTTTGCTGGGTAAAGCAGGTGTAAATGAGCATACCCTTCAAGCAGCTATAGATAATGAACTCCGGCGTCAGCCCCGTGTAGAAGGTGGACAGCCCTATTTTGATCAGGATGCAGCGCAGGTTGTAAGCAAAGCTCAAGATTTTGCCCGCGAAACAGGCGATACCTATGTATCGCTCGAGTCGTTGCTGATGGCACTGCTAACTGTTAAAAGTACAGCTTCGCAAATGCTGAAAGATGCCGGTATGACGTCCGAAACTCTTAAGCAGGCTATAGCCGATCTGAGAGGTGGACGTAAGGCCGACTCACAGTCGAGCGAAGATACTTACCAAGCATTGCAAAAATATGCACGTAACTTGGTAGATGAGGCGCGCGACGGCAAACTCGACCCTGTAATTGGCAGAGATGAGGAAATCAGACGTGTGCTTCAAATTCTTTCGCGGCGCACTAAAAATAATCCCATTCTTATTGGTGAACCCGGTACTGGTAAGACGGCTATTGTAGAAGGACTCGCCCAGCGTATTGTACGTGGTGATGTGCCCGAAAATTTGAAAAATAAAAAACTCTTTTCGCTCGATATGGGGGCACTCGTGGCTGGGGCTAAGTATAAGGGCGAATTTGAAGAACGACTCAAGAGTGTGATAAATGAGGTTACGCAGGCACAGGGTGATATCATTCTCTTTATCGACGAAATTCATACCTTGGTAGGAGCTGGAAAAAGTGAAGGCGCTATGGATGCTGCCAATATCTTGAAACCGGCATTGGCACGTGGCGAGTTGCGCAGTATTGGTGCAACAACTTTAGAGGAGTATCAAAAGTACTTTGAAAAGGATAAGGCGCTGGAGCGGCGTTTTCAGACAGTATTGGTAGATGAACCGACTCCTGAAGATGCAATTTCTATTTTGCGTGGACTCAAGGAACGTTATGAAAATCACCATAAGGTGCGTATACAAGATGATGCATTGATTGCTGCCGTTCAGTTGTCCCACCGATACATTTCAGATCGTTTCTTGCCTGATAAAGCAATTGACTTGATGGATGAGGCTGCGGCTAAACTCCGTATGGAACGTGATTCACAACCCGAAGAACTCGATGAGATTACACGTAGGTTGCGTCAACTCGAAATAGAACGTGAAGCCATTAAACGCGAAAACGATGTGCCTAAACTCGAAGCGCTGAATCAAGATATTGCTGAACTTGAGGAACGCGAAAAGGATTTAAGGGCCAAATGGGAAGGTGAGAAAGAGGTGCTGCAGCGCATACAGCAGGATAAACAGCAAATGGAAGAATTGAAGTTCGAAGCCGAACGTGCTGAACGTGAAGGAAACTACGGTCGGGTGGCTGAAATCAGATATGGCAAACTTCAAGCTCTGCAAAACGATATTGATGTACAGCAGCAACAACTCAAAAGTAGGCAGGGGGCTGCAGCAATGGTTAAAGAGGAGGTGACGCCTGATGATATTGCCGATGTCGTGGCCCGTTGGACAGGAATTCCTGTGACGCGTATGTTGCAGAGTGAACGCGAAAAACTCTTACATTTGGAGGCAGAATTGCATCAGCGTGTGGTAGGCCAGGACGAGGCAATCGCAGCAGTAGCCGATGCTGTGCGTCGATCGCGTGCTGGTTTGCAAGATCCTAAGCGTCCCATAGGTTCATTTATCTTTTTGGGTACGACAGGTGTGGGTAAAACCGAACTAGCCAAGGCGCTGGCCGACTATTTGTTCAATGACGAGAATATGATGACTCGTATTGATATGAGCGAATATCAAGAAAAGTTCAGTGTGAGTCGTTTGGTTGGAGCCCCTCCGGGATATGTGGGCTATGAGGAGGGCGGACAGCTCACAGAGGCTGTTCGGCGTAAGCCTTATAGTGTAGTACTTTTCGATGAAATTGAAAAGGCACACCCCGATGTGTTCAACATTTTGTTGCAAGTGCTTGATGATGGTAGGCTGACCGACAATAAGGGACGTACGGTGAACTTCAAGAACACGATAATTATCATGACGTCGAATATGGGCTCGCAACTCATTCAGCAGCAGTTTGAAACACTTGGACAGAAGCAAGGGGCAGCTCGTGAGCAACTCATTGACGAAACAAAGACACAAGTACTCGAAATGCTGAAGCGTACCATTCGACCAGAATTTCTGAACCGCATAGACGATATAATTATGTTTGAGCCTCTCACACAGATACAAATCGAAGAAATTGTGCGTTTGCAGGTTAATGGTATTTGTCGTTTGCTCAAGGAACAGCAAGTAGAGTTGTCTGTATCGGACGAAGCTGTTAAATTGGTAGCTCGTGCCGGATTCGATCCTGAGTTTGGTGCACGTCCTGTGAAGCGTGCCTTGCAACGTTTGTTACTCAATGATTTAAGTCGTGCGTTGTTGGCAGGCACAGTTGATAAGGAAAAGCCTATTTGTGTAGACGTTGCAAACGATGTTCTTATATTTCATAATTAATCCATTTATATGACCTTGGTCCCGTACTCATCTGCTAAACGGAGGGTTCGGGCTTTGGTCGTTTTATAGACATAAAAAACAAAATGAAAAATCCCGTATTGGAAGCTATTAAGACGAGACGTAGTATTCGCAAATTCCGTACTGATGATGTACCCCAGGAATTGATAGATCAGGTAATAGAGGCTGGCACCTATGCAGCCTCGGGTAGAGGATATCAACCCTGGATTGTAATACAAGTAACAGACAAGGACATTAAAGAACGTTTGCGTAAGGACAATGCGCGCATTATGGAGGCTGGTGAGCAGGCCGATCCTTTTTATGGTGCACCGGTTTATTTGATTGTTTTGGCTGAGCGGGCTAATCCTAATCATGTGTATGATGGAACCTTGCTCATGGGGAACATGATGTTGGCGGCTCATGCACTTGGTTTGGGATCATGTTGGATTAACCGTGCAAAGCAGGAGTTCGAGATGCCCGAATGGAAGGTATGGCTTCGGTCATTGGGTATTGAGGGTGACTATGAAGGAATCGCTCATTTGGCATTGGGATATCCCGATGGCGAACCGCGTCCGGCTAAACCACGTGTGCCTTGTGTGTACAAGGTATAGATAAGTAAACGGAAAAGTCATCGCGCGAATTTTTATATTTATGTGATGGCTTAGTGCAAGCGCATTTTCTGTCCTCTTATTAAGATTTTTACAAAGTCTTGTTTGTATATATCTTGTAATAGGATAGGACTTAGTACTCGTTACATGTTTGATATATAGCCGCAAGGTTTTAGCATCAATCGTTCAAAATTCCTGCTCAAAAGCGTTTGAGGTAAAAATCTTTAATAAGCTATTTATCTTGGAGAAGAGGTATTCCCTTATGTTACCGATGCTAGGGCTCTGAGCCTTATCTATGATGTATTGGAGTAATAGTTTATGAGCTGTAAAAAATGAATAAGGGCTGGAGTACCCATGTACTCCAGCCCTTATAGATAATAGGGATATAGCGTGCTTACCGGTGGTGTAGTCGTAAACTACTTTCCAGGTATGCTTTGGTTTCTTTTACAGCATAAATTTCCTGTAATCATTATTGTTAGCACAACTAGGGAATTAACCCCTTGCGATAGAACTTGGGTGAAACGCCTAAATGCTTCTTGACATATTTTCCAAAGAAGGAAATAGATGGGAAGTTAAGTTCAGAAACAATCTCCTTTATGGTCTTTTCAGGGCGCATAAGCAATCGTTTGACATCATTAATCACATAGTGATTGATAATGTATGAGGCAGTTTCGCCACACGAGTGTTTGCAAATGGTACTCAAGTATTTAGGAGTTACATGGAGCATATTGGCGTACCAATTTACAGAACGGGGCTTGGGGTATGTTTGAAGTAACAAATCGATGAACTTTTTGAAGATGTTATCGCCCGATGTGAATCTTAAAGGAGTATCGTGCAGATATTGTTCTAATATAATATAGAACTCGTATAGAAAGGCTTGTGTCAGACAAGTGGTAATAAAGCGCTGATGGGCATTGGTATGTGCAGCTTGCAGTTTGGCGCGAATCAATTCGTAGTATTGGCAGTATATTTTTCCGGCTTCGTTCGAAAGATGGATGAGAGGGTGTTGCTCCAAATGCATACGTATGTTCCATACATTGGTAGGAATGTTGTCCAAGGCGTTTAAAAAGGTTGTCGATAGGTAAAGGCCACAGTAACTAAAGTCTTTTGATAATGTTCCGTTTTCAATGAGAGTACCTGGTTGGCAGATAAGCAAGTCATTTTGGCGAATTTGGACTTTTTGGTTGTTGATATGGAGCGTACCTTCGCCTTGAGTGCAAATGAGCGAAGCAAAATTAGTGAGTTTGTGCTTTGTGTGCGTTTGGTCTTGGTGGTTGATTGGATTGATGATGCCCATCCAGTTTTTGGGATATGCTTTCTCTTCGGAATGTGTGGATGGTTGCGAATAGGTCTTTGTTTCTTCCATAATTTATGGCAAATGCTTTTGGAGAGCAAATTAAGTAAAAAGTTTCAGTATGGGCGCAGCTGAAACCTTATTTATAATAAAGCCCTTCTTTTTAACCAAACTGTGATACTCATAGTTGTAATATTTATAGGCTTTGTATATTGCTTGTTGAGGTGGATAAGGTACGTACTGCATATGGAAAATTAAACAGAAGCAAACCTGAGAAGTACAATATTCAAAAAGTGCCTCCATCTTCGGTCTAATTCCTAATTATATTGTACCTTTGCGGCTGATTATTTTAAAATAAGGCCGTTTGTAGGTCCATATGATTTCAATGAAACGTTTACTTTGTGTTCTCATATTCTGTCTTTTAGGATGGTCTGTCAGCCTCCGTGCTCAGCAGGTAGTCTCATTAGATAGTGCTGCTCATCCATCCGACTCGGTAGTGATTAGTTTGCTCACATGTTCGCCCGGACCACTTGTTTATGAGTTGTATGGTCATACAGCGCTTCGTGTACGCGAGATTGGTAAATACCGTCAGAGTGATTGGGTTTTCAATTACGGCACATTTTCGTTTAAGCAACCTAATTTTGTTGGTCGTTTTGTGATGGGGACGCCCGATTATGAGCTTGGGGTACTTCCATATGCTTATTTTTACGAAGAATATGTCCGGTCCGGCAGAGGCATACAAGAGCAAAAACTAAACTTGACGTCTGACGAAGCCCGAAAACTGGTAGATGCTTTAAGTGATAACTTATTGCCCGAAAACGCTACTTACCGCTATAATATATTCTATGATAATTGTGTAACACGCGCTATACGTGCAATAGAGCAAGCTGTAGATGGCCAAATTGTTTGGGGAAAGACAGAACCTGGCTTAACCCTTCGCAGTATGGTACACGAGTTTTCAAAAGTTTCCCCATGGAATAGCTTTGGACAAGATTTAGTGCTCGGGGCTGAAGCCGACCGACCCGCTGATCTGCAAATTCAAATGTTTGCTCCGCTCTATGCCAGCCGTTATGTTGCACAAGCGATGGTACGCGACAAGTCGGGGAAAATGCGTCATTTGGCAGCTCCGCCTTTGACACTTCTGCCTGAAACTGCACAAAATACAGCCGAATCGTTCCAAATAACGCCTATGTGGGGATTTGGCATGCTTCTTGCATTTGTGTTGTTGTTGACAGTCTTGGAATATGTTAGAAAGAAGTATTATTGGCAGTTGGATGCTCTCTTGTTCTTCCTGCAGGGATTGGCGGGATGTATCGTTGCCTTTTTGTTCTTCTTCTCAGCACATCCAACCGTTGGCAGCAACTATTTGGTAGCTTTGTTTAATCCGTTGCCACTGTTGATGTTTCCTTGGTTGATGAAAGCTGCTTCGAATGGCTATCGCTTCAAGGGAATGTATTTGCAGTTGCTTATGGTGCAAGTTACACTCATTTGTGGCCTTTGCGGTTTGCAGCATTTCCCGATTGAGGTGTATCTTATAATTTTGATTTTGGATGTGCGTTTGCTCGCTCATTTTCTCTTTACAAAAAAAAGGACTAAATCCACTCTCGAAACCTACTAATGAATTCGAATAATCGCTCTACGCTCCGTCCGGTTGTTGCCATGCGTTTGCCGCTACTCATGTCGTTGCTTACGGCAATGACTGTTTTGTCGGCTCCAGAGGCAGCAGCGGCCCGTACGGGAGTGCCTCGTGTGGTAGTCAATATATTGGTCGACCAATTGCGAACCGACTATCTAAATGCCTTCATGCCACTTTATGGGCAGGAAGGCTTTGTGCGTTTACTTAATAGTGGGCGCGTGTACCACCAGGCCGAATATCCTCAATATCGTCCGGATCGTGCTTCGGCAACCGCAACTTTAGCTACAGGAACTACACCTTATAATCATGGTATTATTG
This sequence comes from uncultured Prevotella sp., assembly GCA_937906495.1. Classification (GTDB taxonomy): domain Bacteria; phylum Bacteroidota; class Bacteroidia; order Bacteroidales; family Bacteroidaceae; genus Alloprevotella. The sequence continues at coordinate 22,960 of CALCVT010000061.1, forward strand.
GTCTAAAATGGTTGAACCGTGAAACATTGCGTCCAACGTTTTGTGTCGACGATCGTAAGTATTCCGGTTTGAGTACTAATGATGCAACAGCGCCTACCTATTTGGCTGTTTCTACAATTGGCGACGAACTTAAGGTTGCCACGGAGGGAAAGTCAATCGTTTATGCTATTGCACCATATCGCGATGTAGCTGTGTTGAGTGCAGGACATGCTGCTGATGGTGCTATTTGGATAGACGATAATACGGGTGATTGGTGTTCAACAAACTATTATGGCTCGGTTTTGCCTTCATGGGTATCTGTTCTCAATGGCAATAGTCTGGCAGGGCGCATTAAGGATTTGAGTTGGAAACCCTCTAATCAGTTGGTAGGAAGCTATTCCTATTTCCTCTCGGGAGGGATGAAAGAGCCCTTTGAACATAAGTTTAAGGATGAAACTCGCTTTGTGTCTTACAAAACTAGTGCGCTCGTTAATTCCGAGGTGCTACGTGCAGTGGGGCATTGCTTTAATGGCACCATGATTGGGGCAGACGAGGTAACCGATTATTTGGCTGTAACCTTTTACGCAGGTAATTTTAACCATCGTCCGGTAACTGAAGCTCCGTTAGAGCAACAAGATATTTATGTCCGACTTGATAAAGCTGTGGCTGAACTCATGAAGTCGGTTGAGCGAAAAGTAGGGCAGGGTAATGCTCTCTTTGTACTGACGTCAACCGGCTATGCTGACGAACCCAATACAGATCTTTCAAAGTATCGCATACCAACCGGCAGTTTTAATATGGACCGTGCTGCTGCATTGCTTAATATGTATCTAGTAGCAGTTTATGGTCAGGGGCAGTATGTAGAGTCGACCTTCGGAACAGAGTTCTATCTTAATCACAAGCTGATTGAAAATAAGCAAATCAACTTAGCCGAGATGCTAGAACGCGTCCAGGACTTCTTGCTTCAGTTGTCGGGTGTAAAGGATGTATATACGTCAACCCGCCTCATGCAAGGTGCTTGGACACCAGGTATCAGTCGCATACGCGGAGCTTATAATCCCAAATATTCGGGTGACGTACTTATTGAGGTTGCACCAGGATGGCATTACGTCAGCAACATGAGCAACGAGAATCAACTCGTGCGCGAATCGTACATTCCATTTCCTATTATATTTCTGGGCGAAGGCTTTAAGGCTGAATCAGTCACAACTCCAGTAACTGTTGATTACATTGCTCCTACTATAGCCAAGGCAATACGTATCAGAGCCCCCAACGCCTGCAGTGCCGCACCGCTCTTTTAATACTTATATTTATTAGTTCCAAAAGAGCGCGACAGTTATATCTGTTATAGTTGCTTTAGACTTGAAACAGAATCATTCTTAATCGGCAATCAAGCCGCTTTCACATTTCATGCCTCTCCAATATAGGGGCTCATCTCTTTCTGAAACAATAACAAAATCATGGATATCAATAAATTCCTCAGCAAATTATTCGGCAATAAATCAACCCGCGATATGAAACTCATTCAGCCGTGGGTAGAGAAAGTGAAGGCCGCCTATCCCGCCATCCAGGCGCTCGACAACGATGCACTTCGTGCCAAAACCAAGGAACTGCAGGCTTCAATTCAAAGTTCGGCAAATGACCTTAAGGAAAAAATTGAAGAACTTAAGGCCAAAATTGAAGAAACTCCTATCGAGGACCGCGAAGTTATTTTTAATCAAATAGACAAACTCGAAACGCAGGTTCTCGACCGCATGGAGGATGCTCTTACCGAAGCTTTGCCAGACGCTTTTGCAATTGTAAAAGATACAGCCCGCCGCTTTGCTGAGAACGAATTTATCGAGGTAACGGCCACCGACTTCGACCGCGAACTAGCTGCAGCCCACGACTTTGTGCATATTGAAGGTGATAAGGCTATTTATCAGAACCACTGGATTGCCGGTGGCAATGATTTGAAGTGGGGTATGGTGCATTACGATGTACAGCTCTTTGGTGGTGTAGTACTTACCCAAGGCAAAATTGCCGAAATGGCAACTGGTGAAGGTAAAACACTGGTAGCAACTCTTCCTGTATTCTTAAATGCGCTCACCGGTAATGGCGTGCACGTCGTGACTGTCAATGACTATTTGGCTAAGCGTGACTCGGAATGGATGGGACCGCTCTACATGTTCCATGGCTTGTCGGTTGATTGTATTGATAAGCATCAGCCAAACTCTGAGGCTCGCCGACGCGCTTACCAGGCAGATATCACTTTTGGTACAAACAATGAGTTCGGTTTTGACTACTTGCGCGACAATATGGCAATGAGTCCTCGCGATCTTGTGCAGCGTCGTCATAATTATGCCATTGTCGATGAGGTCGACTCCGTATTGATTGATGATGCACGTACTCCCCTTATCATTTCAGGACCTGTTCCTAAGGGAGAAGATCAGTTGTTTGAGCAGTATCAGCCCTTGGTAGAACGTTTGGTTGAGGTACAACGCAAACTTGCTACACAGTATTTGGCAAAGGCAAAGCAACTTATCGCTTCGGGCGATAAGAAGCAGGAAGAAGAAGGTTTCCTCGAACTTTTCCGTAGTCATAAGGCGCTTCCCAAAAATAATCCGCTCATCAAGTTCCTCTCTGAAACCGGAATTAAAGCCGGAATGCTTAAGACAGAGGAAATATATATGGAAAATAACAACCGTCGCATGCCAGAGGCGGTTGAACCACTCTATTTCGTGGTAGACGAGAAAATGCATAGCGTGGACCTTACGGATAAGGGTAACAAGTGGCTGGCCGATCAAATGAACGATGATCAGCTCTTTGTGCTTCCAGATATTGCATCGCTCCTCTCGGAACTCGAAACTGATAAAACCTTGAGTGAGGAAGAGCGTGTGCAAAAGAAGGATGAACTTTTGCAGGACTACGCTGTTAAGTCAGAGCGTGTACATACAATTCTTCAGTTGCTCAAGGCCTATACGATGTTCCGTAACAATGAGGAGTATGTCGTGATGGATGGCCAGGTCAAGATTGTCGACGAACAGACTGGACGTATTATGGAAGGCCGACGCTGGAGCGATGGATTGCACCAGGCTGTCGAGGCTAAGGAGCACGTTAAGGTAGAAGCTGCTACTCAGACTTTTGCAACTATTACACTTCAGAACTACTTCCGTATGTATCACAAACTCTCGGGTATGACAGGTACTGCAATTACCGAGGCTGGAGAGTTTTGGAACATCTATAAACTCGATGTAGTGGAAATTCCCACCAATCGTCCCGTACAGCGTGTTGATATGAACGATCGTGTGTACAAAACTAAGCGCGAAAAGTATGGTGCTGTAATTGAAGAAGTTGAAAAGATGCGTACCTGCGGACGTCCGGTGCTTGTAGGTACTACCAGCGTGGATGTTAGTGAATTGCTTTCGCGTGCTCTTCAATTGCGTCATATTCCACATCAGGTGCTTAATGCTAAGTTACACCAACGTGAGGCTGATATTGTAGCTCTTGCCGGTCAAAGCACAATGGGACGTGTGTTTGTTTGTCCTGATGAGCGCAGTTTCTGTACAAAGGCTGATGCTGAGCGCTATTGGAAGAGTCAACAGGCCAATGCCGATGCTAAACATCCCGTACAAACTGGCGAAATCCGTGAAGAAGAACGCTTGTTGGGCGCAGTAACCATTGCTACCAATATGGCAGGTCGTGGTACTGATATTAAACTTACCGATGAAGTAAAGAATGCTGGTGGTTTGGCTATTATTGGTACGGAACGTCATGAAAGTCGGCGTGTTGACCGTCAGCTCCGTGGTCGTGCCGGACGACAGGGTGACCCGGGGTCGTCTGTATTCTTTGTTTCGCTCGAGGATAATCTCATGCGTCTGTTTGCTTCCGAACGTATAGCCCGTGTAATGGATAAACTCGGATTCAAGGAGGGTGAAATGATTGAGGCCAAAATGGTCAATAATAGCATCGAGCGCGCGCAACGTAAGGTTGAAGAGAATAACTTTGGTATCCGTAAGCGCCTTTTGGAGTACGATGATGTAATGAACAAACAGCGTACTGTTATTTACGAAAAGCGTCGTCACGCCTTGATGGGCGAACGTGTAGGTATGGATATTGCCAACATGCTTTGGGACCGCGTAATCAATATTATCGACAAAAACGATTATCAAGGTTGCCGCGAAGGTTTCATCGAAATTTTTGCCATAGAGGCTCCTTTCACAGAGGAACAGTTTAACTCGATGAAACGCGATGATCTTTACGAGCATGCCTTCCAGGAGGTTGTAGCTGCTTTCCGTCGTAAAACCGATCGGTTGGCAGAAGTGGCTATGCCGGTTATTACGCAAGTTTACGAGAACCAACGTGATATTTACGAGAATATTTTGGTGCCCATAAGCGATGGTAAACTGGTATATAATATTCGTACAAACCTCGAAAAAGCTTATCTCACAGGCTCGAAAGAAGTGGTTAACGATTTCGAAAAGGCCATTTTGTTGCATAATATTGATGATGCGTGGAAAGAAAACCTCCGCGAACTCGATGAACTTAAGAAGTCTGTACAGAATGCTTCGTATGAGCAAAAAGACCCGCTTCTGGTGTTTAAACTCGAGAGTGTGCAGCTATTTGATAAAATGGTAAATCGTATCAACAACGATACGGTTTCTACCTTGATGCGTGGTCGAATTCCTGTACAGGATCCTGAGGAAGTTAAGGAAGCTGCTCCTGAGCAGTCAACTTCAAACCAAAAACTTCAAACATCACACGAGTCACTCGATGGAAATGGTGATGCTGAAGCTCGCGAAGCTGCAGCGCGCGACACTCGTGAAGCAAACCAGCAGCCAATCGTAAAGGATGAACTTCCTGGACGCAACGATCCTTGCCCTTGTGGTAGCGGAAAAAAGTTTAAAAATTGTCACGGGCGCGATGTTGAGTAACAAGAGCCTTTTAAAACTATGCTTGGGGCTTCTTATTGTTATTTGAAGCTTTGAATACTATATTATTGGTGGTCCCCTTGCGGGTAATTCGGAATGACGAATTTTAATCATCCGAGTTGCTGCAAGGGGGCCTTCTTTATTACACCGATAAAGGTAGTCGTTAATAGAGCAATTGTTATTCTCAATTTTGATATGCGCAAAAACGTGCACTTTTCATTTTGCACCATTTCTGTCTTAAACTTATTGTATTCATCCCATCTACCCCATATTTCATTAAATCTTCATTGTTCAGAACTTTGCAGTCC
>CALCVT010000062.1 GCA_937906495.1 uncultured Prevotella sp.
GCAACTGACTCTTAATCAGTGGGTCCAGGGTTCGAATCCCTGAGAGTGTACGAAAAGTAGGGCAGGCCGGGAGGTTAGCCCTACTTTTTTATCTGCCATTAACCACTTGTGTTTTTGCCTGTTTCGTTTAAATAGTAGGCGTATCCCCTCTTAGAGTATATCAATTTCTTTTGTGTTTAGGTGTAGAACTTCAAGTTGAAAGTATCAATGCTTATGGTCGTATGCAGAATACGGTCTTTATTTTTATAAAAGTGTATGCAGTTTCAAGGCAACCGGAGTTTCGCATCGTATGTGCTTGGCATGCGGCATTGCAGTGTTACAAATAAAAGTCGTTGCACAATAAACTATAAGCAGCCGATCTGCCGCCATCGGGGGCCGTCAGTATCAGTTCGTCGTTGGCTGGTGTACTTTTGTGAAGGCAGAACTCCAGCAGAACCCTTTTACAAGGCTTTCCGGGGCGAGTTACAACTTGTGTGCAGCGCGTCAGGTGCAGTCCGTGTATGGTAGCCAGGGTTTTGAATTTGTTAAGAGCCGGTGCAGGTAAAATCAGCGAAAAGCGAGCATTCTGGTTGGAGTCGTCGAGCAGGTTGCATACGGTGCGCAGCAGCGCACTAAACGTCAGTCCCCCACCAGCTGTATGGCGGGCTGCAGCCCTTGCAGCCGAAGGCGGCAGCAGTTCTTCTTGGTGATAAGGTGGATTCGACAGGATGCAGTCGTAACGACCTTCCGTTGCTGCAAGCTGTGTAGCATCTTGGCAACGTATGGCAATTCTGGAGGCAAAAGGTGAATTCTGCACATTTAAAAGAGCATCAGAAGCGGCAGCCTCGTCAATTTCGACCCCCGTAATCAAGGCTTGTGGATTGCGTTGCGCAGCCATTAAGGCAATAAGTCCGCTGCCGCAGCCTAAATCTAAAATCCGCTGGCAGTCAGTGAGGTCAGCCCATGCACCCAGCAGAACCCCATCGGTACCCACCTTCATGGCGCAATGTGAGTCGTTAATGATAAATTGTTTGAATGTAAACACGGTGGTTTGTTTATTGGCAATTATTTTGGGGCAAAAATACGACATTCCCCCCGAATGACAGGTCATGCAGGCATTTAAATGATTGCAGCGCTGTTACATCTCATTAAAAATTCGTACTTTTGCTTCGTAATAGCTTGGAGCTATACCTCATAGCGGTGCTTTGCTCAATTGTATCGCACTCATAGTACGTACTTAATAATCCAGTTGAAATTGAAAGCCGATAATCCCCAAACCTCTTTTTCGTTGATAGCTGATTTTGACGGTGATATGGAGAGCTTGCTTCATACCCCTTTTGACGATACACTACCTGCACTCCCGTTGCGCAATATGATGCTCTTTCCCGGAATCGTAGGTTCTGTAACAGTAGGCCGCGACTCCAGTCTGAAGGTAGTTAACCAATCGCTAAAGCATAACTCGCTGGTAGCTGTGCTTGCCCAGAAAGATGCTGCGGTTGAAGAGCCAGATAAGGAAGATCTTTATGAAGAAGGTGTGCTTGCGCGCGTGATGCGTACCATCGACCTTCCAAATGGTAATGTTATTGCAATTTTGCAGAGCTATGGCCCTTTGCGCCTGGAGCAGGTTAAGCGCCGTCGCCCAACCTTGCGTGTAGCAGCATCACCCTTGGAAGAGGTTATTTATAATGAAAACGATGAGGAATTCAAAGCTTTGGTCGGCGAGTGCCGTGAGTCGGTAATACGTTATTTAGGACTTACCGACGGAGTGCGTACCGAAGAAGCCATTATGGCAGTGCGCAATATCTCGCACCCCGTGTTCCTTATTAACTTTATCTGCGTAAATATGACGCTTACGCAAGACGAACGCTACGAACTCTTAAAGGAACACGACCTGAAGCTTAGGGCCTACGCATTGCTCAAACTGCTCAACCGCGAATGCCAATTTGCTATTATTAAACGCGAAATACAAGATCGTACCCGCGAAGATCTTGACCAACGGCAGCGTGAGTACTTCTTGCAAGAGCAAATTAAAAATTTGCAGAATGAGTTGGGCGAGGGTGACAACAGCGATGTGGCCGACCTTGAGAAGCGTGCTGCCAAACTCGTACTTCCGCCCAAGGTAGAAGAGAGTTTTAAGCGTGAACTCGATAAACTGCGTCGTATCAATCCGCAAGCCCCCGACTATACCGTGCAACTGAACTACTTGCAAACGGTAGTGGGATTGCCCTGGGGTATTTATACGGAGGATAATCTTAATATAAAGAATGCGGAGCGTGTGCTGAACCGCGACCACTATGGCATGGAACGCGTAAAGGAGCGCATCCTGGAATATTTGGCAACTTTGCGCTACCGCAAAACGGATAAGGCACCCATCGTGTGCTTGTATGGCCCTCCGGGAGTGGGTAAAACTTCGCTCGGCCGCAGCATTGCCGAAGCATTGAACCGCAAATATGTGCGTATATCGCTGGGCGGTATGCACGACGAGTCGGAAATTCGTGGCCATCGCCGTACCTACATAGGTGCTATGCCCGGACGCATAGTTAAGGGCATCATGAAAGGAGAATCGGCTAACCCTCTGTTTGTGCTCGATGAGATAGACAAAGTATCGTCGGGCAGTTATAATGGCGATCCCTACAGTGCTCTGCTTGAGGTGCTCGACCCTGAGCAAAACAATGCCTTCCACGATAATTATTTGGATCTCGACTTCGACCTCTCAAAGGTTTTCTTTATTGCTACGGCCAATAACCTGCAAAACATACCGGCCCCCTTGCTCGACCGTATGGAGCTGATTGAAGTAGAGGGTTACTTGACCGAAGAAAAAATGGAGATAGCCAGCCGGCACCTTATAAAAAAGCAGCAAAAGGAGTTTGACTTTGGCGAAGGTGCGGTGCTCAAGTTTACCCGTCCGGGTATAGAATACATTATTGAGCACTATACGCGTGAGAGTGGTGTGCGACAACTCGAAAAGCAGATACAGAAGATATTCCGTAAGGTTGCGTATCTCACCTCGACTGCCGATGATGGCACCATGCCTTATTGCGGACATAGCCTTAAACCAGCTGATGTTGAGAAACTGCTGGGCAAACCCATCTTTAGCCGCGATAAATACCAGGGAAATGGTTATGCGGGAGTAGTAACGGGATTGGCCTGGACTGCGGTCGGAGGCGAAATATTATTTATCGAAACCAGCGTAAGTCGGAGCCCGAGTGCTAAACTGACCTTGACGGGAAACTTGGGAGATGTAATGAAGGAGAGTGCTGTATTGGCACTCGAATACATCAAAGGGCATGCCGATAAACTGGGAATAGACCATCGTGTCTTTGACCATTGGGGCATACACATTCATGTGCCCGAAGGGGCAACCCCCAAGGATGGCCCATCGGCCGGTATAACGATTGCTACTTCGATAGCCTCGGCATTGACTCAGCGCAAAGTACGCAGTAATTTGGCTATGACCGGCGAGATTACATTACGCGGACGAGTTCTTCCGGTGGGTGGTATCAAGGAAAAGATATTGGCTGCAAAACGAGCCGGAATTACAGACATACTTATTTCTACCGAGAACCGTAAGGATATAGAAGAAATAAATGAGCGTTATGTAAGCGGCTTGAACTTTCACTTTGTTGACGACGTGCAGGATGTGCTCAGCTTTGCCCTGCTCGAAGAGCGAGTGGATAATGCTATCGAACTGACTATACCTTCGGATAGCAATCCGAAGACTCCAGAGGCGGCAGCCAACAACCTGGCCGGAGCACGCCTTATGATGGAAGATAAGTAGTAAGCAATGGGCAAGAGGGATGTTTAACAAGCAACCCTCTTGCTCTTTGTGCGCCACAGACCCCCGTGTTCTCTGCTGGTACGGAATTTAAGGAGCCGGCTTATGCAGTGAGCACTGTTACTAGATTTCGGGCAAAGGCGATTGATGCCGTTTTAAAGGCGATTGATGCCGTTTTTAGATGCCCAACACCATTCTCTTTTAAGATATTATACGTTATGAATTTTACGTTGCAACATACTGATGCTACCAGCGCGGCACGTGCCGGACTGATTGATACAGCTCACGGACAAATCCATACTCCTATCTTTATGCCAGTAGGTACAGTGGGGAGTGTTAAGGGTGTGCATCTGCATGAAATAAAAGAAGATATTCAAGCTGAAATCATTTTGGGCAACACATACCACCTCTACTTGCGTCCCGGCCTTGAAATACTTGAAAAGGCCGGAGGCTTGCATAAGTTTAATGGTTTTGATCGTCCTATGTTGACTGACAGCGGGGGATTCCAGGTTTTTTCGCTTTCGGGAATCCGTAAATTAACAGAGGAAGGGTGTGAATTCCGTTCTCACATCGATGGAAGTAAACACTTTTTTAGTCCGGAGCGCGTAATGGATATCGAGCGTACGATAGGAGCCGATATTATGATGGCTTTTGATGAATGTCCGCCGGGTACTGCCGACTACGCCTATGCCCGAAAGAGCCTAGACTTGACTCATGGTTGGATGAAGCGTTGCTGGAAGCGTTTTCATGAAACCGAACCGAAGTATGGCTATTCACAAGCACTCTTTCCTATTGTGCAAGGCTGTGTTTATAAAGATTTGCGTCAGGAAAGTGCACGGTTTATGACAGATTTCGGTGCCGAAGGTTACGCTATTGGTGGATTGGCAGTAGGTGAACCAGCTGAGCAGATGTACGAAATGATAGAAGTGGTTAACGATATTCTGCCCACCAATCGTCCCCGCTATTTGATGGGAGTTGGTACCCCTGTCAATATACTCGAAGGCATAGAGCGCGGAGTGGATATGTTTGATTGCGTGATGCCTACCCGTAACGGACGTAATGCTTGTTTGTTTACGGCAGAGGGTATTATCAATATGCGTAATGCCAAGTGGGCAGACTGCTTTGAGCCGGTCGACCCCATGGGACATTGTTTTGCCGACCTGCATTATACCAAGGCCTACTTGCACCACTTGTTCAAAGCAAAAGAACTCCTTGCCATGCAAATAGCCTCTATTCATAATCTGGCTTTCTATCTATGGCTGGTGCGTGAGGCGCGTCAACAGATTTTGGCAGATAATTTCGGCCCCTGGAAACGCGACATGGTCGAAAAACTGATGCGTAAGTTGTAACATTCATTCCCTTGAACGTATGTTTAACAAGTTATTATCGAAAATTCGCGGAACTAAATTTGCAGAAACCCGTGCGGATGATGAGGCCGGAGCAAACCAAGACCATCGTAGACAAGAGGCACACAATAAGCAGGGAGGACACCGCCCGTTTATTGGGCGTCTTGATCGCTACATCATTTATAAGTTTCTGAGTACTTACATTTTTCTTATCACCATTATTGTGGTGATAGCCGTAATTTTCGACTTCAACGAAAAGATTGACAAACTGACACGAAGCCATGCCCCCGTGCAGAAGATAATCTTTGACTATTACGTCAACTTTGTTCCTTATTTTGTCAATCTCTTCAGTCCGCTCTTTGTATTTATAGCTGTCATCTTCTTTACATCGAAGCTGGCCGACAACTCTGAGATTATAGCCATGAAGAGTACGGGTATGAGTTTCAGACGTCTGCTTCGCCCTTATATGTTTTCGGCTGCGCTTATTGCTGCGGTAACTTTTCTGCTTGGAGCTTATGTTATTCCGCAGAGCAATGTGGCAAGAGTTAACTTTGAGAATCGTTACATTAAGAAACGTACGGATGTAACCTCAGTCGAAAACGTGCAGATGCAGGTGGATACAGGAGTGGTGGCCTACATTACTCACTTTGATAATGTAACCAAGAGTGGATATGGCTTTACACTCGATAAGTTTGTCGATAAAAAACTGGTGTCTCATCTTACAGCTCAAACAATTCAGTATGACACACTGTCTGACCATCGGTTCTCATGGACGTTACGTCAGTATAACATACGTACACTAAAGGGTATGCGCGAAAAGTTGGAGCATGGAGCGCGATTAGATACCATGATTATGATGGAGCCGAAAGACTTCTTCTATGTCAGAGGCCAGCAGGAAACGATGACTGTACCTGAACTCGATGAGTTTATAGCTCGCCAAAAGCTTCGGGGTGCAGCAGGAGTAAGTACCTTTGAGGTAGAATATCACAAACGATTTGCCACTCCTTTTGCTGCATTTATTTTGACAATAATAGGTGTCAGTCTTTCGTGCGAGAAACGTAAAGGGGGCATGGGAACGAGTATCGGTGTGGGTATAGCCCTGAGTTTTGCCTATATTTTGTTCCAGACGGTATCGTCTACATTTGCACTTAATGCAGGGTGGCCGGCTATGTTTGCTGTGTGGTTGCCTAATATACTGTTTGCAATTATTGCTTTTGTGCTTTATAGGCGTACACCGCAGTAAGTTTGTAGAACTTTATGCACAGTTGAACTTTATTTCGGAGCAATTGGTTTGCAGTGCTGAAGGCAAATCCAAGGCTTGCATGCTTACTCCTTATTATTATTGTCGGTACAGGTTAAACTGCTGCTGGCAGTTGGTCGGGTTGGGCCGACCCCTCAACTTCGTAAACGAGTAAATTGAATGATTGAAGAAAAAGCAACCGAGGTGTTCTTTGAGGACCTCGAACTTTCAGAAGATGTGCTTGATGCACTCTACGATATGCGTTTTGAAAAATGCACTCCCGTGCAAGCGCATTGTATTCCGCCTATTTTGCAAAACCGCGATGTCTTAGGTGTGGCTCAGACAGGAACCGGCAAAACAGCTGCCTATCTGCTGCCTTTGCTCACAGTGCTGGCACGCGATCCACACCCGGTCGATGCGGTAAATTGTTTGGTAATTGCGCCAACGCGTGAACTCGCTCGCCAGATTGATCAGGCTTTGCAAGGATTTGCTTATTATACAGGAATAAATGCTGTTGCCGTTTATGGTGGAAATGATGGGGCACGCTATGAACAGGAACGCCGTTCGCTTCAGGCTGGAGCTGATATTGTGCTGGCAACTCCAGGACGCTTGATTACGCATTTGCAACTGGGAACACTCGATTTGAGTCGCACTACACACCTGGTGCTCGACGAGGCAGACCGCATGCTCGATATGGGATTTGCAGATGATATTCTGACCATTGTCAAAAATATGCCTGTACAGCGCCAAACCATTCTATTTTCAGCAACGATGCCTCCCAAAATAGCTCAGCTTGCCCGCACGGTGATGAATAATCCCGTTGAGGTAGAGATTGCCGTATCAAAACCTGCTGAGAATATAGCGCAGAGTGTTTATTTGAGTCATGAGGGGGATAAACCTTTGATATTGAAGCAACTCTTTAAGGAGCAGCCTCCTCATCGGGTCATTTTGTTCTGTTCTTCTAAACAAAAGGTTAAGGAACTGGCCATTCTGCTCAAGCGTAAGGGATATAATGCCCGCGCTATGCATTCGGATTTGGAACAGAGTGAGCGCGACGAAGTGATGCAGTTGTTCAGAGCACAAAAGGTAGATTTACTTGTAGCTACCGACATTGTGGCCCGAGGCATTGATATTGATGATATTACAATGGTTATCAATTATGATGCACCACATGATGCTGAAGATTATGTACACCGTATTGGACGCACTGCACGTGCTGGACGTGAAGGATATGCAGTAACACTTATAGGTGAGAAGGACCTTGCTGCGTTGGCTACCATTGAGCGGATTCTGAAAATTAAGATTCCAAGAGCAGCACTTCCCGAAGGAGTACGCCCCCCTTCGTCTGAGTTGCAGCGTTCGTCTTCTAAACAACGCGGAAATCGTCGTGGAAATCGCAGACATAGCGGAGTGCATGCAGCCAAAACTGCTAAAGATAAGGGAACTGATGCAGCCGGAACTTCAACTAAGCAGCGAAGTGGACAGCAGGGCGAACAGAAACCACGTAAAAAAAACAGACGAAAGCCAGTTACAACCAAGCCGCAGGAGGCGAGTGCAAGGCAGAATAAGTCTGAGTGATATGGAGTATATCCTTCTGGATATACACGGATTTCTTTGTAGTACTTAACATCGTATTGTGGCCCATCAGGCAAGGGCTTGACGGGCCACAAATTTAATCTTTTTGAGGTAATACTCTTCTATTTCTATTCATACTTCAGCATTAGTACTTAAAGCTTACGTTTTCCTCGCAGAGGCATATGGCAAATTGCCAGATAGTATAATAACCAGTAAAATGCAGCGCCCCGAAAGTAAACATAGACTTTCGGGGCGCTGTTAATGTGTTTTAGTTGGGTATAGGCATAAGTCTGCCACTACCTTTTAAATATTATTACTTGATGATATCGAGTTCGCGGAACACTTTTCCTAACGCTTCGACGGCACGATCTACCTGTTCCTTGGTGTGGGTTGCCATCAATGCTACACGTACCAGCGTGTCGTGTGGTGCACATGCGGGCGGAATAACCGGATTGATAAATACGCCGGCATCAAATGCTTTGGCTGTAGCGATAAAGGTCTTTTCAGTATCGCGTACATAGAGAGGGATGATGGGCGATTCAGTATCACCAATTTCAAAGCCAGCCTCGCGGAAGCGCTTCAAGGCGTAGCGAGTAACGTCCCACAAAGCCTCAATGCGTTCGGGCTCCTGCTGCAAGATGTGCAGAGCTTCCATTGCGCAGGCTGTAGCTGCGGGAGTATTTGAAGCCGAGAAGATGTAGGTGCGTGAATTATGGCGCAACCAGTTGATGATACTCTCGTCGGCAGCAATGAAACCGCCAATTGAGGCAAGCGACTTGCTGAAGGTACCCATAATCAAGTCAACCTCATCTGTAAGTCCGAAATAATCGCAAACACCTCGGCCTTGACGTCCGAATACACCAATACCATGTGCCTCATCAACCATGATAGAGGCATTATACTTATGTTTGAGTTTAACGATTTCGGGTAGCTTAGCCAAATCGCCTTCCATTGAGAATACTCCATCCACAACAATCAGTTTGACGGCTTCTGGTGCACATTTTTGCAATTGGCGTTCCAGGTCGGCCATATCGTTGTGCTTGTATTTCAAGCAAGTAGAAAAGGATAGGCGGCGTCCGTCAACAATCGAAGCATGGTCACGGTCGTCGCAGATAATGTAGTCTTCGCGACCTGTTAGGCAGGATATAACACCAGAGTTTACGGTAAAACCAGTAGAAAAACAAAGAGAATCCTCTTTGCCAACAAACTGGGCCAATTCTTTTTCAAGTTGAACATGAAGGTCAAGCGTGCCATTCAAAAAGCGTGAGCCGGCACAGCCCGAACCATATTTTTTCATTGCTTTGATTCCTGCTTCGATGATGCGCTCATCACCAGTAAGGCCAGTATAGGCGTTCGAACCGAACATCAATACATGGTGTCCGCCCATTTCAACTTCAGTGCCTTGCTTTCCTTCGATTTCGCGGAAATAAGGATAAACGCCCTGTGCTTGATATTGTTGTGGCAGGGTGTATTTAGCTAATCTATCTTGTAAAATACCCATGAGATAATGTTACTTGTAATGGAAGAGGGGTATGTATGATTTGTCTTCCCTCGTGCATAATTTAGTGCAAAGGTACATTTTTTCGTACAATAAATCCACTTTTGCTGGGGGAAAATGCACGAAGTCTTAGTTATTGTGCGATTTTGCGGTTTATTGGGTTTTAATTTCCGCATCATCCCTGATGTATTTCTTTTTTGCATTTACGGCTGGTATGGCTTTGCTGTGCTGCTGCATGCAGTGAGTACTATCATGTATAATATGAGGCAAAAGCATTGTCTTCAGCTAAACGTTAAAAGAATACCTTCGGTATTTGATTTTCACGCGGCTTTGTACTATCTTTGCCCTCATGAAACAAAAAATACTTTATTTGATAAATCCAATATCCGGCACTCAACGCAAAAAAGGCATTGCCCTGTTGGCTGAGACGCTGACTAACCGCGACCTTTACGAGGTTGAGTTGAGTTACACCGAGTACGCCGGCCATGCTACTGAGCTGACAAAAGCAGCCGTAGACCGGGGTATAGACGTGGTGGTAGCTGTAGGCGGAGACGGAACGGTCAACGAAGTAGGAAGAGCTTTAGTACATACTGATACAGCCTTAGCTATAATTCCGTGCGGGTCGGGTAATGGGCTTGCACGCCATTTGCGTATCCCCTTATCACCGCGTAAGGCTATTGATATTATTAATCAAGGATTTGTGCAAGCACTTGATTATGGAACTATCAACGATCGTCCTTTCTTTTGTACGTGTGGGGTTGGTTTCGATGCCTTCATTAGCCAAAAATTTGCTTCGGCTGGTAAACGTGGACTCTTGACCTACGTGGAAAATACCTTGAAGTCGGGTTTGCAGTACAAGCCTCAAACCTATATTATAGAGGACGAGAATGGAAGTGAGGCTTGTGAGGCCTTTTTAATTGCTTGTGCCAATGCTTCACAGTATGGAAACGATGCTTATATAGCACCTTATGCAAGTATGAAGGATGGATTGCTCGATGTTGTGGTAATGAAACCATTCAGTACCATAGAGTCGCCGCAAGTGGCCCTGCAACTTTTTACCGGAACGCTGCCTGCAAATAGCCATGTGCGTACGTTTCAGGCCGATAAACTGCTTATTAGAAGGGAGGGAGAAGGGGTGGCTCACTACGATGGTGATCCCTTTTGGACAGGCAGTACCATTGAAGTGGCCATCAGGCACGATTCGTTCAAGGTAGTAGTTAACCCTAATAAAGACGAACTGACCGAAACAGTACCAGGAAAGAATCTGCTTCAACTTGTGCCTGACTTTTTTAATGAATGGCGAAAGATGCCCGAGGAGTTGATTAACCGTACAAGTCAGGATATTAAACGTTTTAATCGAAATCTTTTAGATCGAATTAAGGGGAAGATGTAGCGCAGCGTGTGAAGTATAGTCCATACTTTATACATAATTCTATTAAGATGCGCCAGCCCTAGAATTGCTGATAATTCCGGGGCTGGCGCTTTAGTGTATTATTTTTATGTTCCTTCGAACATATTTAGTGACATACAAACTTTGATTTTTCGCCGTTCAGTATCAGTTGGAGTGCAGGCTGGTTGGTAACCCGTTCTCTTTGGTTCAACTTGTCGTCCCAAAGGCAGTAATACCACTCATAATTATTTTTATTAAAGTAGTAGGTATTAAATTCCTGTTCGCAATTGTTCGGAGCCTCCAGACATTCGGCCAGTTTGCTAATGCGTCCAGTCTTGTCTTCACCATATAAGTATTGGGTAAACTCCAGGGGATTGAAGTTGTTTGAAAGCAGGTAGTAAGTTTTTCCTTGTTTTTGCAGTGTAAATAAACTTCTTGTTTTGCTGAAGTCCTTGAGGCATTGCACTTCATACCCTTTTTCGCGGGCTATAAAAACGTAGCACCACCAAGGATTATAGTTGTATTCCTGTCCAAAATTGCGTACTCCAATGTGGTGATCGGCCGATTGCATGTGTACGAGACAGGTGATGTCGGGAGCATAATATGCAGCACACATCATGAACCATTCGCTGTAGGTAAGGTCTATGCTTGTTGCATGATCTTCGATTTGCGCTGCGTAAAAGCCCAGGCTGTTTAAGCATTGGCTGACGTGTTTGTCGGGATAGAACTTGCGTTTCCCTTGGCGGTACTCGTCTATATACTTGATGCATTGCTTAAAATCGTGTATATATGTAGCGCTTTCTGCATTGTCGGAACTTCCAGGTATATGGTTCTTTGAGGCAATTGAGTCGAAAAATACAGTTAAGTCTGTCACTTGCTCAAAGTGAAAGTAACTCATAGTAGTGTGACTGACAGAGCTGTCATTATTGTTTTTTACAATCGTATTGTTGCTTTTTATAGTGTTGGCTGTTGTGTTCTGCAACAGGGATTCCTGTGGAGTGTTTTTTTTGCAAGATGTAAGAACAGGTATAGCCAACCACAGAATAGCAGTACATACATTTAGCGCAAAGCGAGTGGGCAAGGTTAAATGTTTTTTCATAGTCTTTAATCGTATCAGTAAATGTTCTGTAGTTGGATTTAGTAAGTAGCCTGCCGTTTTAGGCACCATGTAAATCCTTCTACATACCATTCTAAAATAAATACATGCCAAAGTAAATTGTCGGTTGGGTTTGGGATAATGCTTTCAGGAGTATCTGGCAGCAGGGTGCAGGGGCTATGTTCCGAATTTGAGGTTGATGCAAAGCAAATAGGCCGGTATCCATGTCCTGAGAATGGAAACCGACCTGTAAATTTGTACGGAGCGTGTAATTAAAGCAAACTTGATTTTAAGCAATATATACCTGCGCATTGTAAACTGCTTGCATCGGAATAGATTAAAGTGCGCATCGCATCAGAAGTTTTGCACAAAGGCTTCAAGTTCGTTGAAGGTCGTTTCGCGTACTGGTACTAGTGGAAGTCGTACCCGGTTTTCAGCTTTTTGCAAAATGGCCATAAGAGCCTTGATGCCCGAAGGGTTTCCATCAGTCGATAGCAGCGGATAAACTTTGCTGAACTTGCGGTGAATGTTTAGTGCAGCTGTATAGTCGCCAGCTATTGCTTTGTGAATCATTTTGCCAAAATCGGCAGTATAGGCATTGCCAACCACTGAGATTACGCCCACTGCTCCTATGGTCAGCAGTTCAAAGGTTATAGCATCATCGCCGCTCAGCACCTCAAAGCCTTCGGGGGCATTTTCGATAATAGTATCTATTTGTGCCACATTGCCTGAGGCTTCTTTTATAGCTACCACGTTCGGGCAGTCGTTGGCTATGCGTAGCGTAGTTTCGGCAGTCAAGTTTACAGCAGTACGTCCAGGTACATTGTAGAGCACTACCGGTAGCGGACTTGCCTCGGCAATGGCCTTGAAGTGGCAGTACAGCCCCTCTTGAGAGGGCTTATTGTAATACGGGGTAACTATCAGAACGCCTTGAAAACCCGTCAAGTCTTCGGTTTGCAGATAGTCTATGACAGCAGTTGTACTGTTGGTTCCTGCTCCTAACAGCAGAGGAACCCGTCCGGCGTTCACACGCTTGACAGTTTCGATAACGGCCCGTTTTTCGTCGGGCGTCAGGCAGGGTGTTTCGGCCGTAGTACCAAGTACACACAAGAAGTCTACTCCTTCCTTTATTTGAGTTTCGACCAGTTGTTCGAGTTGTTCAAAGTGGATGCTGCCATCAGTATTGAAAGGGGTAACCAGGGCAATGCCCAATCCCTTGAAAGGGTTCACTCTTATCATATTTTCTGTTTATAGGTTACAGACTATGTGCAAAGATAGTGCAAGGCAAGCGAAGAGAAAAACGAAAGTCCAAACTTTTTTATTTTCTTCTCGCCTGCCTGCTTTCTGTTTATTGACTTTTGCACTTAAGTGCAACAATCGGCACCTGCATCCATCCAAATAAGCGTTTTATTCGGCTGCTGCCTGCAAAACGAGTTCGGAGAGTGTGGGATGGGCGTGAATGGTGTGTACCAATTGGTCGATGGTTCCTTGGGTGCTCATGAGCAAAGCCACCTCGTGAATGAGTTCCGATGCATGTGCTCCAAGTACATGTGCTCCGAGCACCTGTCCGTTGGGAGCTACAATGAGTTTTACTAAACCATCGTTGGCTGCGTCCATGGCCAGTGCGCGTCCGTTGGCATGGTAAAAAGATTTGTGTACTATCGCTTCGGGACATTCTGTTTTAGCTTGTTCTTCGGTAAGTCCAACCATAGCAGCTTCGGGGGTTGTAAAAACAGCGCCCGGAACGAGCGATAAGTCCGTTGGGTCATTTTGTCCTAAAATGTGGGCCAGTGCATGGTAGCTTTGGAAGGTGGCAGCATGAGCCAACTGGCAACGTCCGTTAATGTCGCCTACGGCATAAACACCCGGGATATTGGTTTGCATGTCGTCGTCAACCTGAATGCCGCGTGGTGTGAAGGCAATACCTGCTTCTTCAAGGTTCAGACTATTGACATTGGCACCGCGTCCAACAGCCATAAGCACTACGTCGGCCAGGCATTCGTGTACAGCGCTGCGGTGTTCGTAGCTAACGTGCAATTCTCCGTTATTTTCTTCGTTGGCATGGATTGCAGTGACGGGTGCGCCGGTAATAAATTCAATTCCTTGTTTTTTGAGCGCTGTGCGCAGGCGTTTAGCTATATCGCGGTCAAAGTTCGGGAGTATTTCCTTGCAGAATTCAATGACCGTAACCTTCGAACCAAAGGTATTGAAAATGCCTGCAAACTCCAACCCGATTACGCCGCCGCCAATAATACATAGGCGTTTGGGCAATTCGGTAAGTTGGAGTAGTTCGGTTGAGGTGAGAACCCCAGGTGTGTGTGCCCCGGGAATGGGTAAGAATTTTGGAACAGATCCAGTTGCAATGAACACATAGTCGGCATGGATAGTTTCATCGCCTACCCGAATGGTGTGTGCATCGCCTGGTACGAACTGTGCAAATCCGTTGTGGAAGGTAATGCCTGGAGTGCTCATCAGTGTTTTTATGCCTTCGCGGAGTTGGGCCGTTACACGATTTTTGCGTTCAATGGCCGCAGACAGGTCAAATCCCGAGGTGTCAGTGTTAATGCCGTAGGCTGTAGCAGCTTTAGCAGTTTCGAGCACCTCGGCGGTGTGGCAGAGGCATTTCGTGGGGATGCAGCCTTCGCACAGGCAGGTACCTCCCAGGTGTTCGGCATGGTCTACAATGTGTACATCCAGTCCGGCCTTGGCTGCGCGGACGGCGCATTCGTATCCACCAGGACCTGCGCCTATGATGAGAAGAGATTTCATGGTATAAAGGGGATTTGATGTTTGCCGCAACTGCAGCAGTAAAGTGAAACCCACCTTTTGAACATAAAGCCCATAGCCTGGTAGGCTTTCGGCTTTATGTTCGCAGGTCTGGGTTATATACGTAAAACCTTACTTAAATTTTACGGTTTAGAAAGTGAACTTAGCGTCTTTTACAGCCTTAACGTCGTCCAGGCGGCGCACAGGAGTGTGGTGCGGTGCTTCGCGCAGGAGTTCGGGTTGGTCGTGTGCTTCGACTGCAATTTTCTTCATTACATCGATAAAGGCATCGAGTGTCTCCTTGCTTTCGGTTTCGGTGGGCTCTATCATCATCGACTCGTGGAAAAGGAGTGGGAAGTAGATGGTTGGTGCATGGAAACCATAGTCGAGCAGGCGTTTGGCCACTTCGAGTGTGGTGATGTGCGAGGCATCGCTATGCGAGCCACCATATTCGGGGCGTAATCCGTCGAATACAAATTCGTGTTTGCACAGGCCATCAATGGGCAGGTAGTAATAGTCCTTGAGGCATTCCTTTATATAGTTAGCATTGAGCACCGAAAGTTTTCCGGCCATAGGTACATATTCCTTACCTAAAGTGAGCAAGTAGGCGTAAGCACGAACCAAAATGCCGTAGTTGCTCAAATGCGATGAAATGCTGCCCAGCGCTTCGGGGTTCTGCTTGAGTTCATACATGCCAGATTCTTTGTTCAGGCACACTTGTGGGTTGGGCAGGTATTCTTCCAAGCCTTTGCGCACGCCAACCGGGCCGCTTCCGGGGCCACCGCCACCATGAGGGGTGCTAAATGTTTTGTGCAGGTTGATGTGCATCACGTCGAATCCCATGTCGCCAGGACGACAAACGCCGAGCATCGGGTTAAGGTTAGCTCCATCGTAATACATCAATCCGCCACATTCGTGTACCAAACGGGCTATTTCGGGAATTTGGCGTTCAAAGATACCCAGCGTGTTAGGGTTGGTCATCATCATACCGGCAATATCATCGCCGAGCAGCGGTTTGAGGTCTTCTACATCAACGGTGCCGTCAGGTTTGCTTTTAACCTCAACAATCTGCAGGCCACATACTGCTGCCGAGGCAGGGTTTGTGCCGTGTGCTGAATCGGGTACAATGATTTTGGTACGCTTCGTGTCGCCTCGTTTTTGGTGATAAGTACGAATTACCATCAAACCGGTTAATTCGCCGTGAGCACCGGCGTAGGGGTTGAGGGTAAAGCGTTCAAGTCCGCCAATTTCTGAGAGTGTGCGTTGTACTTCATCGTAGAGTTTAAGAACGCCTTGCATGTCCTCGGCATCTTGAGCCGGGTGGATTTGAGTAAATCCGGGCAATGCGGCCATCTCTTCGTTGATTTTGGGATTGTATTTCATGGTGCAACTGCCCAAGGGGTAGAAGCCAGTATCAACACCAAAGTTATTGCCCGACATATTAGTATAATGTCTTACCACGGTCAATTCATCGGCTTCGGGCAGTTTTGCCGGTGCATTTTGGCGCAAAAGGTTTTCGGGAAGGTCGGCAATGCGGTGTTCTTTCCATGGGTTTTGGGGGAGTGAGTAGCCTTTGCGTCCGGGTTTCGAGAGTTCGAATATCAGGGGAGAATATACGGTGCTGTTCATGATAAGGCCAATTTAGCAAATTCAACAATTTCTTCCGGTGTACGCTGCTCGGTTACTGCAAAAATAATGCAGTCGTCCGAACCTTCGGCTTTGACTCCGGCCAGATATCCGGCTTCGGCCAAACGTTTGCGCAGGTTGTCTACGCCTTCAGTTCCTTTGTATCGCAGCGTAAATTCGTTCAAGAAGGGCTGTCCGGCAAAGGCTTCTTCAAATTTATTGCCTGCAAGGAGCAAGCGGTGCAATTCGTGAGCTGATGCATACGAGTGTTCATTTACTTCGCGAAGTCCTTGCGGGCCCATGAGCGAGAGGTATGCTGCTACGTAAAGGCACATAATGCCTTGCGCGGTACAGATATTAGAGGTGGCCTTTTCGCGGCGGATATGCTGTTCGCGTGCCTGCATTGTCAGTACAAAGGCGCGCTTGCCGTCTGCATCGATGGTTTCGCCTACCAGGCGTCCGGGCATTTTGCGAATTAGGGCATTTTTCACACAGAGGTAACCAATGTATGGGCCGCCAGCCGAAAGGGGAATACCCAAACTTTGGGCTTCGCCGCAGGCAATGTCGGCTCCCCATTCACCCGGTGAACGGAGCACGGCCAAGTCTGAGGCTATGCTGTTGATAGCTAACAGCGCCTTATGTGCATGACATTCGTCGGCTAAACCGGAAAAATCTTCAACAATGCCGTAGTAATTGGGTTGAGCTACAATTACACCTGCTACGTTGTCGGCTTCAAGCAGTTCGCTCAGTGCCTGGCGGTTGGTGGTACCATTTTGAGCCGGTACTTCAACGAGTTCAACACCATGGAAGTGAGCATAGGTAGCTACAACGCGGCGTACGTCGGGATGAACCGTTTCAGAGATGAGCACACGGTTGCGCTTTTTGGCAGAAGCAACACACATGAGCATAGCCTCGGCCGTAGCTGTCGAACCATCGTACATGGATGCGTTTGACAGGTCCATACCCGTAAGGTCGGCCATCATCGTTTGATATTCAAAGATGTACATGAGTGTACCCTGCGATATTTCGGCTTGGTACGGAGTGTATGAAGTAGAAAATTCGCTGCGCGAAGCGATGTAAGGAATAACCGAAGGGGTGTAGTGGTCGTATGCGCCAGCACCGGCAAAGGGGATGAGCCGTTTATTTTGTTCGGCCAGTGCTGATATAATACGGCGGACTTCAATTTCAGATTTAGCCTCGGGGATATTCAGTTCGCGGTGCAACTTGAGTTCCTCAGGCACTTCGGCGTAGAGTTCGTCCAAACTCTTTACGCCTATAACGGCGAGCATTTCTTGAATGTCGTCGGCGGTATGTGGAAAGTATTTCATGGTGTAAGGGTCTTGGTTCAGCTTGTTGCTGTCAATATGCAGCAAGGGCGTAGCCTTTTGTCAAAACAGGTGCATTGAAGCGTGGAGGCCTGATGTTGACAGAAGCCTCGGTGCAGCCAGCGTGCGCCTGTGTTGACAACGGGCTACGCCCAAGCTTGGGCCATGTATGGGTAATTATTCGCAAATATTGCGATAGTCGGCAGCACTCATCAGTTCGTCGAGTTCAACGGGGTCTGAAAGTTTTACCTTCATAATCCAGTTTTCAAAGGCATCCTGGTTGATGAGTTCAGGTTGATCTTCGAGAGCTTCGTTAATAGCTACGATTTCGCCGCTTACGGGCGAAAGCAAATCGCTAGCTGCTTTAACGCTTTCAACAGCACCAAATTCTTCACCGGCAGTTACCTCGTCGCCTTCTGCGGGCATATCTACGTATACCACGTTGCCCAACTGCTCTTGTGCATAATCGGTGATACCAACGTAGCCAAATTCGCCTTCAACTTTTACATACTCGTGGCTCTCACTATAGTAGAGTCCTTCAATTACTTTTGCCATGATAATTAGGGTTATAGGTTAAGTTTATATTCGGTTAGTGATTTACGGAATAAGGAGATAGCTTACTTCTTGTAGTTCTTTTGGTAAAAGCGTTTCTTTACGACAACACCATTGTGAAGTTTGCGGTGGATGCGCACTTGCAGAGGCGTATCGAGTTTGCCGTAGGCAGCGTCAATAAGTGCCATACAAACACTCTTACCTGTAGAGATAGAATTATAGCCGGTAGTAACGGTACCAATTACCTTGTCGTCGGCCACAACTTCGTAGCCGTGGCGGGGAATGGCGCGTCCTTCGAGTTCAATGCCAACTACCTTTTGCTTAACGCCTTCGGCTTTTTGCTGTGCAACGGCCTCTTTACCGACAAATTCCTCTTTATCGAGTTTTACGAACATTCCCAAACCTGCCATAATCGGCGAGATATCGTCCGAGAGTTCATCACCATAGAGTGGTAGACCTACCTCGAAACGCAAGGTGTCGCGGCAGCCAAGTCCGCAAGGCTTGGCACGTCCGCTCTCAATGAGCAGGTCCCAGCATTTTTGGATATAAGCATGCGAACCGTAAATTTCAAATCCGTCTTCACCAGTGTAGCCGGTGCGGCTCACAATCACGCTTTCGCCTTCAATGTCTATAGTCTTGAAGGTGTAGAATTCAAGTTCCTTGCAAGCCAGTTTCAGCACTTCTTCGGTCACGGTTTCGGCTTCGGGGCCCTGAACTGCCAATTGGGCATACTGTTCGCTTTGGTTCTCAGTGCAGACATCGTATTTTTTGGCTTCTTCACTAATCCAAGCATAGTCCTTGTCGATGTTTGCGGCGTTGATTACCAGGAAAAATTCTTCTTCGCCCATTTTGTATACGAGCAAGTCGTCGATAGTTCCGCCGTTGGGGTGGAGCATCATGCCATAAAATATTTTGCCTATGGCAGCTCCTTTAACATCGTTGGTAAAGATGTGCTGCACAAAGCGTTCGGCTTCTTTTCCCTTAACAAGCACTTCGCCCATGTGGCTCACATCGAATACACCACAAGCATGACGTACGGCATTATGTTCGTCGGCAATGTCAGTGTATTGGATAGGCATTTCAAAACCGCCAAAGGGTACCATCTTGGCACCAAGTTGTACGTGGCGGTCATAAAGACAAGTACGTTTTTCAGACATGGTATTTACTATATTAGTAGGTTGATATGATTTGCGTAGAGGTTATCGGCTTGTTGACAATCATGACGGGGCTTTGAGTTTTGTGAACTCTGTTGCCATAGTCTGTTGCTATGATTGTCAGAGCAGGTCGATCAGTTGTTTTTCAGTTAGGTTGCGGATGGTTTGTTCCGGGTGGTGCAGCTGTATGGCTGCAGCAAGGCTTTGTGGTGTAAAGGGTTGTGCTACGAATGCGGCCTTAAATGCCACTTCGGCAGGAGCAAGTTCAAAAAAGTCGCCGGCCAGCGTTACATCTTCAATGAGAGTGCCGCGCAGTTTGAAGTGTAGGGCCAAATGTCCGCACCCCTCAATGCGTTGTTCGCGGCAGATGTCGGAGGCTGAGGCTTGTCCGTAAAGATAGTTGGGCTCATAGTAAGCCTTTTCAAGTTCTTCGATAGCAGCCACATCGTATGCTGTTAGGGAAATGCTGCGGTTGCAGAGTAGCGGACGCAGCCTTTGGCGTAATTCGTTTACTCCAAATGGCAGGAAGTCCTTGAGTAAGGCAACTCTGCTGCGTACGCTTTTTACTCCTTTGGTTTGCAGTTTGCTGATGTCAGGATGTAGTGCACCTTGCATCAGGCGGGGATTTGTATCGTAAAGCATGGTGCCATGCACGATATTACGATTGGGCAAATGATAAAAGGCGTTGCCGCAAATTTTACCGCCTCCCTGGAGTATAATGTCGTTGCGTCCTGATACCTCAACTTTTGGGCCAAGGCTGCATAGGGCTTTGGCTACGGTATGTGCATAATCTTGAAACAAGGGTTCGACAGCACCATCGCCCGTTACCAGGCTCCACATAATGTTGTTACCATCGGCAAAGATGGCACCGCCACCGCTTTTGCGTCTTACAACGTCAATGCCTTCAGCCTGACAAAAGTCAAGGTCTACCTCCTGATGGGCAATTTGATTGCGTCCCATTACTACGGTAGGTCCAAGTTGCCATGAAAATAGGTAATTGTCTGTGGGGAAATGCTGAGCTAAATATTCCTCGGCAGCCAAATAAAAGGGAGCACGGCGGTGTTCAGTATTGTCCGGCATTTCTACAAAGCAAGCTGGAAACTGTGTATTCATGGTTCGGGTAGAAATGGTTAGAAGGTTCCTTTGGGTCAAAAACTTAAGTACGGCGCTTGGCATGCCTTTTCCTTGGGTTAGGATGCGGCTGGTTGATAAGGTTGTTTCATGGTGTGCCGTCACTTGTTGGCTTTGCGGGGCTGCTAATTGGCCTTTGGGGCAGTGCAACTCCCTGGTTCGCGACAGCAAAAGTAGTAAAAGAACGATATACCTCAAAAAAAAAGCATACTTTTTTCCAAATAATAGTTTTCGTGCGTAACTTTGCCCGTGCAACCAAAGGCTTTCCTGCTGCCTTGAGGGCAGTCAATTCTAATTATATTCATGCAAATACGTTCTATTTTTCTCTATACGCTTATGCTGCTGCTTACTTCGAGTTGCGGCAGTGTCGAAAAGTCTATTCGGCGCGGTGATGCAGCATTGGCACTTGGCGAATATGCCGAGGCGGCGGGTCAGTACAAGCGTGCTTATAGCCGTACAGCGCCTAAGGAAAAGGCGCTCAGAGGGCGCATTGCTTATAAAATGGGCGATGCATATCGTCGTTACGGCAATGTGGCCAGGGCTGTGGGAGCTTTTCGAAATGCCGAACGTTACCATTATACCGATACGCTTACCTATTATTATTTAGGCGAACTCCTGCGTCAGCAGGGCGATTATAAAGGAGCCGTAAAGGCCTACACTGCTTATCTCGATTCGTTTCCGGGGTTTCAGCCGGCTTTGCGTGGGCTCGAGGCCTGTAAGGATGCCGAAGCATTGCGTAAAAAAGGTTCGCCTTATACCGTACGCTTATTTACGCTGTTTAATGGAACACGTTCCGACTATGCTCCAGCCTACTTAGGCATGGATGCCACGCAACTGTACTTCACGACTACACGTCAGCAGGTATTGGGCGATATCAGTGGGATAACGGCTATGAAGAATGGCGACATTTACTTTTCTAAAAAGGACGAGAAAGGCAAGTGGAAGCCTGTAGAGCCGCTTGAGGGTGATGTAAATACCGACTTTGACGAGGGGGCCTGCTCCTTTTCGCCTGATGGAAAGACCATGTATCTTACCGTGTGTCGTACCGACCCTCAATATCCACGACATGCCGAAATTTGGGCTTCGCAGCGGGGTGATGCCAAGTGGGGTAAGCCTTCGCAACTTAATATTACGGCCGATACGCTGTCGTCGTACGCTCATCCGGCCGAGTCGCCCGATGGTGACTGGCTCTATTTTACCTCTGACATGCCGGGCGGGCAAGGAGGGCTCGACCTGTGGCGTATTCAGATGAAGGGAAATCATGGCTTCGGAGCCCTCGAAAATCTAGGCCCCGATATCAATACGCCGGGCAATGAATGTTTTCCGGCGTTCCGCCCGAGCGGTGAGTTGTATTTTTCGAGCGATGGTCGTCCCGACGGATTGGGTGGGCTTGATTTGTATCGTGCCAAGCCCGATACGGCTTCGGGCCACTGGACAGTGGAGCATCTGCCCGCACCTATGAATTCGCATGGCGACGATTTTGGCATTACTTTCGAAGGTTTGCACAATCGTGGCTTCTTCAGTTCAAATCGTGCTACCGGTGGCCGTGGATGGGACAAACTTTATGAGTTTTCCTTTCCAGAGGTATTGCAAACCGTTAAGGGATGGGTGTACGAGCAAGATGGCTACGAACTGCCCGAGGCTGTAGTTTATATGGTAGGTAGCGATGGAACGAACGAAAAGGTGAGTGTGCTTTCAGACGGCTCGTTCGAGAAACCGCTCAAGCCAGGTGTAAGTTACCTCTTTTTGGCTACGTGCAAGGGTTTTCTGAATGTACGTAATGAGTTGCGTGCCGATACCATCGAGGTCGAAAAGCAACATGTGCTCCAGTTCCCCCTGCCCAGCATCAGTGTGCCAGTATTGGTGCGTAATGTTTTCTATGAATTCGACAAGGCAGACCTGACCGATAATTCGTGCGAGGCGCTTGATCGCCTGACAGCGATGTTGAAGGAAAATCCGAACGTTACCATCGAGTTGGCTGCTCATTGTGACTATCGCGGTAACGACGACTACAACTTGCGCCTTTCGCAGCGTCGAGCCGAAAGTGTGGTACGCTATCTTACAGAGCACGGCATTGCTCCCGACCGTCTTACTGCCAAGGGCTATGGCGAGCAAGTACCCAAAATAGTTAACCGAAAGTTAACCGAAACCTATCCTTTCCTGCACGAAGGCGATACGCTGACTATTCCTTACATCCTTCGCTTGCCCGCTGATCAGCAGGAGGTGTGCAATGCGCTGAATCGCCGTACCGAATTCAGAGTACTTCGTACCACTTACGGTCTTTTTGACGAAAATGGAAACTTCCGTCCCGAGGCCCTGCGTAAGGAAGACTGAAGAGAGCATAATTAAACACTGCTGTGTCAGGCAACCAATCAAACGAATCATTCACATTATAACTACGCCAGATATGCTTATTACCAAATTCCTCCATAGTTTCGGGCGCTACCTGATTCTTATGGGGCAAACTTTTTCGCGTCCTGAGCGGATGCGTATGTTTCTTAAACAGTATGTCAAGGAGATGGCACAACTCGGAGTCGACTCCATTGGCATTGTGCTGCTTATTTCATTTTTTATAGGTGCTGTTATCTGTATTCAGATTAAGCTTAACATCCAGAGCCCCTGGATGCCCCACTGGGTATCGGGTTATGTAACCCGCGAAATCATGTTGCTAGAGTTCTCCTCCAGCATCATGTGTCTGATACTCTCGGGTAAGGTGGGCTCTAACATTGCTTCAGAGTTGGGAACCATGCGTACAACCCAGCAAATCGATGCACTCGAAATTATGGGTGTCAATCCGGCTTCCTTCCTGATATTGCCTAAAATAGCAGGACTTGTAACCATTATGCCTTTGCTTGTAGTATTCAGTACGGTGAGCGGTATTGTCGGAGCTTATGCCACGGCCTATATCGGTCATATCATTACACCGTCCGACCTTACGGCCGGTTTGCAGCATTCGTTTACACAGTGGTTCTTTTGGATGGGTGTAATCAAATCGCTCTTTTTTGCCTTTATAATTGCCAGCGTGGCTTCGTTTTATGGTTATAAGGTAGAGGGTGGAAGTATCGAGGTCGGTAAGGCAAGTACCGATGCCGTAGTCTCGTGCTCCATGCTTATATTATTTTCCGACCTCTTCTTAACGCAAATACTCTCATGATTGAAATAAAGAATCTGCACAAGTCCTTTGGCGAGAAAGAAGTGCTCAAAGGCATCAGTTCGTGCTTCGAAAGTGGCAAGACAAACTTGATTATCGGGCAGAGCGGCTCGGGAAAAACCGTGCTCATTAAGAACATTGTGGGGCTGTTTGAACCTACCGAGGGCGATGTGCTGTACGATGGCCGGAGTTTTATGAGCATGAACAAACGCGAACGTGCCATGTTGAGACGCGAAATGGGTATGATTTTCCAAAGTGCTGCACTTTTCGACTCCATGTCAGTACTCGAAAATGTGATGTTTCCCCTCGATATGTTCTCAAACGATAGTTACAAGGAGCGTGTGCGACGAGCACGTTTCTGCCTGGATCACGTAAATTTGGCTGATGCCGGCGATAAGTATCCCGGAGAAATATCGGGAGGTATGCAAAAGCGTGTAGCCATTGCACGTGCCATAGCGTTGAATCCAAAGTACCTTTTTTGTGATGAGCCGAACTCGGGGCTCGACCCGAAAACATCGCTCGTAATCGACGAACTTATCCACCACATTACTGAGGAGTTTAACACAACTACCATTATCAATACGCACGACATGAACTCAGTAATGGGCATTGGCGAGCATATCCTTTTTATCTATCAGGGACGCAAGGAATGGGAAGGTACAAAGGACGAAGTGGTAGGTTCAGACAACGAACTGCTCAATAACTTTATCTTTGCTTCTGATTTGTTCCGTAAGGTGAAGGAGGCGGAGTTGGAAGAGAAGCGGAAGTAGTTAGACGCAATACCCTAAGTGGCTTGTATACCGGAATATAGTTCCGGATCAATACTGCAGAACCATTGAAGGCTGACGTAACCTTTACGGCAGCCTTCAATTTTTATTATTTTAGCAGTATATAGAGTTGCCTAAAGTATTTGCTTGATTGTTTGAAGATGCGTTTATGTTGATTTTATTTGCTTTTAGGCAATTGTAAATGTATCTTTGGGTTGCAATAAGGGAAGAGATTTTTATTGGATTAATGCATGCGAAGCCGATCGATTCAAACGATCGGCTTTTTTGTCCTTGTTTTGATGCCTTTTGCTTCTGTTTGGCGTTTTTTATGCCCTGTTTATAGCCTTTTCTATCGCTTCGGTAGAAAAATCTATCGCGGCTTCAGAATTTTCTATCGCAGCATTAGATATTTCTGAAGCTCCTTCCGTATTTTCGGTTGCTGTAATGCCCGTTTTATACTCCTTGGTCAGTTTTTTATAGGCGAACATTGAGCCTTGTCGTAAAGCCATAGTGGATTCAAAGAGCCTCTGCATAACTTATCATTTAGCGGAATTATCAAAGTTGTAAATGCATTTAATAAAGTTTAGTATTAGGTTTGTTTTATGGAAAATACGTGAAGATAGTTAAGCCTGGCTTGCATTCTTTGCTTGCGCACGACTGCTGACGTTTACCTGATATAGATTCTGATAGTGAATGCGTTTGCAATGAATGGTATATGCCAGGGACGCGCTAGCCTGTAGGTGTGCAGAATGATTATTTAAAGCAAAATGCATAGCACGAAGGGGGTGAAAATCAAAAGACCGCTTTGTTCTACCTGCTCACAAGTAAGGCAGGTAGAACAAAGCGGCTATATTATGCAGCGGCTGTTAGATATGCTGTGCTCTATACAATAGCATCGAACTGGAAGGGCAGAAGGTCGCTTACGCTGTTGATGATGAGTACCTCGTTTTTGCCGACAAGTAGCAGCCGGATGGGTTTACCCGAACGTGTCTGAGCCTCTAGAAGTGCTTGTCGGCATAGGCCGCAGGGGGTAATGGGGTTGGGGGTTACTTCGCCGTTAGTGCCTCGTGCAACAACGGCTATGGTGGTGATAGCTAATCCGGAGTTGGCATTTACGTAGAACATCGCCGTACGTTCGGCACACGTACCTGCACCAAAGGCAGCGTTTTCCTGGTTACTGCCACAATAGATTTCATTGTTTTCAAGTCGGACTGCCGCACCAACATGAAAGTTAGAGTAGGGGGCATAGCTGCTATAAGTGGCACGTTCGGCAGCGATGACAAGCTCAGCATCGGCCTCGTTGAGTTCGTTGCGTTGGCAGGAAATATAAGCAATTTGGAGTTCTTTGGATTTCATAGGGCGTAGGGTAGGTTTGTAGGGAACGTAATAAACGTATTAAATTTCTTTGAAATTGAGCAGGTATAAGGCTGTATTCAGACTAAAGCAGCAATTCGCCGTCGCCTTGTCTCACTATTGTTATTTCGTCGTCAGTGCAGTCTACAATGGTCGATGTGCCCGGTGTACCATAGCCGCCATCAATAACCAGGTCAACCTGATTGCCAAAGGTCTCGTCAACGAGTTCGGGGTCAATAAAGTAGGCACTGTCATTTTCGTCGTCAACTTGTGGAAGCGAGGCTGTAAGCAGGGGGGCATCCAATGCTTCAATCAAGTTGCCAAGCAGTTCGCTCTCGGGCATTCGTATGCCAACCTCGCCCGATTTGCGTGTACGGAAAATTTTTGGCAGTATGCGTTTTCCTGGTAAGATAAACGTAAAAGGGCCTGGCAGGTTACGCTTCATCACCTTGTACACCTTGGTTGAGATATGGGCATATTCGCTGATAGCGCTAAGGTTGTAGCATACAATGGCAAACTGTTGTTCTGTCGGAGTAGTTTGCCTGATGCGGCAGATGCGCTCTACAGCGCGTTCCTTGAGTGCGTGGCAACCTAGTGCATAGGTCGTTCCCGTTGGGTAGATGATAACTCCCCCATCGTTAAGCAGATTGACTATTTGAGCAATGCGTTCGGGCGGGTTGTTCTTGTTGTAAAGTTTTATCATGGGTTGCAAGGTTGGGGGGATGGACTGCTATTGCAGGTATCAAAAACAAATCCCCCGCAGTCACAGTTGTCTGAACTGTTCCGCGAGGGAGTATGTCGGGTTTGACACTGTGCTAAAAGAGCTTCAGCTTTTGGTAAAGTCGCTGGATGGGCAGGCCTACAACGTTAAAGTAGCTTCCTTTCAGTTCTTCAACCGCAACGAGTCCAATCCACTCTTGAATACCATAGGCTCCTGCTTTGTCAAAGGGCAGGTAGTTGTCTACGTAGAAGTTGATTTCCTCTTCGGTCAGTTGGCAGAAGGTTACGTGGCTGGTAACTGCAAAATCTTCAGTTTTTTCGGCAGTTGCTATTGTTACGCCCGTGATAACCTGATGTACCTGTCCTGAAAGGCTGCGGAGCATTTGTTTTGCCTCGTCGGCTGTTTTGGGTTTGCCCATGACCTTACCCGAAAGGTAAACAATGGTGTCGGCAGCTATGAGCAATTCGTCGGGAGCCATTGACGAGCGGTAAGCTTTGGCTTTGTTGCGCGAAATGTAGCGTACAATATCTTCGCCACGCAAAGTGTCGGGATAGCTTTCGTCAATGCCGAAGAGGGTACGTACTTTAAAGGGGATGCCCAAACGCTGAAGCAGTTCTTTGCGGCGAGGTGAGTTACTTGCTAAAACAACATTATATTTTTTGAGGTTATCAAGCATTGTAGTAGTGAATTTTTCAGGGTTAGGAATAGGGGGATTTGTTAAAGGAAGGGGTGATGCAGGCAATAAAGACTGCAAGCTGTTCGAAATCGAAGTACAGTACGTTTACCATCCAAAGGCTTCGGCATTTGCCATCCAATGGCCTTGTGCACGTAATACTTGCTCAACAACATCGCGAACACAACCTTTACCACCATTCAGTGGACTGATGTAACGCGAAATGGCGCGTATTTCTGAGGCTGCATCGGCCGGACAGCATGGAAGGCCACATTGGCGCATCACTTCGTAGTCGGGGATGTCGTCGCCCATATAGAGCACTTCGTGGGGTTGCAGGCCGAGCGAATCGAGCCATTGGGTGTAGGTGGTAATTTTGACCGAAACGCCCATAAAAACATGGGGTATGCCTAAGGCCTCGTAGCGTTGGCGTACTGATTCGCTTCGTCCGCCTGTAATGATAGCCAGGTGGAGTCCGCATTTGGCGGCGTGTTGTAGGGCATATCCGTCTTTAATGTTGGCTGTGCGGCAAGGTTGCGACTGGTCGAATAGGTAGACGTTGTTTGTGCTGAGCACACCGTCTACATCGAATGCCATGGCGCGTATTTGTTTCAGGTCGTAATCAATCATGGGATGTTTGGTGTATGCTTTGGCTCATGGCCCGGTAAATATCCTGTAGCTGGGGGTGTGTGGCAAGTGCTTTGAGATGCTCGTCCATTACATTGCAATCCCAACGAACAGCTGGGCCTGTTTGGGCAGCAGCCGGTTCAGTGGTATGTACTTTGCGTGCAGTTTCGTCAATGAGGGGTAACAGGCATTCGGGTTGTATGCCGGCCTCGCGTAGCAGGCTGTATGCCAGCGTGTAGCAGTGATTGGTAAAGTTGCAGGCAAAAACGGCTGCTAAGTGCAGGTGTTTGCGTCCTTCGGAACTGAGTGGCGTAACACTTCTGGAGAGCCTGGAGGCTAATTGCTGCACTTGTTCTAAGGCTTCGGGGGTGGAGCCTTCAACAAAGAGGGGCACTTGGTTGAAGGATATGCCGGTAGTTTTGCTAAATGTTTGCATGGGGTAGAGCACTGCAGCATGTGCAAAACATTGGCTGAGAGTTTCTAAAGGCATACTGCCTGCAGTATGTATAACCAAAGCGTGAGCCGGTATGAAAGGATTTTGAGCCAAACTGGCTGCCAATGCGGGCAGTACGTGGTCTTTAACGGCAAAGATGTAAATATCGGCTTTTGGCAGATGTGTTACCTGGTCGGTGAGCAACGGTGTTGTGTCCAACTTGTTGGCCAGTTCGCAGGCATGTTCGTAAGTGCGGCTGTAGATGCCTGCTATGGGGTATCCGGCTTGAGTAAGTGCCTGGGCCAGATGAGTGGCAACATTGCCCGATCCCAGCAGACAGATGTGGGGGAGTGTTTGCATTGCCAAAGATTTAGATAGGGCAAAGATACATTTTTTGGCGTGGGAGGGAAAATTTTTTCAGAAACTTTCGCCAGAATTTAATCCTGTAAAGGTGTTTTCCGGGGATTTTATGCAGTTAGCGCGCTATGCATGGCAGTGCAGTTCAAAAAACATAGGCTTATTTTTATATATTATTATGTATAAGCCTATACCGAATTGTGGCTTTTGAGAGTTGCCCGCCTGTAGGTATGGCATGAGCCGTAGGCTATGTGTTGACAGCTATTTTGCAGTTGTTTACCCGATAGGGGCGTAAAAGGCATGGTATACATACAGGTTGGCTGGCTCTGACTCTGTGGTGTTCAATGACGTTTAAAGGGGTAGCAGTGTGATAGCAACAAAGGTTGTGGACCTGGCTTTTATTTTGTCGAAAGTCAATGTTGTATATCCGTTGTGCCTGCTATGGGGTAAGGTGGGGTATGTAAGGGTCAGCGTAGCATCCAAAAAAAACTCCTGCACAGCCAAAAGCATATGCAGGAGTTCTGTGGGGTAATAAAGAGAATCTCTCTAAGATGAGAAATTACTTCTTGTTGAGTGCAAGGTCAACCTTAACGGCGCAAGCTACAGAGCAGCCTACCATGGGGTTGTTGCCAATGCCGAGGAAGCCCATCATTTCTACGTGTGCAGGAACTGAAGAAGAACCTGCAAACTGAGCGTCAGAGTGCATACGGCCGAGGGTATCGGTCATACCGTACGAAGCGGGACCTGCGGCCATGTTGTCGGGGTGGAGTGTACGACCCGTACCACCACCTGAAGCTACGCTGAAGTAGGGCTTGCCTGCAAGTACGCGCTCCTTCTTGTAAGTACCGGCAACGGGGTGCTGGAAGCGGGTGGGGTTGGTAGAGTTACCAGTAATAGAAACGTCTACGTCTTCCTTCCACATGATGGCAACACCTTCGCGTACATCGTCAGCACCGTAGCAGTTAACTTTGGCACGGGGGCCATCGCTGTAAGAGGTTTCGTTGATAACCTTGAGTTCGCCGGTATAGTAGTCGAACTTGGTCTGTACATAGGTAAAGCCATTGATGCGGCTGATAATCATAGCAGCGTCCTTGCCGAGACCGTTGAGGATGCAACGGAGGGGTTTGTCGGCGGGGCGGCTCTGGTTAGCCATTTGTGCAATTTTGATAGCACCCTCGGCAGCTGCGAAGCTCTCGTGGCCTGCGAGGAATGCAAAGCACTTAGTTTCGGGCGAAAGCAGACGGGCTGCCAACTTACCATGACCAATACCAACCTGACGATCGTCGGCTACAGAGCCGGGGATGCAGAATGCCTGCAGACCCTCGCCAATATATTCGGCAGCCTCAACAGCGTCCTTAGCCTGCTCCTTGAGTGCAATGGCAGTACCTACTACGTAGGCCCACTTTGCATTTTCAAAGCAAATCATCTGGGTGCTTTCGCACTCCTGATAAGGATCGATTCCGTACTGTTCGCAAATCTGGTTAGCCTCTTCAATATCTTTGATACCGTGCTTGTTGAGGGCAGCAAGAATCTGCTTGATGCGACGGTCCTGGCTTTCAAACTTTACTTCTCTAATCATTTTTGTGGTCCTCCTTAATCTTTACGCGGGTCAATAGATTTAACTGCGCCCTGCTCGGCGGTAGTACGTCCGTAAGTACCGGTTACGCTCTTGAGAGCCTCATCGGCAGCTACGCCCTTCTTGATGGCATCCATGAACTTGCCCATGTGAACAAACTCGTAGCCACATACCTGGTCGTCCTTGTCAAGGAACATCTTGGTGATGTATCCCTCGGTCAACTGGAGGTAACGGCTGCCCTTTACCTTAGTACCATAGAGTGTACCAGTTTGGCTGATAAGACCCTTACCAAGGTCCTCAAGGCCAGCACCGATTACGAGACCACCTTCAGAGAAAGCGCTCTGAGTACGTCCGTAAACAATCTGGAGGAAGAGTTCGCGCATGGCGGTGTTGATAGCATCGCAAACGAGGTCGGTATTGAGCGCCTCAAGGATGGTTTTGCCCGGGAGAATCTCGCTCGCCATAGCTGCAGAGTGAGTCATACCAGAGCAACCAATAGTTTCAACCAAGCACTCTTCGATAACACCTTCCTTAACGTTGAGCGTGAGCTTGCAGGCACCCTGCTGGGGAGCACACCAACCCACACCGTGAGTCAGACCGGAGATGTCCTTGATTTCCTTTGCTTGTACCCACTTGCCCTCCTCGGGAATAGGAGCGGGACCATGGTTGGGGCCTTTGGCTACACAACACATGTTCTGAACTTCGTGTGAATATTCCATGATTTAAAATTGGTATAATTAGAATACTGATTGACTGTGTACGTTGTTTGGTGCAAAGTTACTCTATCTTTTCTGAAAATGCAAGCAATGAACGCCCTTTTTTTACATGGGGTGTGAGGCGGTTTACACCCTATGGTAAATATTAAAGACTTGCTAAATATGTCACTTGAGGCGCTAAGCGATAGGCTTATATGGCAAAATAGACGTTAAAAACAAAAAATGAGTCAAACTTGTTGGTTTTCATGGCATTTTATTTGCACCAATAGGACAAAAGCCTTATCTTTGCACTGTTTTTCATGGTATTAGATTTAAGGTTAGTAAAGATTGATTGTCGGGAGACAATCAATTTTTTTTTGATTATACCCTAGAACTGGGGTATTTAACGGGCAAGGCCCGGCTATTGCATATGCAGTGGCCGGGCCTTGTTCCGAAAAATATGAAGAGGGGGTTAGTGCATCACATCGCATGCATCAATGAGGGCACTATATACAGCATTCTTTCGGAGTAATTGGGGATTGCCGAAAATAAAGAACTGACGACGTGCGCGCGTAATGGCTACGTTGAGTTTGCGGTCAACCTGTGCTTTCCCGATTCTTTGTATGGACGAGAGCAGGTTGAGTTGGTAAGGTTGCGATATGGTAGAACTAAAGAGAATATAGTCGCGCTGGCTTCCCTGATAACATTCAACGGTATCGATGGTTACATCATCAGCCCAGGTAAACCCATGTTTTCGCAGGATGCTGCGGATGCTTGCTATCTGGCTGCGGAAGGGGACTATTACACCAATAGCTTTGTGGGGTATAAAGCTGGTTTGACCGTTTTTTTCGTGTAGTGAGCAAATAGCTTGAACAATGTTGCAAACGGCTTCGGCTTCGGGTGCATTAGCTCGCAGGTTTTCTACGTTGGCAACTTGGCAGACTGGTATAAAGCCCATGCGCGTACTGGCAACAAATTTTTCGTAGGGTGTTGAAGCATTTGTCCATTGCAATTCTTCTCGCTGATGGGGTAAGGGTACTTCGGTGAGTTTGTGTTCGTAAAAATGCTCGTTAACAAACTGACAAATATCAGGGTGCATGCGTCCTTGCCGGTTTAGCAATCCTACAAAAGCTGTGCGACCCTGCTGCTGCTCCATGCGGTGAAGGCGTTCGAAGAGTGAATTGCGCAGGTTGCTGAGCCCCATGCTTAGCAGGCAGGGTTCTGTTACTTGAGTTTGCTCTTCAGGAAGCATGACGACTGCCGGTAGTTGTTTGTGGTCGCCAATGAGTATAAATTTATCGATGGCATCTTTTTTATCAACTTGTGCGCAAAACAAGCCTAGGGCCTGTGGTTCAAGCAGTTGAGAGGCTTCGTCGATGATTGCTGTGTCGAAATGTTTTAGCTTGAAGAGTATTTGCTGTCGGGTGAGTGTGAGCACCGTGCCTACAAAGATAGGAGTGTGCTGAATGAGTTGTTTTGCCTGGATGCGGTTGTTTAGAGTTTCGGCCCGTTTACATAGCAGGTGGCTTGTATGCGCTTTATCGCAAGTTTGCGTGCTTCCGATGCGTAGATAGTCGAAGGCTATTTCCTGCGACAAACTGTTGAGCATACTGCAAATTTCGTCGACGGCACGGTTTGTATAAGCAGTGAGGAGCAGTCCTTTGTCGGAGTTGCTTGAAGCGGAGCTATTGCTTGAGGCTTGCTGGGTTGTTTTATAACCATTACTCAGCAAAAACTCCATAACCATGGACCGGAGAGCCAGATTGGTTTTTCCGGTACCGGGAGGGCCAACGAGCAGGTAGTAGTCGTTGGCTTGTTTGGCTTGTAGCACGATGTTTCTTACCGATTCGGGATAGTTTCCAATAAGGGTGCGTTCGGTGTTTGCTGTAGGTGCCTCGCGTCCCAGCAGTAAATTGCGCCGTTTGCTGTTGGTGAGCAATAGGGCAAAGAGATTGCGCTTTTGTTGAGCGCTTGGTGAGTCGATGGTGTCGTGCTCAACAGCATAGTGCCTGGAAGTTGAGAACAGGTTGTGGTTGCGCTGGTGGTAATTGAGTTCAATAGTGATGGTGTTAGCTGTGATGGCAGCTACCGTACCTTTAATTAGCAGGTGGTTGGTTACGTTGTCGCTTTTGTCTTCAGCTTCGTATAGTTGTATTAGTTCGCCTTTGTTGAAGTTAGGAACAAATTCACCATCGTATGGAGGTATTTTTAAGCATATTTTGGCAATGCTGTTCTCATTGTCAGTTTCGGTTTTCAGTATCGAAAGTCTGGTCAGAATATTGCCTGCAGTGAGTTTGGTTTGTAGGTCAGCAGTCCAGGTAGCGGCAAACCCGCGTAGTGAGTCGGGGCGGTTGTCGCTAGTTTTGCTCATAAACATTTCGCGTTCAACAAAGGTCAGGAATACTGAAAAGTATGAACGCAACAAAGGGTCTGCTTGCAGGTCGGCTAACGGATTGGTTACAGCCTTTAGCTGGGGTAGTATATATTTTTTATAAAAATTGTCGGGCACAATAAATTGTTTCAGGTGCTCGGGAGTCAAGAGTTTAAGAATGCTTTCAAAGCGGCCTTGGCGCAGTTGGTAGTTGAGATTGATGATGCCATTGCGTAAATTGAGAATGTTACGGATGGCAGCAGCAGAGGGACGTTCGTTGTAGAAGATGGGATAGGTAGAATAAACCAGAAAAGTGCGTACGTCGTTCCAACTTATGTTGAAGTTGCGGCGTAGAATTTCGCCGTATAGTGTCATTTGCAGCAAGTGTTCGGGTTTGGGGCCTACGGGTGTCTGGTACGATTCCTTTGCTTTTCCACTCTTCAACTCCAATATACGCATAAAGTCCATAGTCATTACGTCAAGACGTCCCCGGAGTCCAAGGTTCGGACTTATAAAAGATGGTTCGAGCAACACTTTGCTTGAGGCAATGTCAATATCAGTACCAGTAAAGTAATGGTGAACAATTTGATTGATATGGTTGAACTGTATCTTTGATTGTGCAAAGAATTGATTAGATAGTTCAACGTCACTCATGCAAGCATATTCGAGCAGGTTTTGTCTGAAATTTTTGAGTGT
Organism: uncultured Prevotella sp.; assembly: GCA_937906495.1. Lineage (GTDB taxonomy): Bacteria > Bacteroidota > Bacteroidia > Bacteroidales > Bacteroidaceae > Alloprevotella. Next base: position 33,871 of record CALCVT010000062.1, read on the forward strand.
GGAGCGTGAGTATAAATCTTCGTTGCTTGAGTCATTGATGCAATCATCCATATATTGGTTGGCCAGGTTACCGAGTAGGGTATGCCTGGTAGTAGTATTGGGCTGCAAACTATTAATGAGGTAGTTGAGCGGAGATGCTCCGTAGGGTTTCATTGTTGCAGTTAGTGCACTTACGTCTATAAGATAATCGGGCTCAAGTATAGCCATATATATAAGGAGTGTGTCTGCTGCATGCGTATCGGCTTCGGCATCGAGTAGCATAACATTGGCTCCCTTGTATATGTAGCGGGTGTTTTGATAGTTTTCAGCTGTAGTGTCTTTTTGTTCGTTAAATTTTACGGTGTATGCAAACTGCTCCCCTTCGGCCTGAAATGTAAAGCTGTAGTTCGAAATAATCTTCAAAACAACCCCTCGCAGGTTCTTGCGGTAGGGCGATTGGTGAGTATTGGTGATGCGCAAGGGGCGTATATGCTGGGGAAGGGGGTGTGGTATGGGTTTGCCAGAAACCTGATGGATAAAGTGGGCAAGATCTGCCAAATCGGCTTGCTCTTCTTCGGCTGTAGGTTCAAAGTCCTCGCTGAGTATTAAGCGGGCACGGTGTCTGAAACGGTCGGCTGGCCGGTGGTCGATATGTAAGTGTTGGCAAACGGCTACCAGCAGCGAGAAGAGTGTGGCATAGTCGCCTTTGAAGTTGATAGATTGTTCGATGCAGATGCGTCTAAGCAAACTGAGCATGCGGCTGTAGCGTGTGCGTGGCTTGCCTTGTATTTGGCTTATTTCGATGAGTTCGTTGTACATGGCTAATTGTGGGGAGCTCTGTGGTATACATAAAGCAGGCAGGGCGTATCCAGGGCAATGGTTTACCGGTGGAAAGCTCTGCCTGTATGGCTACTTTTTACTTACTCTGCATGCGCATTTCCATTTCTTCGGGAGTAAGTATGTGGTGTTGTTTGCTGTAACGGTTTGGTTTATGAACTGGACGCTTGCTTTCGGCGTGTGTGTTGCCAGATTGCAAGGCAGGTTGATAGGGGCGTGGACTTCCGATGTTGCGTACACTGCCTCCATATTGTTTCCAGCGTGCCATAATGTGCTGAACGTATTGAAAGGTTTCGTCGCCAATCATGTAACCGTAGCGCACTACAGGGTCGCGGTAAAAACGTGGATTGCTGAGGTTTTGCACATAGTAGCTAACGTCGTCCCAGGAATAGGGATTTCCTCCATACTTGCGTGTGAGTGCCTGCGCATCGTTGATATGTCCTTTTCCGCCATTGTAGGATGCAAGGGTAAATTTGATTCGTTCCTCGGGATCTTGAATGTTTCGGTATTGGCCTTGCAGTTTGTTGATTACCTTAACAGCTGCAGCAATATTTTCGGCAGGTTGGAAAATATGTTCTTCAGCCAATCCCATTTCGTTGGCAGTTGCTGGCATGAGTTGCATAAGTCCCTTTGCCCCTGCCCATGAAATAGCATTAGGGTCGAATCCTGACTCTTGATAGCATTGGGCAGCAATTAAGCGCCAGTCCCATCCGGTATGCAGGGCGGCTTGCTTAAAGTAGTGATCGTAGGTTGAGATAATGCCTTTTTCGCGCGAAATGTAGGGTGCTCTTACTTGTCTCCTAACTTGTGTTCTTGCCTTTAGACGGTTCTTCTCCTGCTTTTCAACCTTTATTTCTATTCCATCGCCGTACCAGTCGGTGAGTGCTTGAGCTAAATCATTGGCATCGGATTTTATCGCCCATGAGGTGTTAAGTTTGGCATTATGAACTCCAGCTTCAGTAAGTTTATATTTTTGACAGAGATGTTTAGGAAGCTGTAGGGCAATGAGGTCGACATCGCCGGTTTCTAACTTTTTGATGAGTGTGGTCGTATCGTTCGATAATTCTACTCTTACTCCAACACCAAGCGTTGCTGCAAAGTTTTCGGCCAATGCATATTGCAGACCCATACCTACTCCTTGATAATCGAAGTAGGTGTCGGGTCCACTGATGGTGGCAATAATCAGTTCGCCAGAACTGACTATGCGATTAATGGTTGCATCTTGACTATTGGTGGCTTTGACAAAGGCACCATTGTTGGCTTGTTTTTGCGGAGCCGGTGATTGACATGCCATTATGCAAAGGCTTGTCAAACCAAGCCTAATGTATTTTGCCAGGCGTATAAGTCTTTGCTCAAGGCTATGGGTAGAACTAAACATGCCGCAATACTTTGAGTCTATCTATTGTTAGTGCAAGCTCTGTGGCTTAGTGTCGCAGGGTATTGCTTGTTTTGTTATTCTAAAGGTGTTTACCTTTAATCAATGTTTAGGTGTCGACTTACATTTCGGCTTCCTTCAGTCGCTCTGTATTCTCTGCTACAATCAGATGGTCGATGCAGTCTTGAATGTTGCCATCCATAAAAGCTTGCAGATTGTAGATGGTGTAGTTAATGCGGTGGTCGGTAATGCGTCCTTGTGGGTAGTTGTAAGTACGGATTTTTGCAGAGCGGTCGCCGGTCGATACAAGAGTCTTGCGTCGACTGGCAATGTCATCTACATACTTTTGGTGTTCTTTATCGTAGATGAACGTACGCAAACGGGCAAGTGCACGTTCCTTATTTTTGGGTTGGTCGCGTGTTTCTGTACACTCAATCAATATTTCTTCAGTTTCGCCGGTCAATGGATTCTTCCAGTTGTAGCGGAGGCGTACGCCCGATTCTACTTTATTGACGTTCTGGCCACCTGCACCACTAGAGCGGAATGTGTCCCATTTAATTTCGCCTTCGTTAATAACGACATCGAAGGCTTCGGCTTCGGGTAGTACGGCTACTGTCGCCGCTGAGGTGTGTACGCGTCCTTGAGTTTCGGTAGCAGGAACACGCTGCACACGATGTACACCGCTTTCATACTTCATTGTGCCGTAAACGTCGGCACCGGTAATGGAGCATACAATTTCTTTAAACCCGCCTGCAGCACCTTCACTGGCGCTCGAAACTTCGATTTTCCAGCCCTTGCTTTCGCAATATTTTACATACATGCGGAAAAGGTCACCAGCAAATAGCGCAGCCTCGTCGCCGCCTGTACCACCACGAATTTCAAGAATGGCATTTTTTGAGTCTTCAGGGTCTTTAGGCACAAGCATAAGCTTGATTGTCTCCTCGAGTTCAGGAATGCGTTTTTCGCAAGCCGCTACTTCCTCGCGTGCCATATCTTTGAGGTCGGGATCTTGCTCTGTGAGCAGCATATTTTTGCTCTCGCTTAAGTTGGAGAGTAAATCAGAATATTCTTTGCGTGCTGCCATCAAATCTTCTAAATCTTTGTATTCTTTAGTAAGTCTAACGTAGCGTTGTTGGTCTGCAATTACGTTAGGGTCAGTAATTAGGGTGGAAACTTCCTCAAAACGTGCTACGAGTCCTTCGAGTTTTTCTAATAGTGAATTGTTGTCTGCCATAAATCATAGTGGGGCTTTAGGAGTTGGAACGTAGTGAAGGCGTTAAGCCTTGGTGTAGAATTGTACTACAAAAGCAAAGTATCATGATGATAGATGCTTTTGCCGGGTTTGAAATACCGATTAGCCAGCATTTGTAATGGTTGGTAAATAGTGTACGTCCCAAATGAAGAGGCTGAAGCCGGTTGTTTCGTTTTCGAAAATGCCGGCTTCAGTCTTTATGTTGCTAAGAATTATATTGATTTTCCTGTTCTTAATAATTGAATTCACCGAATTCGCTTCGGATAGTGAGTGAGCGGGGGCCTTCTTCAATGTGTCCTACAATCTGTGCGTCAATGTTAAAGCTCTTAGAGAGTGCAATTACTTTGTCGGCAAATTCGGGAGCTACATATATTTCTAGCCTGTGGCCCATGTTGAAGACTTTATACATCTCAGCCCAGTCTGTACCACTCTCTTGGGCAATAGCTTTGAAGAGGGGAGGCACAGGAAACATGTTGTCTTTGATTACGCGGCAGTTTTCGCCTACAAAGTGGAGTACTTTAGTTTGTGCACCGCCTGTGCAGTGTACCATACCATGAATGTCTTGACGCATTTCGTCGAGCAATTTCTTGATGACGGGTGCGTAGGTTCGAGTGGGTGAGAGTACAAGTTTACCAGCATTGATAGGTGAACCTTCAACAGGGTCGGTAAGTTTATAGCTTCCGCTGTATACTAATTCTTCGGGTACAGCCTTATCAAAACTTTCAGGATATTTCTCGGCGAGGTATTTGGCAAAGACATCGTGTCGTGCTGAAGTTAGTCCATTGCTGCCCATACCGCCATTGTATTCTTTTTCGTAAGAGGCTTGTCCGCATGACGAAAGTCCAACAATCACATCACCCGGTTGGATTTTGGCATTGTCTATTACGTCGCTGCGTTTCATACGGCAAGTTACGGTTGAGTCTACAATGATTGTACGTACCAAGTCGCCTACATCGGCAGTTTCGCCGCCAGTGGCATAGATGCCGACCCCCATGTCGCGCATTTGTTGTAAAAGTTCGTCTGTTCCGTTAATGATGGCCGAGATTACTTCGCCAGGAATGAGCATCTTGTTACGTCCAATGGTTGAACTGACTAATATATTATCAACGGCACCTACGCAAAGCAGGTCATCGGTGTTCATTATCAGAGCATCCTGTGCGATGCCTTTCCATACTGAGAGATCGCCCGTCTCTTTCCAGTACATATAGGCTAAACTTGATTTAGTGCCAGCACCATCAGCGTGCATAATGTTGCAATATTCAGGATCGCCTCCTAAAATGTCGGGAATGATTTTACAGAATGCTTGAGGAAAGATGCCTTTGTCTATGTTCTTGATGGCGTTATGTACGTCTTCTTTCATGGCTGATACACCACGCATCATGTAACGTTGTTTGCTGTCCATGGATGTTTGCTTGTATGTCGGGATTTATGTGTTATTAAAATTCTACGGTAGGAGCCTTTTGGGCATCGTTTGCAGCCTCGAATTGTGATTTCTTTTCGAAGCCGAACATTCCTGCTACCATGCTGGCAGGGAATTTTCGTACGCTTACGTTATATTCTTGTACCAGACCATTGTATTGCTGGCGACTTTCGTTAATTCTGTTCTCTGTGCCTTCGAGTTGTGCACGGAGTTCGGAGAAACCTTCGTTAGCTTTCAGGTCTGGGTATTTTTCAGATATCATCATCAGCCTGCCAAGCGCTTGAGAGAGTTCGCCTTGTGCCTCTTGAATTTGCTTCATCTTTTCAGGAGTCAAGTCTTTGGCATTTACTTGCAACTGTGTAGCTTTAGATCGAGCATTGATAACACCTTCAAGCGTTTCACTTTCGTGTTTGGCATATCCCTTGACAGTGTTGACAAGATTAGGAATAAGGTCAGCACGTCGTTGGTATTGAGCCTGAATGTTTCCCCAGGCAGTTGCTACGGCTTCGTCTTTTGCTATAAGTCCATTGTAGGTTGTTAATGTGCCGCCTACAGCTATCAGAATTGCAGCTCCGATAATTAGGAGTATAACTGTGCTTTTTGACATGGTGTATGGATTGTTTAGGGGTTAAAATCAAAGTATCTATTAGTGTGTGATTAGGTATTTTGAGGTGTTGTTTCAGAATCTTCCACCGCTGCCACCTCCACCAAATGAGCCTCCACCGAATATGCCTCCGCCAAATCCGCCTGACGAACTGTCTCTGCTGCCACCGCCGCCCATTAGAAAGGGAGGCACAGGGCCACCACCATTGGCAAAGTTGTCGTCTTCGTCTTTGTCAACGGTCTTTTCGTAACCGCAGCGAGGGCAGCGCATAATTGTATGAATGTACCAATGTCGAGTTCCAGGTCTGCGTAAGCGTTGTCGTTTTACAGGCCTCATTTGTGCTTGTCGGCATTTTGGGCATTTATTTTCAATTCGCACTATTGCTACTGCAAAAAGCAGACATCCTCCGAGTATGCTGATGGCTATGCAAAACCCGACGAATGCTTTCGACATTGAATCTTCATTGTTTTTGGATTCAGCTTTAAGTGTTGCATCCTGTCTTATATAGTAATCAATGCCTTCGATCGTTTTTAAAATGGCTCCATCCCAGTTTCGTTTTTTGAGTTCAGGAACCATTATTCGGTTTTGTATGCGTCGGCATATAGCATCAGGTAACGTTCCTTCGAGTCCGTTTCCTGTTAGTATTTGATAGCTACGATCCTCTGTGGCTAATATAATGATGAGGCCAGTGCGTTGCTTTATCGAACCAATACCATACTTTCGCCCAAGTGCCATGCCAAAGGTGTAGGGATCGTCTCCTTCAAGTTGTTTGACCACTACAACTACTGTTTGTACTCCTTTGTCTGTTTCGAGCGCTCGAAGTATTTGGTCGCCCTTAGATGTAGCGTGTGTAGATAATACACCATCAGGGTTGCAAATGTAGCGTGTTGAGTCTTGCAAGTAGACCATAGGCAGTGTCTCGGGAGTCCACTTCTCTGCTTTTAATGTTAGTGGTAGTAATACCAGTAATGAGAGGAGTGTATAGAACTTTTGCATAGGCTTGTAGATGCTTGGGTTGGGGGTGTGGCTTAAGGAGTGCTTTTGTGTTTTATTAAAGGCACAATAACCCGAAGCAAAGATACAGCAAACCAACCGAAAACCGAAGTTTTTGCTTGTTTTTCTTTTGTTTTTCAAATTAGTGTAGGTTCTTTGAGAGTTTCAAACAGTATGCGTATCGGTGCAATAGTTGATTATTGGGTATCCATCCCATCTACCCCATATTTCATTAAATCTTCATTGTTCAGAACTTTG
>CALCVT010000063.1 GCA_937906495.1 uncultured Prevotella sp.
GAATTGCTCTACCAACTGAGCTATTTCGGCAAGAATAGCTTTGAAAAAACTTTATTTCTCAATTGCGATGCAAAGGTAGTGCTTTTACACGAAACAGCCAAACTTTTGTCTTACTTTTTTATGCTTATATGTATTGTTTTGGATGAAGTTGCAGACTACTACCGCACACCTATGAGTTTATGTGTTTGCAGTGACAGGCGCCATTGCGGATGCTCCAGGCAAAAACTAACAGCCTCTTTGAGCAATTCGTTATTTCGCTGTTCGTTGCCCGTATCGCAGGGTTGCAGAAAGTGGTGCGTAGCCTGCAGGGCAGGGAAGCAAGTATGTTGCTGGCCGTTATAAACGAGTTTGAGTTCGTCACAACGTTTAATTGCCAAAGGTGGAACATTTGCGGCAAGTCCGGTTTTGGGCGAACAGGTTATCCAGTCAACATTGGGTGGTAATGGGCGGGTGCCATTGGTCTCGACAGCTACAAATTTACCAACCTGGTGCAAGCTGTCTACCAAACTGGCTGTAAGTTGTAGTGAAGGTTCGCCTCCTGTAATAACTACGTGTGATGCAGGAAAAGCTTGAGCAGCCTCGACAATTTGTGCTTCGGTCATTGTTTGTCCGTTGTGGTGCTCGGTGTCGCAGAAAGGACACTTGAGGTTGCATCCGGCCAAACGTATAAAAACGCTGGGCGTTCCCGTAAAAAAACCTTCACCTTGCAGGGAGTAGAATAATTCGTTGACTTGCATAATTAGAAGCAAATGTTTTCATATCCAGGCTTGACATAGCATGCGGTGTTTCCTTCTGATTCCTGAAAGGTAACCTTGTAGCAGTGGGGTACCTGCTCGGCAATCCAATGTGCCAAATTTTCGGCAGTCGGGTTAAAGTCAACAATGTCATTGAGGAACTGATGATCTAATTGTTCGGATATTTGTTGTTTAACATGGCTGAAATCAACAACCATTCCGTTTTCATCGAGTTCTTCAGCGCAACAGTAAAGTGTAACTATGCCGTTATGTCCGTGCAAGCGTTGGCATTTGCTTTCGTAATTGAGTTTAAGTTGATGAGCAAAAGCAATTTCAATACGTTTGGATATGTAGTACATGGGGTTAAGGGTTTAGGGTCGGGCTTTACGTTAGGTATAAACTGCCTGTATCTTGTGTGATTGTATTTTCTGTAGGGTGGCTTCTTATTGAGGCAAGTCCTTTGGTTCAAGGCAAAGTCTTCGCAGGTCGTACATGGAGCCGTTGTAAATATTAAGATCAACTTTATTGCGGATGCCGTTAAGTTTTCCGCAGTCGGTATGTTGCCAGAATTTCCATGGCCCCTCGTATGTTAGTTTTCGCACGTAGTAGTGCGCTATCCAGTAGGGGTAGCGTTCAAAGTCTTTAGTATTGAGGTATTTTACTTTGAACTTGTAATTTGTATAGAGGATAGGGGGAACTTTGTAGTGAGCCTCAATGGTTCTTAACCAAGTGAGCGATGCTTTTCGGAGTTGTTCGGGGCTGAGTTCTCCTTTTTCTTCAATATCGAGTACGGGTGGCAGGTCTCCTTCTTCAAGGTGTACTTGTTTTAAAAAGTATTTTGCTTGTGCTTTAGCCGATACGTTGGGCTTAAAGTAGTGGTAAGCCCCCCTGATGAGTCCGTGCTCGCGCGCCTGATAAAAGTTTTCGTTGAAGTTTGTGTCTAAAAAGTCTTGTCCTTCGGTTGCCTTGATAAATACAAAACTTATTGGCTCATCTCCAATTTGAGCTTTTGAGAGTTTTTTCCAGTTAATATCTCCTTGATGGTGACTCACGTCGATACCACGGATGGAGTAGCCTTCAGGGTAGTTTTCTTTACCGTAAAGAGCTTGCCAGCGTGAAGTGTAGGGCGATACAAGGTAAATGTAAATCAGGTAGCATGCCAAGCCGATAGCTGAGATTACAAGAAGATTAATGAGGGCTGCGCGCGCCTTTTTGCGGCGTGCGTTTGCTCTGTTCTTCCTGCTTCTTCCTGCTGCTGCTTTTCCTGCTGCAGTTTTCCGCTTGGTATTATTGGTTATCCCGCTTCCGGGTTTCCTGTATCGCATAGCAAACTAAATCGGTGCGCGGCCTGTGTGTACAGACGGCTTGAATAGATAGATATAAAGAAGGATTAAGAACGAGGGTTGCTTAATCGTGAAGGTACCGCTCAGGATGAAGTCACTGAGTGTTGGTGCACTACATTGACTTTGAGCGGGCATCATTCCCGGTAAGACCTTGTTCTTAATCCTTATATTAGCAGGCTTTTATTATAAAAGCATTACTTGCCTTGCTCCAGTTTGAGGGTCAGTGTGCACTGGTCGCATACCGATGAGGGGCCAAAGTACTGGATGGGGCCAGGGTAGAGGAAGGAAGTCTTAACAGCCCACTCTTCACGGTTAGCTGCAAATTCCTTGAAGGGAGCGCCATCGAGGTTAACAAGCGCCTTGCGGATAACGGGCTTCATCTTACCGTTACGGCGTTCCATGTTCATCATCATAGTGATGGGCACACCACCGGCAATCCATTCTTCTGCGGGTGCAGTTGTGTTCTTAACGATAGCCATGTAGCCGGTTTTGCCATTGGCAACAAGCTGTGCAGCACTGGTACCGAGAGCATAGCAGTAGTCAGAGTCGTAGTTTGAAGGAGCAGCGCAACGGCCTTCGTAGCCAAAGAAGTGGTGCTGTGCAGCAAATTTACCAACGTACTTGCCTTCCTTCTGCCACTCGTCGAGTTTGTTGCCAACCATTTCAGAGAGGAGCTTCTCGGTTTCGATAAGAGAAACCTGTACGTTTCCGTGGGGGTCGCGCTCCATGGTAAGCTGCTTTGCTACACGTTTAGGCAGGCTTTCGTAGATGTGTGCGTTGTCCTTTGACAGGTGCGAAATAATCCAGGCACGCTGTTGTGCGTCGTCGAGTTCGGCAGCTTCGGGCAATGCAAGCAGGTCGTTGAGTTCGGCAATGAGTTTCTTCATTGCGGGGATAAACTCAATAAGGCCTTCAGGAATGAGTACAGAACCAAAGTTATTGCCCATTTCTGCACGCTTAGCTACTACGCTGGCAATGTAGGTAACAACATCGTCGAGTGTAAGGTTTTTGGCCTCAACCTCTTCGCTGATGATACATACGTTAGGCTGACACTGGAGTGCGCACTCAAGTGTGATGTGGCTGGCCGAGCGGCCCATGAGCTTAACAAAGTGCCAGTATTTGCGAGCTGAGTTAGCGTCGCGTTGGATATTACCAATAAGTTCAATATAGGTTTTGCAAGCAGTATCGAAGCCGAATGAGGTTTCAATCTGGTCGTTTTTGAGGTCGCCGTCAATAGTTTTGGGGCAGCCGATTACTTGTACACCGTAGTTGTGAGCAGCATAGTATTCAGCAAGTACACAAGCATTTGTGTTAGAGTCGTCACCACCGATAATAACAATAGCCTTGATGCCCAGTTCACGGATGATTTCAAGACCGCTTTCAAACTGATCTTCTTCTTCAAGCTTCGTACGGCCTGATCCAATCATATCGAAGCCGCCGGTGTTGCGGTAGTCGTTGATGATTTCGTCGGTCAGCTCGATGTATTCGTGGTCTACGAGACCGCCGGGGCCCATCAAGAAACCGTAGAGCTTATTAGCTGCGTTTTGTTTCTTTAGTTCGTCATAAAGGCCGCAGATTACGTTATGTCCGCCAGGAGCTTGACCACCCGAAAGGATGATACCGATGTTCATCGGTGCATAAGTTTTCTTCTCATCGCTTGGAACGAACTCTACGAGAGGCATTCCGTAGGTGTTGGGGAAGAGTTTTTTGATTTCTTCCTGATCGTCCACACTCTGAGTGGGTTCGCCTTCCTTAATGCTTACATTGCCACGAAGACCAGCAGGAAGCTTGGGCTGATAAGTAGCACGTGCAATCTGTAATGCGCTTTTTTCCATAATTTCTTTACTGTATTAATGGTGTTCGTTTACGTCTAAATTTAGCTCAGATAGTTACCTCATTTAGTTTACGGCAGCAAAGTTACATAAAAAAGGGGAAGTTTAGGTGCTTGTATGCCATGATTTTTAGGCAAAAACGCAAAAAAAACTCAATAACCGGCGATGCAGCGGCTGTAGCTGCCTCATAGGTTATTGAGTATTAAAATTGTGTGTCAGAATAGCGAAGTTTAGTTGTCTTTTTCGCTATTTGCTGATGTGCTTACACTTTCCTTATTTTTTTTGTCGTTCGTCTTTAAGTCTTTAGAACGCTTGCGCTGGCGGCGTTTGCCGATATTAAACAAGTCGCCTAAGGTATTAAAGTCGCGCTGGAGGGTTACGCCAACTCCTTGTGTGGTGAGCGATGACTTTGTAAAATAGCGATCGGTTGTTTCGCTATATGCCCGCAAGCTGATGTTGCCTCGTGGCGTAAGCAAGTAGCGGATGTCGAAGTCGCCAACAAAGTTTGATGTATATGTGGGGCGGTCACGGTAGCCGAAATTGCCGTTAATAAGCAGGCGGTCGTTGAAGAGACGGCCTTGTAGCAGTCCATCTACCTCGATATCGCTCCAGCCAAGTGTTCCCGGAGCAACATTGGTACCGAAACTCCAATGTGACTTGTTGCCCAAGGCCGAGGAGATGGCGTTATTGAGCTGACTTGTCAGTGTTGTCGACAGGAACGAACGCATGGCGGCGGCGCTTTGTTGTTGGCTTGATGCCTGTCCGACTGACGATTGGGTGTTAGCTGCATAGAAGCGGCCAATTCCGAGCAGGTAAATTACCTGCCGGTTCATGTCTTCGTCAGTAGCAATGAGTTGCCTTACCATTTGTTTCTCATCGTCTGAAATATTGTGTAAATCCAGGTCGAAGTTTACTTGCGGTGCTTTGGCTTTGCCCCCTATATTTAGGATACAGTCTACCTTGACTGACTTTTGCGAAAATCCGGCGCCATAGTTTAGGTCGCTGAGCGATACACCGTTCACTGTGTATACTGCTTTAAGCCCGAGGTCAGCCTCCATAGGATTTCCGCCAAAGGTTATGGTACTTCCACTCTGCAGAGTAAGGTCTTTTCGGATAATGTCTTGTACACTTATTTTGTACGTGCCGCGTGTAAGTCGGTAGATGCCATACATTTCGAAGTTACCCTTGTTGTGGAATGTAGCGCGAATAGGACCATTGCCGTAGGCCGTCAATGCATCGCCCGAACGCGGGTCGGTAATGATTTTGAGCTGGGCGGCCGGATTCATGTCGATAAGGAAATTAAGAATAATGTCCGTAGTCGACTGCTGTTGTTCGTTGTCTGCTGATTGTTCCTCTCCTTCGTCAGTTGTTTCTTCGTTCAAAGCTCCTTGGCTACCATGTAAGTATTTGCTGTGTTTATCCCTGGCTGCTCTGAAGCGTACCATGCTGTCATCGGTTGACAATGCTTCGGGCGACCCTTGGGTATAAACTAATGTAGTAGGCGCTTCGGGTCGCAAATTTATGTCGGCTATGAATTGGCCGGGTTTTCCTTGCAGGTGTACGTTGCCTGAGCCGGTGGTTGAACTGTAGAATGGAAGGTCCATACTTTCGGGCATATCGTAGCAGAGCAAATGTTTGGCTTGAATGTCGAAGGCATAATTCAACTCTTTAAGATGCGTGTGCCGCAAATAGCCTGTAGCTGTTGCTGTACCGCCCCTGCCATCTTCAACTTTAAAGTGCTTAAAGGCAAATTCGCCCGGTGAGAGAACGACCTCGCCGTCAGACACAATATAGTGAACACCTGTTGAAGGTATCCGAGCCTTGGCGTAAGCTTTAAGTTTACCATTAAAGTCGAGCGCTTTAAAGGGTCCGTAGAGTTTGACCTCTCCGGTAGCTTCGCCACTAAAGTCTTCGAAGATACCGTCCATGTAGCGTCGCAAAAATCGAAGGTTTGTGCGGTTGGCATGGATGTTGAGTTCAAGTCCTTTTTCGGCAAGCGAAACATACCCCTTTACCTTAGTGCCTAAACCATGTCCTTGCGGAAGTTTCATGTCGGCATCGAGTATGATGCGGTTGTCTTTCGGGTTCCATGAGCCGGTGATGTGCGTATCGCCCATGTTGCCATGGTTGAAGGTAAAGTCGGGTATGTGGAGTTGGGCATGTAGTTGCGGTTTGTTGGTAGATTTGGTAAATGTGGCTTTACCGGTTGCACGTCCGCCAAATTCAACAGCGTGGAAGTTAACCAGTTCGAGAATATAGTCAATGTCGATATCCTTAAGGTCGGCAGTAATTGAATCGTTTTGTTGAGGGGTCAGTTTGCCGTTTACATTAAGGGCTTGTTGCTCATGACTCACGCGTATATTATTAAAGGCGAGTTCGCGGTTAACTAGCGAAAGATTGCCCGAGGCAATATTCCACACAACACCATCGAGTACAAATTGGGTGGGGCGGATGTGCGTACTGAAGTTTACCGTTTGCCCACCGGGTATAAAACGGGTGTGACACTCTGCTGCACCATAGTAGGCTTTGTCGTTTAGAGCTTTCCAGTCAACACGGGTAATAAGTGCACTGTCTTGTGTATGAACATTGGCTATAATCTTAAAGGGTTTGCCGGCCAGCTGTCGTTCGGCTTTGACAAGACACTGGTAGCTGCTGCCCTGACCATGGAAGTAGACACTTGGATTGTCGAATACTTGGCCGTTAATATTAAGATGGTTTGTAAACAGTGTTAATGACGATTGCTTGTCGGTAGCGTCAATGTAGCCCTGGAGCTCCAGAGGTTCGTCAATCTGTAATTTGATGCCGAGCATATTTTTGGCAAATCCGCGATCTTTATAGCTGGCCTTTATTTCCCATCGGTCTGTTGGAGCTACGGGCGCTGCGGGTTGCTTTAACAGTCCGGGCAGGCTGCGTGCCAATAAGGCCATACCGCCGTTAATAAGTCGTTTAGAAGTTAGTGGTCCGTGCATTTCGGCATCGAGAAAATCGCTGCGTAGTTTTAGGCTTCCTTGTTGTTGGGTATCTTGCTTGAGGTGTGCCTCAACTTTATTTACGTGGTAGTTACCTTGCGGGGCACCATTCATGCTGAAGTTTTGGATGTTCAGGTGTCCGGAGGGAGTATTGCTTGCAAGTTGTTTGAGGTCGACATCCAAGTCGGCTTTAAAGCTGGCTGTTCCGTAAGGTGTATGCAACCCTAATAATGAAGGGGTGAACTGTCCGATGTTACCTTTAACACTCAGTTCGTTCAAACGTTTGCCTTGAAGGCGTGCTATAGTACGTGCGTGGATGTCGGCATGAGGATTGTCGCAGTTCACAGCAACATCAACCATCCCGGGGGCATATTGTCCATCAATGCGGATGTCTTTGTACTGATGTGAATTCCAAAGCAATTGCCCTACATGTAAGTTTCCGCCAATGGCTTGTAAACGGCTGTTGTTCAGTTCTATGTCAACCTTTCCGTTTAGCGTGAGTAGTTGTGGCAGACGGTTGTTTCCAGCAACTTGTGCCGGATTTACTTGTGTGAGTTTTATCTCGGTGCGTACGAGGTTGTTATGCCATGTAGCTTTGGCGTTGAGCAATCCGGCAGCAGTGAGCATATTGAGGTGCCCGTGGCTTTGGCTTTTGGGGTTGTAGTAGCACTGGCCATTAAGTGTAATTTCGCCCAGGTTTTTGAGCATGCTTTCGGCACTGGCAGCGCGATTGCCAATCCAACTCATAGCCGTTTGGCAGAAATCCTGGCGGATATCCAAATTTTTGAGTTGAACATTATAGTCGGTAAATTGTCCGTTGCTGCGGTTCATGTGAGCTTGAGCCACGAGTTGCAGACGGTCAGATGCCTCCGAAATGTAAATATTGTTTATACGCAAGTAGCGAGGCGTAATGTCAAATTTGGCAGACACGCTGAGTGCCAGCTGCAAGGATTGGGGAATGTTGACTAATGGCTTTAAATCGGCAACTTCAATTTGAGTGTTTTTGATATTGCCTTGCAAGCGAAGCGTTGGCCATAAATTGTGCCAGCCGTTGCGTGCATTATAGGTAGCTACCAACTCACTCTGCGAAATACGGGAATGAGGTAATTTTAAGTCAAAGTCTATAATTTCGGCCCGTGTGCGATTGGCATGCAGTGTAAAGCGTAGTTTGCGAAGTTCGAATCCGCTTTGTTCGCTAAATGCAAACGAACGTACATGCAGGTCGAGTTCATCTTTTGTAATATTCTTGAGACTAATATTGGCGTTGACGTTGTTGATGCCTATGTGCGAGGGGTTGAAACGATTGCTAGTGCGTTCTTTGTATAATTCGTCATAGTATAAATTTACTCTTCGGAGTATGAGAGAGTTGATACGCAGGTTCAGTTCAGAGGGTCCCTTTTTCTTTTTGCTGGCAAAAGCATCGATAATAAACTGAAAATTGGCAGGAGCATTGGGCTTGGCTTTGTAAAGTTTGATATCTGCGTCGAGAATCGAGATGGTTCGCAAGGAGAGTTGTTCTTTAAATAGCGAGCGCAGTTCAACTTTAGCTGTCATCAGTTTGGCCTTAAGCAAGTTGTTTTGTTGCTTGTCTTTAATCGTAACTCCATTGATAATGATTCGGTTAAATAGCCCTACTTGAATGTTTTCTATAGCAACTTTGGTTTGCAGTTTGTTGCTTAGTTCTGCTGCTATGGTATGGGTAAGCGCTTGCTGGGTCGGTCCGAAATTCAGAACGGCCAGCAGAATAAGGTAGGCGGTAAGGGCAATACCGACGACTATGCGTAAAATGCGTTGGAGCGTTTTCGTAACTTAAAAGAATTGAACGGGTGAATAGTAGGTTTGTGTTCCAAACTTTGCGCAGTGTTGGTTCGCAGAGTTCAATCACATTTTGGTTATGGGCATTGGTGCTAATACTTAAGTTGCAGTGTAATGCCGTGTAAAATGTTCTGTCGGAGGTGTGATGACAGATAAATTGACGTTTGCGAAGCAAAGATAGTTTAAAAATACGGAATAATCAACGCCTGCAGGGCAGATTTGGTTATTTGAAGAATCATTATGTACTGCGGGGCAAGTCGAAAAGGGTAACATAATTGAAACGAACAGCAAGAGTGCGTTGATTGTAGTTAGCTGAGACGATTTTATATGCCCAAATGCAGGTGGTAGTATTTGTGTAGCTGGTAATATATAAGACATTGCAGGCAATAAACAGCCCCGGGCCAATGGTGTGGCCGAAACAACGGTTATAGGGTCGGGTTGTTGTATACTTTGTTGCTGACTCATAGAGTTCTGCTCATTAGGGCAATAGCTCTTCCTGCAATTTAGAAGGTATTTAAAATAATAAGCAGGCATTGTTAAAAGTTTTACAGCTATTATTGATAGAGACTTGGCAGCAGACTATTTGTCAGGAAGCTGAGTGCTGCACCTAAACATCCAGGCAAAACGGGTAAATCGTTAATCTTTTTCGATAGAGAACTGCAGAGCCTTCGCTTTTTCAAGCTTTTTATGTAACTTCGCACCGTAACAATCAGTGCCTTCGGTTGGCGCATAGGCTTAATTTATATAACGAAAAAATGATTAGATACATAGCTACCCTCTTTTTCTCAGCTCTTTGTGTTCCTGTGATGCAGGCACAACAAACAGCAGCAGTGCCCGAACGTACCTTGCGTATAGATTATCAATTTAGTGGCAATAACAATTCGCAACATATATCCATTTCAGAGCTTTCCAGTTTTAAGGGATGGGCAGGTCGTACAGCCCGTCTAGACAGTCTTCCGCTTAGGGGTAATGGAGATATTTGTATGCGTAGTATTAAAACGGGTAAGGTGCTTTATTGCCAGTCATTTTCAACGCTTTTTCAAGAGTGGCTAACTACCGAAGAAGCAACTCGCACCAGCAGGTCGTTTGAAAATTCCTTTTTGTTACCCATGCCGAAAGAGGCGGCAGAAGTAACAGTACGTCTGTATAGTTTTAAAAAAGATGGTCAAGCTATTACGCTGACCCATGAGGTGCGCCCCGATGATATTTTAATCCGTAATTTAGACAACCTACCTGTAACGCCTCATCGATTCTTGCATCGTAGTGGCAGTCCGATAGATAAAATTGATGTTGCTATTGTTGCTGAAGGATATACTGCAAGCCAGTCAGACCAATTTTATGCTGCAGCCCACGAGGCAGTCGATGCTATTTTGAGTCATGAGCCTTTTAAAACTTATGCCGACCGCTTTAATTTTGTGGCAGTTGCGGCAGCATCGCAGGATTCAGATGTAAGTATCCCTAAGGAAAGGCTCTGGCGTCATACAGCGCTGAGTTCGCATTTCTCGACCTTTTATTTTGATCGTTATCTTACCACATTGCGCCAGCGCGACTTGCACAATTTGCTTGTGGGCATACCTTATGAGCACATAATCATTCTAGCCAATACTCATACCTACGGCGGAGGTGGCATATACAATAGCTATACGCTGACTACAACCCACCATGCAGACTATAGGCCGGTTGTTGTGCATGAGTTCGGTCATAGTTTTGCCGGATTGGCAGATGAGTATTATTATGATGACCAATATGTAAATTACTATTATCCTGACGTAGAACCATGGGAGCAAAATATCTCTACACTTTGTGACTTTAACTTGAAATGGAGGGATATGTTGCCACAGGGAACACTCGTTCCTACCAAGCCCGATTCAGCCAAGCGCAACAGCATAGGAGTGTATGAAGGAGGTGGCTATATGTCAAAAGGAGTATACAGAGGCTATCAGGACTGCCGTATGAAAACCAATGAGTATCCCGCTTTTTGTCCGGTTTGCCAGCGAGCCATCAGTCGGCTTATTGACTTTTATACTACAAAGTAAGCAGCCTCAGCACTAACGTTTTAACTGAAATAAAGAATACGAATATCAAAGTAAAATGCCCAGCAAATCAAACAATACTACCAAGTCCCGTAAAAAAACACCGGGCAGGACGCCGGCTCCTGTGGGATTTTGGCAAAAACTTAAACACAGGCATAGTGCTTGCCGTGCTAGCTTCAAAGAGATGCTCGGCACCGAGAGTTACCGATTTATTGCCGGAATTTGCACAATCTTATTTAGCCTTTATTTAATTGTATGTTTAATATCGAACATAGTTACCGGGCGGGCCGACCAGGCCGGTGTGCAAAATGGCAATTTAGAGGTTGCAGCCAATTATGGTGGCAAACTCGGAGCTTATATCTCCAACTACTTTATGGACGATTGTTTTGGAGTACCCTCCATTTTGATTCCCATTTTTACGCTATTGCTTGGCGTTAAACTTACCGGAGCATACCAAGTACGCTTGTGGAAGTGGTTCCTTAACTTTGCAATCGTAATGATTTGGGGGTCGCTTTTACTAAGTCTTCTTACTGCTCTGCTGCCTGAGTCTGCTACAGAGTGGTTTAGTTTTAGACTTGGTGGCGGACATGGTGATTACATCCGCGATTGGCTGATTCAAACATTAGGACAATTTGGTATTTGGATTGTGGTTGTCGCGGTTGCCGTATTCTATTTCATGTATCTGACAAGTGAAACCGTAAGTGTAGTACGCAAGATGATGCACCCGCAAGACTATATCAACCTAAAACTTCCGAAAAAGAAAAAGGACAAGGCTGCAGAGACTAAGGATTCAGATGCAGAAGCGGACGTTTATGAAGAAGATAACGATGCAGAATATGAAGCCGACGAAGAGGAGGAGGATGACAGTGATGACATGCCAGAAAACTCCGTAGATTTAGATGAAGAAGAGGCAGACTGCGATGACGCGTCAGCCGCGGAACCTCACAATCAGGTTGTAGCCAGTGCTCCGGAACTGACAATTACCGATAGCGTTCAACTCGATAAAGCTTCAGGTCCTACGGTTGAGGAAGTGCGTGAACTTGAACCTTACGATCCGCGTAAGGATTTGGAACATTATAAATTTCCGACCTTGTCGCTTTTACAGCAGTCTGATGAGGGTGAGCAGCCTGTAGTAGATAAGGCTGAGCAGCATGCCTATAAAGAACGTATTATTAATGTATTGCGCAATTTCGGTGTTGAAATATCCAGCATCAAGGCCACAGTGGGTCCTACTATTACGCTTTTTGAAGTGACCCCGGCCCCGGGAGTGCGTATCAATAAAATACGCAATCTTGAAGACGATATAGCCCTCTCACTTTCTGCTCTTGGCATTCGTATTATAGCACCTATTCCGGGCAAAGGAACTATCGGTATTGAAGTGCCCAACAAGAATCCTCGGATTGTGCTTATGGAAAGTATTATTAATACACGAAAGTTTCAGGAGTCGACCTTTGATTTACCCATAGCCTTGGGTAAAACCATTACAAACGAAGTGTTCATGGTAGACCTTGCAAAGATGCCACATTTGCTAGTGGCCGGTGCTACCGGACAAGGAAAGTCTGTAGGTTTGAATGCCATCATAACCTCATTGCTTTATAAAAAGCATCCATCAGAGCTCAAGTTCGTAATGGTAGACCCCAAGAAGGTGGAGTTCTCCATCTATTCGCCCATAGAGAAGCACTTTTTGGCTAAAATACCCGATGAGGCTGAAGATCCCATCATTACTGATGTAACCAAGGTGGTACAAACGCTTAAAAGTTTATGCCAACTGATGGATCAACGCTACATTTTGCTCAAAATGGCTAAGGTCCGAAACATAAAGGAGTATAATGCCAAGTTTAAATCACGCCAACTCAACCCCGATAAGGGACACGACTATATGCCGTATATTGTAGTAATAATTGATGAGTTTGGCGATTTGATTATGACAGCAGGCAAGGAAGTCGAGTTACCCATAGCCCGTATAGCCCAGCTAGCCCGTGCAGTAGGCATTCATATGGTTATAGCTACACAACGCCCTACGACAAATATTATTACGGGTACAATTAAAGCCAATTTCCCTGCCCGGATGGCCTTTAAGGTCATGTCGCAGATTGACAGCCGTACCATTTTGGACCAAAGTGGCGCAAACCAGCTAATAGGTAAGGGCGATATGTTGTTTTTGGCAGGTAATACACCGGTGCGCGTGCAATGTGCTTATGTTGATACGCAAGAGGTAGAGAAAATCAATGACTTTATCAGTCATCAGCAAGGTTACTTATCGGCTTTCGAACTGCCAGAACCGCCTGTTGATGGTGACACAGGTAGCGCTGTAGCCGAAATAGACCGTGAGTCGCTCGACCCGATGTTTGAAGAGGCTGCCAGGTTGATTATGATACATCAGCAAGGTTCAACTTCACTTATACAGCGTAAATTTGCTATTGGCTATAATCGTGCAGGCCGGCTAATGGACCAATTGGAACGTGCTGGCATTGTTGGTCCGGTGCGAGGCTCTAAGCCACGCGAAGTTCTTGTAAGCGACGAAATGGACCTCGAAGCTAAAATAGCTGCTATCAGGTCGTAGTAGTATAGCAGTACCACTTTTTTTGTATATACAACTTTCTTTGAGCTGAGATTTGCCTGCAGCAAAAGTTTGTAGGTAAATCTCAGTTTATCGTTTGTAGCCTTATAAAACCTAAAAAATCGGAGTGCATTGAGCGTTATTGGACAGAAAAAACTATATTTGCACAAACATTTTTCTTAAAGGCGAATGCAATGAAACTCAAGAATATCTTTTTTACTTTGTTTACAGCTTGTGCAGTAAGCGTATCCGGCATGGCTCAGACCGCTCGTCAGGTGCTCGACCAAACTGCGGCTAAACTTAAGAATAGCGGGGGGATTGAAGCCTCGTTCGAAGGTACACGTTTTAAAGGCGTAGTAGAGGATGGCACTGTGCAAGGACACCTGTATGTGCAGGGTAATAAGTTTAAAATTACGTCTGACGGCATGACCACTTGGTTTGATGGCCGCACACAGTGGACCATGATGACTGGGAGCGACGAAGTGAACGTAAGCAATCCAACAAACGCCGAGTTGCAGCAGGTAAACCCCTATACATTTGTTGACCTATACAAAAAAGGTTACGATCTGCGTCTGGCCAATACAACGTACAATGGAAAGGCATGTCACGAAGTACGTTTGGTTGCTCAAGACAAATCGAATGCTATCCAGTTACTCATAGCAGTTATTGATAAGAAAACGCAATTGCCTTATTCCATCCGTATTAAGGATAATAGAGGTGAGTGGTCGCGTATACGTGTTAATAGTATTCGCACCCACCGCCGTTGGGGCGATGCTACGTTCAAATTTAATCAAAAGCAACATCCCGGTATTGAGATTATTGACTTGAGGTAAATAATTAGTCAGCGTTGTGCATACCTATAAGTATGTGCACAACTTCAGACATTAACTTATACATATACAAACTTATGATTTCTTGTTTGATACTTGGTT
Organism: uncultured Prevotella sp.; assembly: GCA_937906495.1. GTDB lineage: Bacteria > Bacteroidota > Bacteroidia > Bacteroidales > Bacteroidaceae > Alloprevotella. Next base: position 14,219 of record CALCVT010000063.1, read on the forward strand.
CCGGCCCCGCCGGTTATACCGCTGCAATCTACGCAGGTCGTTCGGGTTTGAAACCCGTGGTTTACGAAGGTCTCCAGCCCGGCGGCCAGCTGACCATCACTACCGAAATTGAGAACTATCCTGGATTTCCCGAGGGTATTGATGCCAATGAAATGATGGACGGACTGCGCAAACAGGCCGAACGCTTTGGTGCCGAAGTACGTACTGCTACGGCTGTAAAGGTAGACCTTTCGCAGGCTCCCTATACGGTGTGGTTTGATGATGATACGCAGGAACAGTGCCAAACTTTGGTTATTGCTACCGGTGCTTCGGCCAAGTACTTGGGTCTGACCGATGAAAAGAAGTATCAGGGCATGGGTGTAAGTGCCTGTGCTACTTGTGATGGCTTTTTCTATCGCAAAAAAGTCGTTGCTGTTGTAGGTGGCGGTGATACGGCTTGCGAGGAGGCTACTTATCTGGCAGGTTTGGCACAGAAGGTATATATGATTGTGCGTAAGCCTTTCCTTCGTGCTTCTAAAGCTATGCAGGACCGCGTAATGGAGAATCCTAAAATTGAAGTGCTCTTCGAAACTAATACGCTTGGCCTTTATGGTGAGAATGGTGTTGAAGGTGCTCACCTTGTACATCGCAAAGGCGAGGCTGACGAACGTCAGTATGACCTTCCTATCGATGGTTTCTTCCTGGCAATTGGCCATAAGCCCAACAGTGATTTGTTCAAGCCTTGGGTTAAGACCGACGAAACTGGCTACATCATTACTGAGGGCGATTCACCCCGTACTGGTGTGCCCGGTGTATTTGCTGCAGGCGATGTGGCCGATCCTCACTATCGTCAGGCCATTACAGCAGCGGCAAGTGGCTGTAAGGCAGCTATCGAAGTAGAGCGTTACCTCAAGACTCTTTAATTGAAGTAACCACTTGTTTGTGCGCCATAGGAATTTCGCTCTATGTTTTGTTGCAGGCGATATTCCTATGGCGCAGTTTATTGTTTAAATATGGAACGTCATCCGCTTGAACCTTTTTTGCCGCCCAATGCGCGCATCTTGATGCTCGGAAGTTTTCCCCCGCAGCAAAAACGTTGGTCTATGCCCTTTTTTTACCCTAATATGCAAAACGATATGTGGCGTATATTTGGGCTTATTTTCTTCCAAAATCGCGACTACTTCGTTGATGTGCCCAACAAGCGCTTTAATCAGCCGTTACTGGAGAATTTCCTCGAGCAACTCGGAGTCGCACTTTATGATACGGCCTGCGCTGTAAATCGTTTGCAGGATAATGCCTCGGACAAATATTTGGAAGTCGTAGAACATACTGATATTGATGCTTTGTTACGCCGTATACCCAAGTGTCGTGCCATTGTCACTACCGGTCAGAAGGCCACGGACACCCTGCGTAGTCACTTTGTCGTACCCGAGCCGCCTGTAGGAGCGAGTACAGATTTTATTTTCGATAACCGCTCAATGCGTCTATATCGCATGCCCAGTAGCAGTCGTGCTTATCCTCTTAAGCTAGAAAAGAAAGCAGAATATTACCGTACCATGTTTTTAGCTGAAGGACTATTGTAATATTCCTACAATATTGTCAACCTTCGGGTGCATATTACTTGATGTTTGTTTTACTGCATGGCAGTCTATGGCAGGATAAAGTGTAAAACTTTCAAGTGTAGTGCTGTAAGGTTAGCGGCAAGTGCTTGGATATTAACTTTAGGAAAAGCTCAGAGGCGTAGAAGAGCAGAGGGAAGCTAAAAAATAGATGTGAAGGCTTGGCCCACCCCACAGATTGTGCTATCTTTGTGGCAACGAAGCTAACCGGACAGCTATTTAGTTCAGTTGGCGTAGCTGCTTTGCCAATATAGTTTGCAGGCGGCTTGTAATATATTGAACGAAAACACAAACTAAGTTTTGTATGAGCAAAAACATAAGCTTAAATGTAAGCAAGGCTGAGCCATTTGTGCCAGTCGGTGCCATCAAGGCACTTGAACCCAAAGTAAAAGCAGCACAACAGGCTTTGGAGGCCGGTACATGTGCAGGAAATGATTTTTTAGGTTGGCTTCATCTAGCCTCTAGTATTACACCTGAGCATTTGGCCGATTTGAAGCAGACGGCTCAGGTACTGCGCGAGAATTGCGATACCATAGTTGTTGCAGGTATCGGTGGCAGCTATTTGGGAGCCCGTGCCGTAATCGAAGCCTTAGGAAATAGTTTCGAATGGTTGACAAATGATGGAAAGAATCCCATCATGCTCTTTGCCGGAAACAATATTGGTGAAGACTATCTTTACGAACTCATGGCCTATCTTAAAGGCCGTAAATTCGGTGTTATCAATATTTCCAAGAGTGGTACAACAACTGAGACCGCTTTGGCCTTCCGCCTTTTGCGTAAGCAGTGCGAAGACCAGCGTGGCATAGAAATGGCCCGAAAGGTAATTGTTGCCGTTACCGATGCTCATAAAGGTGCAGCCCGCATAACTGCCGACACCGAGGGATATAAGAGTTTTGTAATTCCCGATAACGTAGGTGGTCGCTTCTCGGTGCTCACTCCAGTTGGTCTGTTGCCAATAGCCTGCGCAGGTTATGATATCGAAGCATTGGTAAAAGGTGCAGCCGATATGGAAAAACTTACCGCCCCTGAGGTTCCTTTTGCTGAGAACCCGGCCGAATTATATGCCGCTTATCGCAATGCACTCTATCGATGCGGTTCTAAGATAGAAATCCTGGTGAATTTTCAGCCCAAGTTGCACTTTATGAACGAATGGTGGAAACAACTTTACGGCGAAAGCGAAGGCAAGGACGGACGAGGAATTTTCCCCGCAGCAGTTGACTTTACTACTGACCTCCATTCTATGGGACAGTGGATTCAGCAGGGAGAACGTACCATTTTCGAAACAGTTATTTCGGTAGAAGAGTCTGAACACGAGGTGCTCTTCCCGCATGATAATGAAAATTTGGATGGCCTCAACTTCCTGGAAGGCAAGCGTGTAGATTATGTCAATAAAATGGCTGAACTCGGTACACAACTTGCCCATGTTGATGGTGGTGTGCCTAACATGCGCCTTAGCATGGAGCGTTTAGATGAGTATCATTTAGGCCAGCTCATTTACTTCTTTGAGCGTGCCTGTGGCATTAGCGGCCAGTTGCTTGGAGTAAATGCTTTTAACCAGCCGGGCGTAGAGAACTATAAGAAGAATATGTTTGCGCTGCTGGGTAAGCCCGGATACGAAGCAGAGAGCGAGGCTATTAAGGCCCGTCTGTAAGCAAAATACGATGTTGGCTTGATGGCCAGTTGATTTTGGAGGTGCTACATCTCGTTAGCTTTTACGCGATGTAGCACCCCTAAGTTTTTTGTGTATTGATAAATAATCTACAGCCAAATGAATACAGTGAACTTATATTTAAGGAAGCACGGCTATGAGGCTTTTACCCCGAAGGCCGTGCTTTTCGATATGGACGGCGTACTTTTCGATTCCATGCCTAACCATGCCCGTTCGTGGGCTAAAGTATGTACAGAGTTTGGGTTGGCTATGACAACCGAAGAGGCCTATATGCATGAAGGCCGTACAGGAGCTGCTACCATCAACATCTTAACCCGGCGCTATTGGAATCGAGATGCTACTCCCGAGGAGGTGGAACAAATTTATCAGGAAAAATGCCGTCTCTTTAACGCTTGTCCCGAAGCCCCCAAGATGCCAGGTGCCGAGCAACTTTTGCAGCGGGTCAAAGACTTAGGTTTGAAAATAGTTGTAGTAACAGGAAGCGGACAAAAATCATTACTCGATCGTCTGGAACATAACTACCCCGGTTTCTTTACTCCCGAACTTATAGTATCGAGTAAAGATGTAAAACATGGAAAACCTAATCCGGAGCCTTACTTGATGGGATTGGATAAAGCCGGACTGCAGCCGTGGGAGGCCGTTGTTGTAGAAAATGCTCCCCTGGGTGTGCGTGCAGCTGTAGCAGCAAACATTTATACTATAGCAGTCAATACAGGTCCGCTTCCCGAAAGCGCATTACTAAATGAAGGGGCAGACATCCTTTTCCCCTCTATGCAAGCTTTGGCTACAACTCCAAACTTTTAGTAGTCTATATATTCTTGGTTTCTATAACTTTCCCGTATGGAAAATCCTATTTTCAATCGTGCATATAGGCTATTGGGTGCTGAAGGCATGGAACGTATAGCCTGTGCCCGGGTCATCATTTTTGGTGTAGGCGGTGTTGGAAGCTGGTGTGCCGAGAGTTTGGTGCGCACAGGTATTCGTCGTATTACTTTAGTCGACTCCGATAAAGTTTGCATTACCAACATTAATCGTCAGTTGATGGCTACTACCGAAACTGTTGGACAAGTCAAAGTTGATGCACTCAAGGCTCGTCTGCTTACAATCAATCCCGAGGCCGAAATCGAGGCCATTCATTGTTTTTTTACTGCATCTACGGCTCACGAATTTGATTTAGACAGCTACGATTATGTGATTGATGCCATCGATTCGTTGCAGGATAAGGCGTTGCTTATACTTTGTGCAACCCGTTCAAGGGCTCGTTTATTCTCATCGATGGGTGCAGCCCTCAAACTCGATCCCACAAAGGTTGACGTAGCCGAGTTTTGGAAAGTAAAGGGCTGTCCGTTAGGAGCAGCCTTGCGTCGTAAGTTTAAAAAGCAAGGAGCGTATCCGGCACGTAAGTTTAAATGCGTATATAGTGACGAACTCCTACATAACTTAGGTGAGTCCGATGAGCCACTTGGTTATAAAGCTCAGATAAATGGAAGTTTGGCACACATTACAGCCATCTTTGGCTTTACTTTAGCCGGATTGGTGTTTCAAGACTTATTGAAGGAGGTTAAGTATTCGTAGTACTGTAATCGAACTTCTGAACTTCCTGTTTCATTTATATCCTGATTGCGTATACCTGCTTTTAGTAAAGCGGCCGTTTAAACATGTTTTGAATGCTTAAGCCCGGGTGCCTGTTTGATATGGTATCCGGGCTTAAAGCGTTTTGTAGTTTTCTGAAGGGTAGATGTCGTTTCATGCAAGCAGGCACAAAGTTGCCTACCGGTGATACTTGCCTTTCGATTTAACAAGAATAACCTTTACCTGTGGATCTTCAAGAATCTCACGGTTTGAGGGAAGTGCTAAAAGCCCGAACTTTGTAGTGCGGTGCTTCCAGGTGAGCAAATCTATATTGCGATGCAGATGGTCGCTAATTTCGTCGTACCACCAGCCAGGAAACGAGAGCGCTTCAACCTTGTCGCTGTCGGCCACTCGTTGCAGATGCGCAATGCACTTCTCAATCTCTGCATCGCTTAGTCTGCTTGGTTTGTCATAATCAACATAGTAGGAGGTATAGTAGCCGGCGCGTGTAAAAAGGCTGAGTGCATTGAGATTCTTGCTTTCTATAATAAGTTGATTTTTGTCAACCTGATACCGGTGGCAAAGCGAATCGAGTGTTTGCAGCATGCATGGAGCATTCTGCTTGTTCAGGTTCTTAATATCCATCCACATTCGGTCTTCATCTTGTGCAATGTCTGCCAGATAGCGGTCTATACGCAGATTGAATGAAGTGTCTGCATTGTGCGTCACATCAAATACCCCATTGTTTCTAAAAACCAGGTCGACTTCGAAATTCGGAAAGCGATTTTCCTTTTCTTCCATCTTTTCGAGCGAGTTAGTGCGGTGTAGCCATACTTTTTCAGTAAAGTCATTCAAGTCTCTAAGTACTGAAATATTGTAAGCTATCAGTACAATAACTACCACAAACAGCGCCAGTCCTGCTTTACGCTTCAGCTTGCTCACTTTGCTTGTATGTTAAATGTTCTACGCAAATGCACTACTCAACTATTCAACCCTCATGTTATCGGCAGCATGAAATCCCCGTAAGAAGTCTACTGTGTTCATCCGTTTTTTGCCAGCCAGTTGTATGGTCAGCAGTTGTAGGTATCCATCTTCGAGTGCAACTTTCATGTATGTACGTCCGTCGGTAAGCAAGGTTCCCGCAGGTTCGTTTGGAGTATCGAACTCTTTGGCCGTTGCATAAACTTTGAGTACTGTGCGTTTGTCAGCCACAACCAGTTCGGTCCATGCAGCGGGGTAGGGCGATAGTCCGCGCACAAAGTCGTATGTACGTTTCACTCCCAGGCTCCAGTTTATGCGGCAAGTTTCTTTAAATATTTTTGGAGCAGGCCGCAAAGGCTCGTCGGTAATGAGTTCTTCTTGCGGAATAGGTTTAATGGTACCTGCAAGTATGTTGTCAACAGTTTCGATTACCAAGTCGCTGCCCAGGTGCATTAGTTTATCGTGCACGTCCTCCACATTGTCTGTATCCAGAATAGGAACAGGTACTCTTTGTATAACGCTTCCTGTATCAATGGTGTGGTCCAAAAAGAAGGTTGTGATACCTGTTTCGGTATCGCCGTTTATGATAGCCCAGTTAATCGGTGCAGCCCCTCGGTATTGTGGAAGCAGGGCAGCGTGAAGGTTAAATGTGCCCAGCCGAGGCATGTTCCAAACTACTTCCGGCAGCATTCTGAAGGCTACTACAATTTGCAAGTCAGCCTGCAATGCGCGTAATTCATCAATAAAGGCCGGGTCCTTTAGTTTTTCAGGCTGTAATACATGTAGTCCCTGCTCTGTAGCATACTTTTTAACCGGTGATGCCGAAAGTTCCGTTTGGTGGCGTCCGATGGGTTTATCAGGCATCGTAATGACTCCCACAATATTGTATCCTCCTTCAACCAGTTTACGCAGAGGCTCAACGGCAAAGTCGGGTGTGCCCATATATACAATGCGAAGTGATTGTTTGTCCATAGTTATCAATAGTTATTTAGTAGGTGTTTGGTAGCATGATTTGGCAGGCAGCTATACAGCAGGCTTGCAGCGTGTGTCGGTTGTTACTTCATAAGTTTAGCAGCGGTGTACATGGTACTCAGTCCAAAAGTAAAACGCTTGAAGCAAACCTCCGTAAATCCTGCTTTACGCAGAATCCCCTGCATTTCTTCGCCCTGCGGAAAAGCTTCCATTGTAGCAGGCAGGTAGGTGTAAGCACGGCTGTCGCGTGAGATTAGCTTGCCCAGCGCCGGCATAAAGGCATGTGAGTAGAAAGTAAAGAGCTGTTTCATGGGAAAGCGTACGGGCGAGGTTAGTTCTATAATAACCAGTCGGCCCCCCGGGCGCAGTACGCGACACATTTCGCTCAGTCCGCGGTCAAGGTCTTCAAAGTTTCTGATGCCGTAGGCTACGGTAACAGCATCAAAGCTATTGTCCGGAAAACTCAGGTTCAGGCAGTCTTCGCGCTGAAAGTGTATAATGTGTTGCAATCCGGCCTCGGCCACTTTTTTGCGGCCTACGTTCATCATACCTTCCGACAGGTCTACGCCAAGCAGTTCCTTGGGTGCGAGTTCGCGTGTTGCCAAAATGGCAAAATCGCCGGTGCCTGTGGCCACGTCGAGCATGCGTTGCGGTTTGTGATTCTTCAGCGAGTTGATGGCTGCTTTGCGCCAATGCTTGTCGATACCAAACGAAAGAGTATGGTTCAGTAAGTCGTATGAGTGGGCAATGCTGTCAAACATTTGTTCCACCTGTTTGCCTTTGGAGCCTTCTTCGCCGTAAGGCTTGATTTTTTCTTGTTTATAAGTCATGATACAGCACAGATAAGAGCTGCGCACATAATGGGCGGATGTGCGGTAAAGGCGTTGTAGCCGTTGCATAGTCCGCCTGGCGCAGTTTCGTGTGGCGAAGTTACAAATATTCTGCGACTTTGCTGAGCCTTGCATATTGGAAGATGGCAGTCCAAAGGGCATTTTGTGCCTATATGGCAATTTTTCTGTTATTTTTTTTGTTCTGCAGATGCATAGAAACGATAAAACCATTACATTTGCGGTATTGACTTTACGGCCTTGCGTCGTTTTTTTAAAAGCAATCCAACCGGCGGGTTGGAATGAATTGCACGAACCCTTTAACTATTGCTAATCATGGGAACAACACTGTTTTGGCTTGTGCCTGCAGCCTCGTTGCTGGCCTTGCTTTTTGCCTGGTATTTTTACCATGAAATGATGAAGACTTCCGAAGGCACTCCGCGCATGATACACATTGCTGCAGCAGTGCGTAGTGGAGCCATGTCGTACCTTAAACAGCAGTACAAAATTGTTGCACTCGTGTTTATTGGCCTTGCCGTACTTTTTGGTGTTATGGCCTATGGATTCAAGGTGCAGAATGCCTGGGTGCCAGTAGCCTTTTTGACCGGTGGATTTTTTTCGGGGCTTGCTGGCTTTTTGGGTATGAAAACAGCCACCGCAGCTTCAGCCCGTACGGCCAATGCGGCCCGCACCTCGCTCAACAGCGGTTTGCGCATAGCTTTCAGGAGCGGAGCAGTTATGGGTCTGGTGGTAGTTGGGCTTGGTTTGCTCGATATCTCCTTTTGGTACTTGTTGTTGAATGCCGTCATTCCCGACAATGGCGATACGGCTGCCAAAATGTGCATCATTACTACCACCATGCTGACTTTTGGCATGGGGGCTTCGACGCAAGCGCTTTTTGCCCGTGTAGGAGGTGGCATCTATACCAAAGCAGCCGATGTGGGTGCCGATCTTGTAGGTAAGGTTGAGGCTAATATACCCGAGGATGACCCGCGCAATCCTGCTACCATCGCCGATAATGTAGGAGACAATGTGGGCGACGTAGCCGGTATGGGTGCCGACTTGTACGAGTCGTATTGCGGGTCTATACTTGCTACTGCTTCGCTGGGTGCTGCAGCCTATATGCTTGCGGGTGATGTAGACATGCAGTTACGGGCGGTTATGGCCCCCATGCTCATTGCTGCTGTCGGAATTGTATTGTCGGTTATAGGAATATTTGCCGTTAAAACCCGTGAGGATGCAGGCATCCGCCAATTGCTTCGCGCCTTGTCGGTTGGTACGAACTTGAGCAGTGTGCTTATCGTTGCAGCCTCGTTTGGTGTGCTTTGGGCTTTAGGGCTCGACCGCTGGTGGCA
>CALCVT010000064.1 GCA_937906495.1 uncultured Prevotella sp.
CAATGCAAAAATGATGTTGCGCTTGATATTCATAATTGGGTGCGTTTGAAATTCGCATCTTACCGATAACCGGGAGGAAACGCAAACAGTCCCCACGCTTCTCGGTCTGTCCTCCCCTTACCCAAAAATTCCGGCTGTTGCAGCACCTGTCTGCAACAGCCGGAATTTTTGGAACAAGATACCGCTCCACGCGCAGCCTACAAACGCTGCCGGGAGGGTTCATCGGGATTATTTAAAAATCAACACAGCCGCACTCATCAGGAACGAAGCTATCGACATCCACATACCCACCGAACGCATCGTATTGGCATTGTTCGTAGACTGTCCCATCTTCACGCTGTTCGGCTCCACGTACACCACGTCGTTCTGCTGCAGGTTATATACCGGCGAGTTCATCAAGTCCTTCGAGCGGAGGTCTACGTAGTACACCTTGCTTTGGTTACCCTCCTGACGGATCACCTTTACCATGTCGCGGCGGGCCGTAATGTTCAAGTCACCGGCCTGGCCAATGGCCTCAAGCAGCGTCAAGTTATCGCGGTTTATTTCGAGTTGACCCGGATTAGCCACATCGCCCAACACGGTTACATAGCGGTTATAAGCAGCTACCGTCACAATGGCATCGTTCAGCACCCCGTTGCGGAAGGCAGTTTGAATACGGGCGGCAGCTTCCGCACGCGTCAGTCCGGCCACTGTAATGCGGCCGATGCCTAACATGTCGATACAACCATTCTCGTCAATGGTATAGCGCGAAGATTCCTTATTTTGGGTAGAAGCCGATCCCGACTCCAAGTTATAACGTTCTGCTAATTCCGGTGTTGCCTGACTCGTCACCTTTACGCTCAGTTGGTCACCAAATCCCAACTTCAACGTATTGATTGGTTGCGTCATCACCGACTCTCCGGCCTTCATGTCTTGAAGATAAACAATCTTTTCTCGCATTTTGCACGAAGCCATGGTCAGCAACACCATGATAAACAGTACAATGTTCTTTTTCATTTCAAATAGATCTATTTTTTAATATCGTTGTTTTTCGGGTGTAAAGTTACGAATAATTTAGGAAATAACCGTTACCTCCCTCCGATACTTTCAACTGCCTTCGTCCTCCCTCCTCCCGGCCACTTCCAAGCCATGCGGCCCGGGCTCAACGGAGTCACGGCGCAGTCGGTTTCAATACAGCAGACCAAAAGCCCACAAGGGAAGCACGTTGGCATACCCCGACTCAATGTCGTCCTTCACCACATAGCCGTTGGCAACGCCTGCCAGCTGTTTCTGTCCCTTGGAACGTCCGCCTATCTCAAAGGTCATGCCATCTACTTCAAAGTCTGATACCGGCGAACACATCACAGGAGCCACCACACGCATTTGGTTCATAAAGAAAGTTTCGCGTAAGTTTCCAATATCAGCCCGTTTAGGTGCCAGCACATAAATCAAGTTCGTATTATCCAAATACACTTTCTCCACCTTACCCAATCTACGTATACCGCCGGTAGCATCGCGCAGCTGAACAATCATTCCGGCACGCTCCATATACATCAGGTAGTCCGAAATATAGTTGCGGCTAATTCCTATCACATCGGCCAACTTTTGCATCACTGGTTTAAACGGAACGCTTTCAGCCAGGGTCATCAGCAGATACTTCAGTTTTCTCCCTATCGAAACATTCGCGCCCATATATTGCGGTATATCGCTCTCCATCGTTTGCACCACCACTTGCATCAAGGCTATATCGAATGCGGGTTCTTGTCCAAACGGATAGTACCCTCGTTTCAGATAGTCTTGAAACAAAGGAAGCGGATGCTTCACCCCAGGTATTTCATATTGGTGCTGCAGCAGGTTTTCCAAACTAATAGCCTTCATCTTCAGACCATGAAACAAGTGGAGATACTCTCTGAACGAAAGTCCCTGCATCTCATATACCGGCACACGGCGACTAAGGTCAGCCATTCCTTTGGAGATTTCTAATATCGAAGATCCGGAAATGATTAACTGCAAATCGGAATAACCATCAACTATCTGCTTCACTTCCACCGACCAGTCTGGATACTTGTGTATTTCATCCACCAACAGGTGTTTGCCTCCCATCTTATAAAAGGAATCAGCCAGTTCCACAAGCGTATGCGAAGCAAAATACAGATGATCGGCCGACACATACAACGTTTCTTTCACTTCCAGCTGCATCTTGACATATTGCAGGAGCATCGTAGATTTTCCCACACCTCGCGGACCTATCAGTCCTAAAGCATGCCCTGTCCAATCTATCTTGTCATACATATAACGAATCAAATCGGTGGGTGTCTCCTTGAGTTTGCGCGTAAAGTATTCAAATAACTGTTCCATACCCAATCTTTTACTGCAAATTTACGCATTCTGCATCAATCCCGTGCAAGATTCCTCCAATACCGCATCTTTTTCGTGCAGTTTTCAGCAAATACTGCATCAATCTCGTGCAAGATTCCTCCAATACCGCATCTTTTTCATGCAATTTTCAGCAAATACTGCATCAATCTTGTGCAATGCGCCCTACCTGCCGGACTTCGCTGCTCCGACGCAGCGCCTCGCCTTCACGGCTGCTGCTTCTTCCGGCGACCGCCGGTATGCTCCCCGCTCCGGGCGTTGCAGAGTTCCAGAAACAGGCGACGCTGCTCCTCGGGCATCGTCCCCGCCTTCATCCGTTTCCGCTGGTAGCGGCAAAAGTTATTCAGCGCCGTATGTTTGTTGGGGAAGTGCCCCGTACGCTCCACATGCGCCTTCAGGGCCTCGTAATTGGCCATCCAGCGCTCCTCGTTCGTAGCCATCTGTCCAATATTGTTTAAGCTCTTTCCATCCACCCCGCACAGCGGTACTCCCTGCCGACCCACCGCCGGGGCACAGCCTCAGCACCGGGATGCTGCTTACCGGACCCTGTAACCCTCCGGTAATGCGTAGATTTAAGCAACTATGAAGGGAGCGAATCGGTTGTTTTCACCCCATGCCGGTAAGTTGCAGAAAACAGTGCGTTTGCTTCAGCAGCCTCTACCTCCTACCCCTTCCTAAAAGGATAGGTCTCTATGCCCGGGCTCGATAAACATTTCAGTCTGCAGTGATACTTCGATAGAAAACGTTTCTTGGCTCTTTCAACATCAGCATTTCCTGAGGTACTCGGAATACGGCGTCCTACCACCCGAGCCTGCTTTTCTACAACCTCGGGAGACTGAAACAAGGGGTTATTCAAGGTACTTTCCAGTTGTTCGATGGCATGGTGTATATCTTGGCCTTTTAACTCCACCAAAACTTCGCACCATCTATCCATTCCGGCTGCAATCAAAATCAGCTTATCGCATCTACAGGTTTTCTTGTCGTTGATGATGCCCCCGTCCACGGCATAAACCGCACAATCCGCACCGCCAGTCAGGGAAAGGCCGTACTTCTGCCCTTTTTCACTGACCGACAGTTTTTTCCTGCTCGTCCACGGTTGTTCGGGCTGCCCTTTATAAGCATCAAGCCGCTCCTTCAGTGTGGCCATAGATAATCTGATTGAATTGATAAGTATACTCATCCACCTCGTCGGAAATAGCATCCAGATAATCGCCCTGGATAAAATGATATTCCTTGTCCATCATATCCTCAAAGCGCCCCTCCTTGATGCAATAAGCCGAATAAGCCTCCGGGCGCAACACATAAGGCTGCATGCCTAGGGCTATCACCTTTTCGGCATCCCTTTCGTAGGCCTCAGCAGCCAGCATCAACACATTCAAGGCCGTCAGCACATAAGGACTGTGGGTAGTCAGGAATATCGAACTGCCATAATCCGCCCCCGGCTCCTGCTTCTTGGCAATCAAACCGACCAGCAGTTTAATCAGTTCAAATTGGGCCTTGGGAAACAGGTTTTGCTCTAACTCCTCAATAAACAAGTGGAACGACTTATAGGTCAAACGTTGCTGCAGCTGTTTAAAGATTTCCTCCGGGTTGGAAAGTGCTTCAACCAAGTCAGCCATAGTCCCATCACGGTTCATCAAATCCTGCATCAAGGCAACCATCTGATTTTTATCTACAGTCTTACCGCCGGCCAACACATTCGTCAGGTATTCTTTCGGACTAATCCTGGCCGACTTTCCGACCTCCTCGGCCAAATAGGTGGCCAGGAGTTGAATGGGCAGGGCCGATTGCACGCCACTCGAAGCGTAATAAGGCTTGATTTTCTGCTGGCCGTCATTCAGGGTCAGCACATCGCCTTTTTGCACATCGTAATGGTAGCTCATCCTTTCTGCGAAAACCAAATCCAGCGGATGCTTGGCATCAAAACCGGCACAAGCCTCTTTCCATTCCAAAATGTAATTAAACAATACATCCACCTCTTTCGAGCGATACAGACTTTCGATGTTCTGAATGGACGAGAGCAGGTTGCGTTCGGAAGGCAGGAAGCACAGTTTCAGGTTATGCTTGCATTCGGCAAAGTTGGGCGCCAGAGTAATCCTGGCATTACTTTTTCTGCCCCTCATCTCTATGGTCACGGCCTGTCCCTCGTACTTAATGTAACTATCCTCACGAAAGAAGTCATCGTTGAAATGATGAAACTTCTTCAAATCGTTCCAAAAGCGATAATAATGCGTATAGTTATATAAAGCACTGTGTTTATCCGACTTACTTTTGCCGTCAATCATGAGTTGTTTCTCAATCCAGCTGCAAAAACAAAGAATTTTCATAAAGGTACTTTTACCGGTACTTTGTTCGCCAATCAGCAGTACCACCTGAGTGATAGGCACCCTACCGGTATCAACCAATGGTCCGATATGCTTTATCTGAATTGCCTGCATCGCACTTTCCTTTTAGATTATATCTACTTTCAACGTACAAATATACAGCTAACCCCCAAAGCCTGCAAGCGAAGCTGCTGCATTTATCCCAATGTTCCTACAAAAATCCAACGAATTGCATGCTTCCTCCCAAATTTTCAAATTCAAACGCACAACGCTCACTTTAAACGACTGAAGACGAAGGGCCTGGCTGCACCCCTCGTCTTCATCTTACTTTAATCGGCTATCACTTCCTCCATCCCTCCCCATACCTTTCTATCCCGCCCTACTTGCGGATACGGCCCAGGGCCAACTCGGCTATCTTATACAGGTAGCGGACAGAGATGAGCAGGTAGTTGGAGTACACTCCGTTTTCGCGGAAGGCGCGGCGATGGTCGCGGTTAATCTGCTGGTGACTCTTCATGCCCGACGACGATACGCCACCGGCACGCATCGTCACACAGTCCTTCCACAGGTAGTGCGTACGGATGCGCCCTACAAAAATCATACGTAGCAGGCACTCAAAGTCAGCTGCTATTTTATAGGTGGTGTTAAAGTACGCCCGGTGCGGGTCGCCCTTAAAGCCCTCAATCTTGGTGCCGTCCAGTTTAAAGCGGTCGTACACCGCTTTGCGGCAGTAGAACGAGGGGTGTGCCGGCATAAAGCCCATGCGCATCCAGCTGCGGCGGAACAGGCGGCTGGAGTAAAAGCGCAGGGTACGCGTCACGTCCTCCCACTCCACATAGCGCACATCGCCATACACCGCATCGGTGTCGGGGTATTTCTCAAAGCGGCGGGCAATGGCCTTGAGCACGTCGAACGACGTGTAGAAATCGTCAGAATTCAGCATTCCTACCACCTCGCCGGTAGCCATGTCAATGCCCTTGTTCATGGCATCGTAGAGACCGGCATCTTTTTCCGACACCCAGCGCATTCTTCCCTCAAAGCGGGGTTCATACTCGCGGATAATGTCCACCGTTCCGTCGGTCGAAGCGCCATCCACCACAATGTATTCATAATCCTTGTAGTTTTGGCGCAACACGCTGTCAAAGGTATCGCGCACCGTCTCTGCCGAGTTCCAGGTGGCTGTAATAATGCTTATTTTCATTGGTTTGGTTTGTCGTCGGAGCTGAACCTCAACTGCTTTGCTGAAGTTCCATTCCCCATTAAATTTCAATTTGATATTCCTTCTTCAGGTAAGCCCTTATCTTTTCCTTGTCCGTACCGCAGGCTTTCTTCACTTCATACACTTTGGCATCGACCAAGGTGCGGTACCACCAGCCTTGGAGGAAGGTAAAAACAAAGCCTTCCTTACCATCCAGGCAAGCTCCTTTCAGGAAGTAGCGGTAACAGAAGTAAGCAAACGAGCGCCAGAAGAGGGGCATTCGGTTATAACGATTCTTCTTAGCATGTTTATCCTGAGCCTGCTTGCCGAGTGACGCATCATTTTGCGAAGGATTGGCTCCCCCATTCCGCAAACCATAACACTCGTCCAATATTTCTACGGCCTCACGGGTTGCATAGTCCACATGCTTTTTGCAGAAATAGGAAAGATTCATCAGGTTATGGTCGCAAAAGTCGTGTTCAAACACCACGCTCCTTCCACGCTGCAAAGCCAAATGTTCGTCCATCAGGCGGTTGTCATACAGGGCACAACCGGTACGGAACATTCGCAGGATAATAACGGGATAGATGCCATGCTTCATCCAACGCTCCATAAATATATGACGGCGTTTGAACTCAATGCCGGTAATATCTGCCGGTAAGGTAGGCACTCGCTCCTGCAGTTCTTCCACTAACTCCGGCAACAAATATTCGTCCGCGTCCAGTCGCAACACCCATTCCGTTTGGATATCCAGGTGCTGCAAAGCCCAGTTGAACTGTCGGGCTTGATTGCCCGGCCATTCATGTTGTACCACTTCGGCTCCAAGTTCCTTACAGATGGCTACGGTTTGGTCGGTTGAGTAGCAATCCACCACAACCACGCGTTTCGCTATGGGGCGGACTCTTTCCAAGCAACGGCGAATGTGCAATTCCTCGTTATAGGTCAGAATGATAACAGATAGATCAAGTGTAGCGACGCTCATGCTGCACACTGCAGCCTCCTGTCTGCTATCATCCAAAGATAATTCTTAAGAATTACCCCCCCGTTTCGTATTACTTACTCCCTCAATAACGATTCCATATTCTTTTCTCAACATTTCTTTTATCTTCTCCTTGTCCGTACCGCAGGCTTTCTTCACTTCATACACCTTGGCATCGACCAAGGTGCGATACCACCAGCCTTGGAGGAAATCCCATAAAAAACCTTCTTTGCCATCGAGGAAGCCCATTTTAAAGAAATAGCGGTAACAGAAGTAGGCGAACGAGCGCCAGAATAGGGGCTTTTTCGCATAAGCCAGTTTTTTCCTACGCTTGGCTAATGCTTGCTTATCTATTTGAGAGATATCAGTATGCACAGCTGAGCCTGTTAAATCGAACTCAATGTCCAACAAGTCAACAGCCTCTCGAATGGCATAACCTACATGCTTTTGGGTCCACCACGAAAGGTTGTTCAGATTGTCATCACAAAAGGCATGTTCAAATTCAATGCTTTCTCCTTCAAGCAGTTCCAAATGCTCATCCATCATACGCACTTCACTCTTTGCTTTTCCGTTTTGAAAGATTCGAAGCATTTTTATGCCTTTGGCTATACCATGGTTGATGCAACGTCCCAAAAATACCCTTTGCAAGGGAATTACAATACCAGTATATTTATTCGTATCCAAATTGGGTAACTTCTGCTGCAGTTCCTTTATCAAATCGGGAGTTAGATACTCGTCTGCATCCAGTCTTAGCACCCACATAGTTTGAATCGGCGCATTTTCAAGTGCCCAATTAAACTGACCGGCATATTTAGTAGCCGGCCAGGCATGCTGAAGGACTTGCACATTGGGAAATTCCTTCGCTATCTCGCAGGTCTTGTCCGTAGAAAAACAATCGATAACAAAAACCTCTTTGACCTCCGGACTTATTTTATCCAAGCAACGGCGAATGTGCAATTCCTCGTTATAGGTCAGAATGATTACGGTAATATCCAACATAATAATAAATACATAAAAAGTAATTTAGACTATTCCAACTGACGTTTTTTAATCATTTTTGCTGGATTACCTCCGACTACTGTATAAGGTTCAATCGTCTTAGTCACTACGGAGGCAGCTGCAACAACAGAGAAATCGCCAATTGTAATACCTGGCAACACCAACGAAGAGGTAGCAATCCAACAACCTTCACCTATTGTTATAGGGCGAGTAACTAAATCAAAATGGACACTTTCTATATCATGACTGCCTGTCAAGAGGTATACTTCTTTACCAATACAGGATTGTCTTCCTATCTTAATATAATTCATTGCATACGTCCAACTTCGTTCCCCTAAAGAGGCACGTTCTCCCATTGATAAATTCCAGGGATAATCAATTTTTGCTGTCGGATGAAGTGAAGCAGACCAATCAACATGAGCTCCAAATAAACGAATTAGCGCAACCCTATATTTTCTAAAGAATGTTGTATAGGAGGGGGTATAACGAAATAATGTTGCATTAACAAATTTCCAAAGCATATTAAGCAACTTATCTTTCAAAGGCATGCTACTGGTTTGTATCGGAAAAAATTTTTCCATAATCAAAATGTGATTGTTTTAAAATACATTTCTTGATAACTTTCGCCAGGTTTAAATGGATGGATTCATAATAAAATCAATCATATCATCCACCATATCTCTTATCTTTAATTGGCTCTTGGGTGATGTTCCATGTTCATATTTCTTTACAGCCTCTACAATAGACTCCGCTCGATATGGATTAAAGACTTCTGAAGGCTCACAAACAGAATATGCATAAGGAAGATTGGCCGATATAACATCACATCCTGCATGCAGCGCCTCAATAATTCCTAAGCCCAAACTTTCATTACATGATGGATAGACAATAGACTTAGATTGTTGATATAATTTTATGACCTGCTCAAAAGGTATTGCTCCATGATTTATTATACCCAAATTTTCTTTTTCAGCCTCTTTCAATTCATTATAAAAAAGATTATTACTTTCTTGCACTGTTAGATGCAAAGTTAAACGATATCCCTGCTTTTTTAGTTGACGCCAAGCCTCTAACAATACTTCATGCCCTTTTGCTTGAGTATAATACCCTATAAATACATAGTCTTTACCATGCTCCACATTTTTAAGTTCATCCAGTTCATGAGGAATCTTATAAATAGGGAACTGACGTACTTCCTTATTTTTGCAGGGTAAATATTTTTGAACTAAATTCTGAGTATGCTGTGTCTGTACAAGCCAAGTATCTGTATTCTTTGCATAATACTGCAAGAACAATTTCTTCAAATGATTTTTGATAGCCCTTTTGATTGTTACGGACTTGGGGTTCACCAACAAACTCACATTATGAAAATAGGTATGTACCTTACATGGCATCTTGATGGTTGGAGGTACATTCCCCATGCACAATACTGTACTAAAATGATCGCGATGCTGCTTGTAGAAAACTTTTCGCGGCCTTTCTGAAGCCTTCATAACTATAACCTGAGGAATATGTTCCTCTGAGTTAAATTTTGGCGCTCTCGAATCTTTCAAGAGCACAAAATTAACTTTACGGCGAACTAAATTATCTACCAAATGGTTCAATATGCCCAATGCTCCACTCATGTGGATATAGAGTGAATCTACTAATATCGGTTTCATGTTATCACGCTTTACTGCAAGGCCCTTCGTCAATCGAAGTTTCCTTGCCGTTACTTAAATCTGCTATCAACTGCAACAAGCTTTCGGCCGCATGGCGGGGCGACCAGAGTTGCTGCACGGCTTCCTGACCTGCCTGACGGATGCGCAGCAGTTTGTCGGGGTGCTGCAGCAGGTCTTCTACCTTTTCGGTCAGGGAATCGAGAGCTTCAGCATCGGGGCGGCCAAAGGTCGAGTCAGTGCGCGGTGCCCGGAAGATGCAGCCGGTCTGCCCGTCCTGCACCAGGTAGGGCACCGAACCGATGGCCTCGCTGCCCACCAGAGCACAGCCGCTGCTCATGCTCTCGTTGGCCACGGCTCCCCAACCTTCGTTGCGGTCGCTGGTAAAAAGGAAAATGGCGTGTTGTTGCATGGCCGCCATCAGCTCGGCATTGGGCACATTGCCTTTGAGCTGCACCACATCGTCCACCTGCAGTTCCTGTACCAAGCGGCGGGTGGCCTCCTCGTATTCGCCGCTGCCGTACATATTCAGCGTAAAGCGATAGCCTTTTTCCTTGAGCCGATGAGCTAAGAGTACCGGTAATTCCGGATGTTTCAACTTCAAGTATCTTGCACACCACAAGAGTGGTGTGCTACTTGAAGTGGAAACATCCGGGGATGCTTCAACTTTGGGGTAATCCACGTGGATAAAGTAGCCCCACTTGTAGCACTTGTCGCGGTACGTGCCCAGTTTCGCATCATCTTGCGCCGTAAAAGCACTGGCACAGAGCTTATATAAGGGCTTGCCTTGCCAACCCTTCAGTTGATAGTTCCACCAAAAAGCCTGTAAACGCGGAGAAAGTATATTCTTCCAACCCTGCTTTAGCCAACGCTCGCCCATTTGAAAACTTAACAAGTTATACTTCATGCGTTCCTTCAGGTAAGGAAAAGACTCAGTACTTCCAAACACACAGACTTCTGCAGTTCGAAGCAACTCCATGGCTTTAGCATGCGAGGCTTTATCCCGCCAGGCCTGAATAAGGTATGGCCGTTGGGTATAGTCTTCAGTTGCTCCTTTGGTATCGCCCAAATCTGAGGTTTCAACAAAGGCATAGTCTTTACCCAAAAGGTTATAGAATTCATCGGCAACCGGTGCCTGGTGATGGTTTAGTACTACGGAATAGAATACGAGTTTCATACTCAATGTTAGATTGTTTTAATAACCTGTTTTTCCGGTTCATAGTCAATGGCGCTTCCGAGCACCAACCAAACCAAAAAGCACAGGTAACTACCTCCGGAAAAGATATGTCCTTCGGCAAACATATGTACCCCTAACAAGACTAAAAGACTACCGACTAAAGCTCCCATGGGCGTTTGCCGTAATAAGCTACGTTTTATGCCTCTGAAAAACAAGACGACAAAAAACAAGAAACCGAAAATGCCCGTCATTGACAAAAGCGCTAACCACGAGGAACCGGGTTCGATACCTCCGTCCAGGGTATAATTGTCACGGTCGGAAACGGCCACAAAACCAATTCCGAACAAAGGACTTGATTTCCACTCTTCTATTCGGAAGCTCCACTTTTCTCCACGGGAATCCAAGTTAACGCCACTTTCAATACTACCTTTGTTCTTAGCAGTGATACCTTCTAAGGCACCGCCCCAAAAAGGAATGGTACTGGCAGAAACCAAAAGAACCAGTAAAAAACGCTTCAAAACAAGCCCTTTATTCTTTGAAGAAAAATAGAACAAACAGATTTCAGCAAGAACTGTTGCTATTAACGAAGAACGCGAGGCTGCAAAAAGTAGAGAACCCGCACACATAACGGCCAAGCCCCAAAATACTTTTTTGCCGGATTGCAGAGCCACATAAGTACAGGCAACCAATGCCACCCCGCTGATTGGGCCCAACAGCATCGACTGACTGGTTAATCCGCCAAAGGTACCTGCCGTATTTTGAATATAGTCCAACTCACCGCCCGAGTAAGTATTCCGCATCATATTGATACCCAAGAAATAGCAAACAAAGGATACTGCTGCAATCAAAATACAAAAAAACAACGAAGCCTTAAAGACCCTTGAGCGAAAGTATCGGGCCTTTGCATTTTGCAACAAGGGAGAAACCACAAGTAACAACAACACAAAAAAGCCATACCTCATCCACGAGTTAAATACCGGATTAGGATCGGCTATGATTAACGAGATGGGTATATAGAGCAAGAAGCATAACAAGAGATTGTCAAAACGAATACGCGAAGCCATCAGTTTAACAGCCAACAATATAAAGACCACGTTCGCCACTAACTCTACCGGTCCGACATTAAAGCCCAATACGCGAGCTATAACCAAACCGGAAAAAAGAAACGGAAGCCATCCGTATTCAGAGGCCACAAATTGTTTGAACTTCTTAATCATTGTACGATTTGACTTTTCTTGCCGGCACCCCCGCCAGCATTTGTTTATCGCCTGCTATCGTTCGGGATACAACGGCACCGGCAGCCACCACACATTTCTGACCGAGTACGACCCCGGGCAAAATCATCGAATTGGCACACAGCCAACATCCATTGCCTATAACCACATCTTTACTGATATCCGTAGCGGCTACATGATCTGCCTTCACATCAATGGTATGGGTACCGGTACCAATATAAACTCGCGGTGCGATATCTACGTTGCAACCTATTTCTACGCGAGATGAACAAGCAATCAATGTTTGACATCCAATCCACGTATTATCTCCTATCACCAAATATCCGGAACCATAAATTTTCAGCGAGGAACTCAATTTGACATTATTCCCAATTTTGGCTCCAGCCATGCGCCACAAGCTACGTTTTAATGCAAAGAAACGCGTTTCGGGCAATAAAGGAATTAGTAAATTATTGATATGAACAATTAGACTTCTCATTTATATATTAGTTAGTAACTTTCTTAACAATATATTTGTCCGATAAATATGTCAAACAAACGGACAATAAGACTACGACTATAAATACCAAGAACCACAGGAACGTACTATCGAATTTTGAAACGCCCATTCTACTGAACACTTTCACGATAGTCATATGAAATAAGTAAATACCATAGCTCTGTTTTCCCAAGTAATTAATCAATGGTACTTTCAAATTGGGTAATTTACAAATACCAATCCATGTCAGTAATGTAAAAACAAGTACTTTGGACGAAACAAATACTTTCGTTTCAAAAGGAGCGATGCTGATATTTATAAGGTATAAGAACAGCAATCCGCCTGCTGCATATAGCCAAACATTTTTCTCCTCCCCGTTAAATAATACAACAATATGCCTAAGAAAAAGGTTGGCAAGTTTACAATAATACAAAATGCCTGAAAGTAGGTATTCAGAAACTGATCGTTCGCCAATACTCCTGCAAAATAATGATTTCCAATATAAAAGTAAAGAGCAGAGGCTAACATAGACAGAAGCAATCCTATAAATGCACTTTTCAAGCTTCTTACGTATTTCCAGAGCAAAGGTACCAAAAGATAAAAAATGACCAAAACAGCAACATACCACTCCACATATAAAATGGTATTGGTATAATGAGGAAATAAGCCATTACACATCAACAGGTGAGTAATTACATTTCCCACTGTTACATTCTTATCATTTAATAAGCCCAATAAAACAGGACTTACTACAAGTATGCAGGCGATATAAAGCATGGGGGCTAAACGCAGATATCTTTTCTTCCAAAATCCATATAGGTTGTTTAATCCCCTATGTTCCAATGAACGCCAAGTTAAATAGGCAGAAATGATAAAGAATAAATGGGGCATGGAAGATCCCAAACTTGCAACACTCCCCACTAGTGAGGAAGTACTCCAATAGCCATTAAAATGCACAGCAACGACCCAAAGGATTGCTATGCCTTTCAAAAAATCTAAGATGTGCAGCATCATTTTCGAACTTTATAAATTTGAAGATAAAGAGATAAAGAGAGATTCATCAACGTGTACTTAACCTTCAAGGAAGGGTTTAAGCCTGCTGTACTCAAGGGATAATAGGATTTTTGACGGTACACAGACAAAGGGAACATCTCCCGCTGATAATAGGCCAAAGATTGCGAAAAGGCAAAATTAACGTGTTGGATAATTGTTTGGTACGCCAAAGTGTCCTTAGCCACTTTCTCAGAAGCAAACCGGTATAAGGAATCGGCTACTACCAACAAATCCTTGCAACGCTTAGCATTTCGATTACTCTTCATGATACTGCCCGTTCGCTGAAGGTAGTTATAAACAACTTTATCGATATAGGCTATTCGCGATGCCAGGCAATATGCCCGGGGCGTAAATTCTTGATCTTCGTGCAAAATACCTTCATAAAATTTCAAACCATTTTTCAATAAGTAATCTCTTCTATATAAAGCAAGCCACGCCGCAGGAGGCATTCCAACCTTAGCAATAAAATCTTGACCGCAATAAATTCTTCCGGATTTCTCATGAGCTATATGGTAAGGGGCTATCTTCCCATCCTCATAAACCAATTGCAGGTTCACACAAAGACAATCTAACTGACCTTTTTGCAGTGTATCAACCAACTCACCCAAACAATTTGGTGTAATCCAATCATCACTATCTACAAACCATACGTACTCACCAAGCGCCTCCTTCAACCCGGTATTGCGGGCTGCGCTCAGTCCACCATTCGGACGGTGCACGAGGCGAATATTCGAAGCGGTTTGAGCATACTTTTCAACAATGGCTACTGAATTGTCTGGAGTACCATCATTCACCACCAGGATTTCAAACTCATCACTTCTCAAATCTTGTTGGAGGCACGACTCCAAACATTTAGCGATATACTGCTCTACATTATATACCGGTACGATAATCGATAATTTCATATTTACTTCAAGTACTAACCTGTTTCTATTTAAATTCAACTAATCTCCCACCTATCAAAACAAATGGTTCAGAAAGTATGGCTGTATTACTATTCACAATAACAGTTTATCTATGCTTTCTCTACGTCTATATACGGAAGGGTATCGGTTGAGAATAAGAAGAATAAAGCATACTTATGAATATTGTGCGCTTCACACCATTTAAAAGCACACTTTGTAACCTCATGGAATGAAGTCATTTTCATATGCAATATTCGAAGCACACGTTTACACTTAAATTCGATACGGATAAGCATTAAATCTACGCTCTAGGTAAAGTGAGAATAGTTCAGTTATCAATGATTGTTGATTTGTTAGTTCTCCCCCAACAAAAGAAGTTTAGCTGACTTATTCTTGCGAATGGCGTAAATGGCAAAGTAACAAAAACATACAACTAAAACTGCTAAGAAGGGGGTCAACATCCAATCGTAAACTAAAACTCTCAAAAACTGATTAGGCAACTGACTCAGCATTAACTCTACACGGCCTGCAAATATTTTCAATGCACCTTCAGCCAATATCACCTGAATACAATATATACCTAATGTCATGCTACCAATCTTCGCTAATAGCTGTATCAAACAATTATTTGAAAAACGATTAGACAGTTTCTGAATAATAAAGAGTATAGTCAACGCACCTGTAATTCCTATGATTGTTCTTAAAACAAATGCTACATACGCTTCCTGTGTGTGAACTACAGGATGCAGATAAAGATTGTAATCACAGCCATCAAATAATAGGAATAACACCAGATAGGACGCCGTTACCCCCCCATTATATATATATTTAATTTGTCCAACAGACCAAATAATCTGAGTGCAAATCCAGCAAGAAAGAAAGGCAGCATCGATATCGTACTGACATAATTCAATTGCTCCGCTAAAAACCATATCAACAATCCATATACTCCTATTAAGCTATGATTGATTCTGTATAACAAATTACCTATCAATAAAATCAGATAACACATAAATAACGATTTCAAAAACCAATAGGAAGAAAACAAAGCACTACTTATATCACTTAAGCGCTGGAGGGTAAATGCAGCATGCCAAACCATAGCCATTCCGGCAACAATAATATACCACAGAACAGAAGGTACAATCAATTGACGGAATTTTCCGAATAGCACTGACCAAAACTCCTTCTTAAGGGATGAATAAGCAAAATAACCACTCACTAACATAAAAAGCGGCATGTGAAAGGAAACTATAAATTGACTCAATACATCTGTCAACCAATAATCAGAATTAAGAGTAAGATTTTGTAAGATATGTCCCCAAACCACTAAAAAGATAGCGACAGCTTTAGCGACATCCCAATAAAGGATTCTTGAATGATTCATTTTTATCCTATATATTTATGCTTCAACTTAAATATCAATCGTTTCAATCTGGCCTTGTAATTTAATACTTTCCAAGAGAAAAATTCCGTATATGAGCGAACATTAAAGTTTAATATTTCTCGCTGCGAAACCGGATGCGCTGCTACAAACTGTGCTAACATCGGAAATAGATTGTACTTATCTAACAATAACTTACGAGCTTCTATCAAAGCCGGTAAACGCCTTTGATATTCCTCTTCGGCATGTTCCAACAGATTCTTTATGGTACTGACAGCTTCCTCCGGTTTATTGATATCAATCAAAACCAAAGCATCCTTAGGAAAATAGGTCGTAATATTGGGAGCGCCACAATAAATGGGAATTGAATACCCCAATATAGGATCTGCAATTTTTTCAGTCCAATAATGGTCATCGGTCGAATTCTCTATACAGATATGAAAACGGTAAGGTAATAATATGTCTGCCTTATCGTCAACCAACTTAATACCGGCACCATAAAAATCAATTTGCCCCTTAAATTCCTTGCTCAGTAATTGATAAAATTGATAACGCAGGATGTGCCCTGGCATCATTACTTTGTTAGAGCACATCATTGAAATATTTTTTATCTTATCTGCCTTAATCTCTTTGATTTCGCTATAAGAATACCTAAATAATCCCTTTGTATAAGAATGTCCAAACAACCAATTTAAGGCTGGATTAGTATGCAATATTACAGGATGATTTTTATGAGGATGCGGTACTATAGCATAATTAAATTGATCAAAGAAACTATTACAATAAGGTTCAGCACATTCTGGTTCTCCCGCAATAAAAATCAAACCACCTTTGCGATATGATAATCCCAAACATTGATAATTTACATTTTGAAAAACAACAATATAGTCCCAAACTATTTTTTCAGTTGAATTTTCTGCAAAATGAAATTTTTCAGAAAATCGGTTGGTATCTAATTGATGCATAAACAGCACCTTACCAAACGGATGTATTATATTTATATGTATCATCTTTATAATGTTTAAATACAGAGCCACTCTTCACAAGGCACATTGTAATTTA
The DNA here is from genome assembly GCA_937906495.1 of uncultured Prevotella sp. GTDB lineage: Bacteria > Bacteroidota > Bacteroidia > Bacteroidales > Bacteroidaceae > Alloprevotella. Next base: position 16,808 of record CALCVT010000064.1, read on the forward strand.
TAGGTAAATTAATCCACTTACTGGGGGCTATAACCAAGTGATTATCTCTTTTATTCAAATAAGCAGCCCACCAGGAGAAACTACTATTAGCAATAATATTTACACGACAAGCACTCATTAACCGCATATCCTTATGACTATCCAAGCCAGTATTCCAATCAACAAATGTTACCTCATCTGAGTAAACTAAAGGTAAAATATTTTGTTTACACCAATTGATATCATTACTAAATATAATGCAATGCAGACGGCCTTTTACAAAATTTCTCGCATGCTCTAATGCTTGCTTATAATAATCCAACTCACAAATACCACAATATTTAGGATCGGACAAATAATCTCCTCGTCTGATATGCAAACTTACTGTATTGTTCTGCTCCAAAAGCTCACTCATAAAAATAGCGTTTCTTTTATCTAACCTATTTTTAAAAGAGAATGCACGTTGAATATCTTTTTTATAATCATCAAAATACTTATAGCATTGCCAATTACCTATATAGTAGCCATCTTTAAGTTCAACCATAAGGTTTTTCTCATATTTCTGATAGTCCTCTATAATTTCTGTTTTCCTTCGAGGCAACAAGTTTAGAATCTTACTCATTAAAACATTATATGGAACATTTGTTACTTTCCACAGTTGAAGTTGTGTAGCCTCTTGAAGTTGTATATTGAACAAACTCGTTAATTCATAACCAAAATGATTAGGGAAAAACGCATATCGATGACTATCCAAATAAACTGGCTGATTTGATTTCTTCTGTAAAGCTATAGCAAAAGCATAACAAAACATCTGGTTACCTAATCCGCCATCAATTCTTACTATTTTCATTATTTCAAAGGATATAAATGTAACAATATTAGAAAATGTTTTAGTTTATCTTTTATAGATAACGCAGGCTCAAACCATATCGCTTTATTTATTTCTGGAAAAGCATTTTTCCAAGCTAAATAATATTCGTTCTTATGTCTAATAATTGGTTGGATTTTAGACCTTTCCTGATATTTAATCCTAACCAACGTTCGACGAGTCTCTTCGTTCATTCCTATTTGATTGTAGAACCTTTCAACTATTCTAGCATTATTACATGCTTGTAAAAAGTTCTTCAAAACTCTTTCATCGCTTGTGTCATGCGTTATTGAATCCGGGCGATGAAAGAAATTATAATATGGCTCCCTGATATAAATAATTCGCTTACAAAAATATATCATTTGAGAAACCATAGCCATATCTTCGCCCATATTATCTTGTGGCAATATTATTTTTGAATATAACTCTGTTCTAAATAATTTATTCCATAATTGCCCTGCACAATTCCAATCAGATAATTTATTAGATACCTTCTCGTTACTATGCTGAAATGCGCTAAACGAACGTTTACTTACACCATCCGTTTCATTATAATCACATACTACTACATCGGCCTTATTTTTCTTTGCTTCTTCATACATTCGTTCGTACATGATGGGTTCGACCCAATCATCACTATCACAATGAATAGTATATTCACCCTTTGCTAAAGATATGCCTTTATTTCTTACCTTGGCCTGACCCTGATTAAAAGGCATACGAATAATATGAACCTGCTCTTCTCTATTAGGATATTCTGATAACACACTCCTCAACACTTCGATACTTTTATCGGGTGTGCAATCATTAATAAATAAAAATTCAATACTATCAAGTGTTTGCTCGAATAAAGAACGAGCACAACGCTCTATCAGATGCTCCACTCCATATACTGGAATAATGACAGAAACCTTTGGTTGCATTACCATGAAATTTTAAATGGACAAGAATTTAATAATTGGGTATTATCATATTGTATTGGTTTATAATCACGGGCTATTGCCCTTAAACTAGCAATATCATGAGATTGGGTTAACACTAAAGGTGTTATATTCGTTTGGCGATTTACACCAGAAAAATAATCGTAAAATTTAAAATCACCACCAGCTAATTCCACTGATGAACGAAGCCATATATTAGGGATTTCATATGCGTCAGATACAATTAAACCATGCAACGAACTTGATAAAATAAACTCACATGACCTTATCATATCAATGATTTCTGTCCACTCTGAATAATTTTTCAAATCTATGACACATACTTTTTCTGGATTCTGTAATAATATACGTTGATAGAGAGGGTTTTTAAAGTCATTGATATGCGCGATTATGCCCATTTCATATTTTCGAGGAACTTCACGATTATAAATCAGTGGAAGTAGCAATGCTGGATCTCCATAAATTTCTGGACATTCAACACCTTGTGATAAAAGATATTCTCTTGTTTTCTTACCTCTAACAGCACAAACTTTCTTCGGTTTACACTTAAGTTTATAATTATTGCCATACATTGCACCACTCCCCCAAATTATACATTTGGGATTTACAACTTCCTCTATTATAGAACCAATTACTGCATAATTATCTTCATTGGATTGATAAATATCAGAACTTACACGCACTTTAGAATGGGTCAAATTCTCTAACATATACACATTTAACTCATCACCCCAATTCCGATGCAGCAATTTTCCAAATCTATATTCTACCCAAGCATTTATTATTATACTGCCTTCTTCTTTATATAAATGTTCGTACACAGTATTAAAAGCTCTCATCAATTTTCTGTAAGATGATTTGAGTCTCCCAGAAAAACTATTAAAACATCTTTTTAAAATATTCATGACTAATTTCGTTTTGAGGGTAAGATTCTTTTGATTTTGTTTATAATAAAAACTCTTTCTTGCTCACCAATTCCCCAGTAATACACTGCAAAAAGTGATGTTGTGACGAAGGATAACACTATGACTAATGAACTAGGAATCGAGCTATCCAGAACAGAACTTAATATGGTTGGGGGTATTAAAGATACAAGCATAACTTTGAATATTGGTAATAAAACAGTCTTTAAATAAGTACGCAGAGATATTGAAGCAATCTTACGTACTAACAACATTCGGATTATTTGTGCAAGGATAAGGCATGACAAAAATACCAACAACACCAACTCAGGTATTTGCTTAAATTGAAGTACTATATATGATAACGGCAGTACTAGTAAAAGAGCGCAACCTACATATATTTGATATTTTCTAATAACCCCGGTTGCTGATACAGCAGTCATTATAGGATTAGATTGCGTACCTATCAAAGTTCCTATTAATGTAATTCTTAAAAAGGAAACAGTATAATCAGGAACTTGCTTTAACCATAAGTTTAGAATCAATGGCGCTTCTATAAAGATAGGAACTCCTATAAAGAACAAGAGAAAAAAAGAATAGCGACAACTCCCAAACACCAAAGAATGCATGTGTTCCATATCCTTGGAAGCATAACTTTTTGTAATTTGAGGATTAAGTGCAGTTTGAAAATTACTAACGAAACCATTTACCACACCTTCAACCTGCACTGCTATAGCTCTAGCAGCATTCACAATAGGACCAAAAAATATATTTAGCAGCATATTCAGCCCCTGCGTATACCCTATTACAGCTAAATTTCCAACTAAAGTCCATCCAGCAAATCCAAGCATATTATTCAATACGACCCTATTTCTACAAAACTTGAATTTCGTTTCTGTAAATTTACGCCTTGCGTAAATTTGATATATTAAACATATAGTAAGCTGAACACATAAGATTAAAGTAGAATACAACTTTAACTTATCAATAGAAAACAAAGATAAGACATATACAATACCTAACTTAGCAAAGACTTCAAATATTGAGATATATGCAAAAGCAGACATTCTTTCATGGGCTATAATCGTAGCATTAAAGGGAATTGTTATTATAGTAAAGCAACAAGTTAGAACTGATGCATGATACACCCACATAGCAGCCTCAAATCTGTCTGCTGGTATGGTCAAATAATTACTTACAAACCACAACCCAATTGTTTCGCCCAAAAACAGAATAAGAAATGCCAACAACGCATACACTTGAACACTTATACAAAAGACTTCCTGAAGTGAATCAAAATTACCACTACCTAATTCATAGGTAATAAACCTTTGGGTTGCATTGGACATTGAATTTGTAACAAACGAAAACATCCATATTACACCTGCTACTACTCCATATATACCAAAGTCCTCAACACCTAATGTTGACAAAATTACTCTTGATGTATATAAAGAAACTGCCATTATAAGAAGCATTCTTATATACAACATTAACGTATTCTTAGCTACACGAGTATTATTATGAGTATTTCCCATTAAGTGATAATTAGAAAAATAAAACCAAGCCCCTCCCCCATCCGTAAGCATACGCTATGCGGGGGAAGTTCAAATTACCGCTGTCCGGATTAGAGGATTGGGGCTTGGGAGATGGATTAATTAATTATGAGTGAAGATAAAAAATGAAGGTTCGTTAGGATTGGGGGCTGCGAATGGGCTAATCTGAACCGGGCAACCCATTGCCTACGGGGCTAACAGGACCAGACGATCGCAAAAATAGAGGAGCATACTGATAAACTCCACCTTTACAGGCGAGCTGTTCAGTTTTTGCACCATTCGGTTGATTTGCTGCTTGCTTCGGTTCTGCAAGGTAATCAATAAATTATCGTAGGCTTTTTTGCGCAGACGAACTAAATAGGGAAGGTTGAGATTCAAGAGTGCTATCAGTTCGAATGCCTGCTGCTGGCGGGGCGTTAACTGCCCATGACGCGCTGCTTCCTTAGCCGATTTACCAGTTTGAGGGTCGTTGCCCAAATTCGCATACCACTCAGCTTGTCCGATGTGCACAACTGCGCCCATTGGGCTTCGAGCAAAGCACGTGCCGACGAAGCTGCGCGTTTATCTATATACATTATGATTGCGCAGCACCAAACAATTGAAGCATGATGTCGGCCATGCGTAACTCCTCATGATTTGCCCCTAATTGTTCTTCCAATTGTTGGCGCAACTCAAGAGCCTCGGGAGAATGGCCCTGGCCATTTTCAATCAACAAGCGGTAGCGGTTGATTGCTTCGTCCGATGCAATGTCCACCTGCATGTCGCGAAGGATATCATCGGTATGTTTGACTGTGCGGTTGTAATAACCTTCATCGTTATGCAAAAGGTTAATCAGCAGGTTGTCGGGCGGAACAGTCGGTGAGCCTTGATTGAAATTTGCAATTACCAAAGGTGAATGCGTGGTCACCAACCATTGGATGCGCGGAAATGTACGCTGCAAAGCAGTCAGAATTACAGCCTCCAGAGAGGGATGCAAGTGCAAATCGATTTCATCAATCAGCACCACTCCTTCGGGATTGGTATGCTTGTTGAGCAGATAACTGCGGCAGGCCAAATCGAACACCATGGAATATATGCGTTCGTAACCGGCAGGAAGTGTTTCGAAAGGACTGGATGTACCATCCTCCAAAACAACCAACAAAGTGGCCCGGTCTTCGCGGTAATCAACGGCCAACTCGTGTATCGGATTGTCAACAACTACCGAAGCCGCATTGAGATGCGTGCCAAATGCCTGCAAAACTCCGTTTACAGCCTGCACAAAACGGGTATTCTCCGTGGTTGGATGGAGGCGGAAATTCATCCAATGCTGGATGTAATACTTTTTCCAGATATTTACGCAACTCTGCTCTTTGTCCCACTGATAATAGCCATCGGAAGGAGGTAGTGGACGGCCCGACTTTAGCCGATCCTTCACAGCCTTACCTATGTTCGAATCCTTATGCGGAAAACCTGCTGCATAAAAAGCCAACACCGGTTTTTCGTCGCGTGCCTGGTAGTATTCCCAAAAGGCATGATAGGCTTCGCGAAACTTTGAATCTTTCAGTCCCGACTTTTGAGTTTCCTGCTCAAAGCCCCACGACAGCTCAAAGGGTTCGGTTCCGTTGGCTATCTCGCCAACGACTTCGAGCGAAAGCGGATAGGTATAATCTCCATGGATGTAACGCGGATCGGTAGCTTTAAACGGCTTTACTCCTTGTGCGGTACTCCGGATAAATTCATATTGTGGTGTATTGCGCTGCTTGGAAAAGATAAAACTCAATGACTGCACCATTCCATCCATCAGATTGGTTTTACCCATACCATTACGACCGATAAAAATCGTCACTTTGCGGCCGAGCGTTAACTCATAATGGTCAAAGTTACGGTAATTATGAAAGGTTATTCGCTTTAGTTTCATAAGTGGAATATGATTATCGGTGAGTTTCCTGCTCCGTTCGATTGTAAAAAGGGGGCTGCATGATGGCAGTATCCACACTTCTTACACAGTTCTTTTACGTCCCTTCCTCAGGCTGCAAACTGCCGTATTACTTACGCTGCCTGCTCCTCGCGCTTCTGGTGGTGACGGATCAAGGCCGTTTATCCA
>CALCVT010000065.1 GCA_937906495.1 uncultured Prevotella sp.
AAAGATACAAAAATCTCCCATTTTATATTTTCTCAATAAGTTTAGATGACTTCATTATTGGTGTCCGGTAAAACTTATATGTCCCATTTGATATTTTAATTTTCTCGGACAGCCGATAATTCGAATGTGTAGGAGCTTCATTGGCACATACAAGACCATTAGAGTTGATTAATTTGGGCAAATACAGCATCCTCATCCATATATACCCTATAAAAGGAGAACATATTTTATCGGACAGCCGAAATGATTATTCATGTAGGGGGCTTGTCAATGTATAAAATCACTCAGAATAGCCAGTTATACATGCTTACCGGACAGCAATATTTTAAAATGAATCTATTCTAACATAATCATATATCAACCAATAAGTGTTGAAGTTGAACGAGGTAAACAAGCGAGGGATTAGCAATTTGATAGCGAATGTAAAATTCTTTACATCGGGTGTAAAAAGAAAACCACGTGCCCTACAAAAGTAGGACACGTGGCGCAATTATTAAACCAACTAACCCTTGTGTAATTCGGGTGCAGTTTGGCAGTATCAAGCAGGAATTTCGTTTTTGTACTTGCTGTTCAGAACTTATGGCTGTTATTTTAAGGGTTGAACAGCGGGATAGGCGCTATCAGTAGCAACTTCTATTACTTCGTGAATAGCCGGTGCCGTAGTTCCGTTCCACGTCAGTTTAAGTGCAACAGCGTGGTTGTTGGTTTGGTCAAAGGGGATAGTCAGTACGCCGTTCGCGAGTTTTGCATCAACAGGCATCCAGTTTTTCAGGTCGGTGCTAATGGCAAACTCAACTCCTTTCATGGTTTCAGTATTGCAGTAGAGTTTTACCATGTCGAGCAGCGAGTAGTTTTGGAAGTGGTAAATAAGTTCACCTGCATTACCTTTTTTAAGCGCTTTAGCTGTCGAGGTAGACGGGTCGGCATCGTTGGTTTGCAAGTAGCCCAGTTTCAGTCCGTCTTCGCAGTGAGGCTGTTCGTACGTACCCGGTCCGTTTACTTCCATTTCGTAAACGCGTAACCATTTACCATCGTTCAATTCCTTCAGTACAAAGCGTACGTATTGTGCCTGTTGCCCTTTTCCGTCGAAGTCGCAGCGAGTGGCCTCGTAGGAGTAAGCTTCCATTTGCTTATGTTCAACACCGAAGAGCGTGTCGGATGTTCCATATATTTCGAGATCCTGCCATTCCTTTCCGTCGGCCGAAATCTGTACCTTCGCTTTCTTCATGTAGTCACCGTTAGTTGTGCCAAGCGCCAGTCTTACACGGTATATGGGTTGCGGTTTCGATAGTTTCAGTATATAGGCATCGTCAATCTTTTGTCCGCGGTCAATGCAAAGGAAGGTGTTAAAGTCGCCATCGTGCATTTTGGTCGCGTTATGATCGTCCCATACGGTAGGGTTGGGAATGCTGTCGGCTTCGACCTTTGTAGCTTCGGGCATCAGCAGTTCAAAAGGCAGTTTGCCAGCCTTCAAGTTTGCTTGTTGTTTACCAGTATTGGTCAGTCCGATGTAGCGGATGTAATTTTCAGATGGCAAGTTTCTGCCAGTGGCTTTTTTCCATTGTTTACCATTATCGCTTGTTACGATTGTCGTACCTTTGGGCAGTTTGTTGGTAATGGCAATGCGTGTAAAGCGAGTGGGAGCAGGTAGCTGGATGCCCACCCACTGCCCGGCAGCCAATTTAACCGGTTTGTTCAGTACGAGTGTGAGTGTATCCTTGCCTGTAACAACAGCTGATACATCCTTTGCATTCGAGCAGCATTGTGCAGCCTCGGGCAGGGGCTGTTGGTTTAAGTAGTTATCGAGGGCATGCTGTTTCAAGTAGTCAACCAGGGGTAGCAATGTTTTTTGAGAAGGTTGCGAAGGTCTGACCGAAGTGGTAATGTTGTTGCCCATCCCCTCAAGAGCATAGGCTTTGTATGCCTCGTCTGTAGTCAGTTTTTGGGCTTGTTCGAGCAGTTGTTCATAAATCTGCCAGCGGTTATCAGTCTTTGTATTTGTAGTCAGTGCAATCAACTCATGCGTCAGTCGTGCCATTGTTTGCAATTTCAGCAACCAGGGTGCGAGGTCATTGTACAGCAGTTGTTCGTGATGGATTTTAGAGTCCTTCAGTGCAATCAGTGTGTGGCAATGCTTTTCAATGGTTTTGACCAGTTCAACCAAATCTTTGGATTCGCCAGTTTTTTTATACTTTTCGGCCAATTGTTCCAAAGCGGGTGTATCGTTGTAACTGAGGTATGGTGCTAAAAATAGGAAAGCTTCTTGTGCAGTTTTGTTTCCCGGCAGCGTAGCTTTGAATGCTGTCTTCCAGGTGCTTATATTGTCGAAAGCCTCTGAGTTCCAGGCATAGTTAGCAACACTGAAAAGCGGAATTTTCGAAACTTCGCCCTGTTGCATCGGGTTGCTTACCAGGCCGAGTCCCCCCTTGAGCACTTTTGGCAGCGTTGCATCGTTAGCAACTGCAGGCATTTCTGTAAAGTTGGCGTATGTGTCGAGTGTGAAGAGTTGTCCGTCGGCATTGTCGTTGCAGGGATAGTTCCACCACCAGGCCACATCGCGTCCGAGTTGTGCCTTTGGTTGCTCCAGGTCTGCAGAGTTGGGTACTGACCACACATCATTACCGGTTGTGTAAATGGTAACATATTCAGGTGTATGGCTCAAGGCTTGGAAAAAGCGATTGTATTGTGCTGTGTCGGGGGCAAAACTGGTGCTGTAAATTTGAGGAACAAAGTGTAGTGGCCGTACTGTGTCGTTGGGTGTAGCTCCTGCGTAGTTCCATTTTTTTTCGATAGCTTGTTGCAGAAGTGTCAGGTGATCAGCATTTGCTTTTAAATCCTCGTTTTTGGAGGGTACACTAACATCGTCAACGAACACGGCAAATTGTCTGATTCCCAAATTATGCATTTGGCTAAATTTGCTCATAATGTCGTTTATAACCGAGGGTTTGTAAACAAAATCATCGCCCGGATGTATAGCCCAAATAAAGTTTACTTTTGTTTGAGCTGACGTACGGCTCGTTTCGCGAATCATGTTTTGCGAGAGCCAGCCATTTTTTACTTGTTCGGGCGTTAATTCGGTGGGGTAAGGTTCTTTCCAGTATTGCGAGTGGTAAGGGTCGCTTTTAGCTCCGTAAAGGTATGTATTCATTTTGTAGCGCATTAAAAAGCGCATCAAGTCCTTCTTTACCTCCAGTGTATAGGGATATCCGTAAAATCCTTCTACGAGTCCGCGGCTTTGGCGGTCAGCGTAGTCGGCCAGCGTTACGCATTCCATGCGTTGCGTACCAGCATCGAGCATTTGCTCGAGCGAAGCCAGGGCGTAGAATGTGGCGTTTGTATGTTCGCCCAAAATGATAAGTTCGGCCACGTGTTTGCCGCCGTTAGTAAGTGCCAGCAGATGGCGGTCAAACTTATTTTTTACGTCGAAAACCTCTCTGCTGATTTTTAGCTTTTCAGCTTTTCGGTCGGCTTGTTGTCGGCTACCGGCAATACCCAGCCAAATATTTGAATATTTGGTATGGGCACGTGTGCCGAATACAACTTGCATTCCGTGTTCGCTGAACACTTGTCTGGCGCGTTCGCGCGTAGCGCTGTCAATGCCTTTTTCGCAAATAATGTTGACAGTTTTTGTAAAAGATACTTGTTCGCTTCCCGCAATCTGCTGTTGGGGAATAGGGTAGATGGTGTACTGCGCTTTAGCTCCTAATGGAAAAAGCAGCGCAGCTAGTGCAACCATAAAATTCTTTTTGCTCATAAGTTAAGGAGGAATGTTTTTAGATGTTTTGCCTGCAAAGTTAGTTGATTTTTTCCGACTAACTTTTTAACCGCAATAAAGAAGGATGTACAAAAGGACATTAATCTGCCTTTCGACTAGTGTATGGGTGTAGTTTAGTACGTTTTAAAAATAAGAAAAGCACTCTAATCTATTTTAAAATAGAGGAATTATTAAGGATGGATTCTAAAAAAACATGTAAAAGCTATTATTTGTAGCATAAAACATTTGCTATTATAAAATTAAAGTCTATCTTTGCAACGTAACAAACCGGATAAACAACTAACAAACTAATTCGATTATGAAGAAGATAATGATGTTAGCTCTTACGGCTATGTTCGCGTTTACAGTAAGTGCACAAACTCCTGTAAAGAAGCAGTGCTGCAAGGGCAACAAAACTGAATGCCCGCAGAAATCTTGCAAGGATTGCCCTCAGAAGTGCAAGGATTGCCCTCAGAAGTGCAAGGATTGCCCTCAGAAGTGCAAGGATTGCAAGAAGGCATGCGATAAAAAGTGTGCTGATTGCCCCAAAGCTAAAACTTGTAAGAAGTAATTTAGCAATATCGTGTAAACTCTCAGACTTAACGGTCTGAATCCTTTTCATAAAATAGCGGAAGGCTGTGCCCGTGAGGGTGCAGCCTTTTTTTTAATCCTATTCTTGATTCCCTAAACTTTAGGCATTCCGTTTGAAGGGGTGTTATTGTAAGATAGGTTCATGTTGCTCAGGCTAACCCCATGCAGCATTAAGTTGGTAACATCGTCTGGAAAGATAGGGTATTATTTTAGTTTGCTACCATTGAGTTGCCTAAAAATACCCTTAGTAAGAGTCAGTAGGGTTCGGGCTTTTTTCTTAACTTTGCGGAGCATTGGGCAAAGTGTCCAAGCGCCGGGACATTGTTCCGGCAGCATCGTTCCACTTCCAAATCCAACTCCATGCACTTTAGTGATGTGATCGGACAGTCAAAGGTCAAGCAACAACTCCAGCATATGCTCAGTGCAGAGCGTATGCCCCATGCTTTGCTCTTTGCAGGCCCTGAAGGTACAGGTAAACTGTCTATGGCTCTTGCTCTGGCGCAACGTTTGCTGTGCAAAAGTCCGCAGTCTGATGGCGAGCCCTGTGGCCGTTGTCAGTCGTGTTGTATGGCTGAGCAATTTGCTCACCCCGATTTGCATTACATATATCCTGTGTTTAAGCCGGCCGGGCAAAGTGGAGGAGCCATGAGCGATTACTTTTTGCCGCAATGGCGTGAGCAGCTCAAGGATACTGCCTATGTTAGCCGTCAGCAGTGGCTCAAGCGTATAGGAGTAGAAAATCAGCAGTCGCTCATCAATGTGGCTGAAGCAGCCAAGATACTCAAGTGTCTTTCAACCATCAGTAATATTTCGGGTAAGAAGGTAGTAGTAATGTGGTTGGCTGAACAACTCAATCAGGAAGCCTCGAATAAGTTGCTAAAGATTATTGAAGAGCCACCTCATGATGCTTATTTCGTCTTTACTGCTAACCATCCCGAACGCCTGTTGCCAACCGTGCTGAGCCGTTTGCAGCGAGTAGACTTTCCGCCCCTCAGTGCCGATGATATCAGCCAGGCCTTGCAGGCTCAAGCCGGACTTCAGCCTGATGATGCCAGCTATGTTGCCCGTGCATCGGCAGGAAGTTATATCCGGGCACAGCACCTTGTTACTTCGCACGCCGATACGGCACAATTCTTCGATATGTTTGTGCTTTTGATGCGCTTGAGCTATCTGCGCAAGATAAAAGACCTTTATGAATGGGCGCAACAAGTGTCGCAATGGGGACGTGAGCGTCAAAAGGCCTTTCTGGAGTATAGTCAGCATCTGGTGCGCGAAAACTTTGTCTATAATTTCCAACGTCCGGAACTTAACTATCTGAACCGTACAGAAGCTGAGTTCTCCGTGCGATTTGCCCGCTTTATTAACGAGCGCAATGTAATCGGCATTATGGACGAGTTGTCGGCAGCCCAGCGCGACATTGAGCAAAATGTTAATGCGCGAATGGTCTTTTTTGACTTTACGCTCAAAATGATAGTACTGCTCATTCAATAAATACCTTATGCCGTGTATGCGGAACACATTGCAGACTGTATCTATACTGTCTGTTAGTAGGCAGCCGGCAATTTCCGCAAAATATTTCTTAGTTATATGTCAGACAATTCCCATAAATCCATACCCATCGATGGTGAGGCTGCAGTTGCAGTTGTACCTTCGCACTCTTTAGAAGGTAGTTGCGCTGTTCCTTCGCGTACCAGCGATTCGTGGCGCTGGGGCGATGCCCGTTTGCGTGGCATAGCAGCTCAAGGTTGTGGCCGCAGCGATCGACAACTCAATATCTTTGACTATTTGGCCGGAGTGCCAGGTAATCTCGATACAACAGACTTTATTGAAGTGCAGTTCAAGAATACGCGTAAAGGTTTTTACCGTAACGACAATCACCTTGACCTGCAAAAGGGCGATATCGTAGCTGTCGAGGCACAACCTGGTCACGACATCGGTGTAGTAACCCTTACGGGCAAACTTGTACTCTTGCAGATGCAAAAAGCCTGTCTCAAGGCAGGTACTGAAGTGCGCAGAGTGTATCGTAAGGCACGTCCGTGCGACCTTGAAAAGTATGAAGAGGCTAAGAGCCGCGAACACCAAACCATGATACGTTCGCGACAAATTGCTAAAGACCTAGAATTGCAAATGAAGATAGGCGATGTGGAATATCAAGGTGACGGCAATAAAGCCATCTTCTACTATATAGCTGATGCTCGCGTTGATTTTCGCAAACTTATCAAGGTGTTAGCCGAGGCTTTCCATGTCCGCATTGAAATGAAGCAGATTGGTGCACGTCAGGAAGCCGGACGTATTGGCGGTATCGGACCCTGTGGACGCGAGTTGTGCTGTGCCACCTGGATGAAGAACTTTAGTTCAGTTAGCACTGCCGCAGCCCGTTTTCAAGACATCACTCCCAATCCCCAAAAACTGGCCGGCCAGTGTGCCAAGCTCAAGTGCTGTCTGAATTACGAAGTTGATGCTTATATGGAGGCCGCCCGTAAACTGCCAGAGCGCCATGTGCAACTCGAAACGGCCGATTCGACTTATTACTTCTTCAAGGCCGATATCCTTGCCGGACTGGTTACTTACAGCACAGACCGACGTATGGCTGTCAATCTGGTAACCCTTAGCGCAGAACGTGCAAAAGAAATTGCAGCCCTCAATGCTGCAGGCGAAAAACCCATTTCGCTTGTTGACGAAGACACCGAAACCGCCAAGCGTCCTATTGACTTGGCCGAACAGGACGACCTTACCCGTTTTGATAAGACCCGTAAGCGCGGTAATCGTAATGGAAAACGCGGAGGGGCCGATAAAAACAATGCTACGCGCGCAGAGCGTGCAGTAAAGGCCGGTAACAAAGAGCAGCAAACCGACCGTCAGCCCCGCGAGCAACGAAGTGAAAACCGACGCGACCGACGCGAGCGGCGCGACAAGGGCAATACCCGCCAACAGCCCAAGCAGGCTAAACCCCGTGCAGCAGCTCCTAATCAGCCTACTTCAAAGTCATAAAATCATGCGCAGCATCATCGTGATGATTCTCAGTGTGGCATGCCTGTTGACTTCATGCGAGCCTCGTCCTGTAGCTCATGACTATTGTTCAACACCTATCGAAGGATGGGAACCGGGCGACACGCTAAAGTTCAGTATCGATACATTGCGCGAGTCGGGCACTTATATCCTTACGCTCGGGTTGCGAGCATCGGCTTCAACGCCTTGTCCTTACCGTTCGGTATGGTTAGCTGTCCGTCAGCACTGGCATAATCCAGAGCAACAGCGCATCGACACTATAGAACTTAAACTGACCGATAGCAAGGGCGATGTAATAGGTCATGGAGTTAGTTTGTATCAATACACCCTTCCTCTTGACAGTTTGCAGCTTAAAGCTGGCAGTTCGGCCAAGTTCAGCATAAATCATGTTATGCGTAGTGAAATGTTGCCAGGTATAGCTGCAGTTGGAGTCAAGTTAGTTCGTATGTAGCTATAGTATATTATTTTAGCGTGAGGTAGCATGGTATAGATAGTTAACTCCTTCTGGATTTATAGAACCGCAGTTTGGTTTACTCAAGCGCCTTTATTTTTAGAGAGCAATCCATTGTAGCTCAGTCTTTAAAAACTCCCAAGCCGTTTAAACCTGTGGCTTGGGAGTTCTTGTTTGTATTGCGGTTGGTTTAAATCTTTTTTCTTTTTACGCAGAGTGCAAATAGGTTGTTTAAAAAGTTTGTTGGCCGCAACATATTTCTGCTAACGGAAGCATCAAGTTGCTTATATAAAGTTTTCATCATAGATAGTTACTGCTAATGTTGCTTATGGCAGAACAAAGTGTTGAAAGCTCATACACTTCAGTTTACCGCAACTTTTGCTTCCACTTGTTCTTTAAGTATTTTTCGTGCCGTTTCAATGATAGTGTCTACGCTGCGAGTATAGTCTTCGGAACTGATGTTAACCTTAACGTCGGGTTCGATGCCTAATTCAGTTTGTTGCATGTTGCGGTCGAACATGGGGCAGGCCGAAAAGCGCACGGCCCATCCGTTGGGCAGTTCTGAGGTAAAGGGCATTCCCGAACCGCCACCGGTGCAGTCGCCCACAATGGTTACTCCGGGCAACCCTTTAACATACATCACGAAACTGTTGGCTGCACTGTAGGTGCGGCGATTAGTAAGTATGGCCACTGGTTTCTGCCACCTGATGCCGACAAACGGTTTGATATTGATGCGTTCGGGGGCTGAGAAGTCGTTGTGTCCTTTTCCTGTTTTGTGACACATGTATCCGGCTGTTGTTTCCTCGTTTATAAAGAGCGAGGCCAGTTTTTCGGCCGCGGTAAGCAGTCCGCCGCCATTGCTTCGTACGTCAACAATCAAAGCATTGCAGGGTGCCAGAGTGCGCATAGCTTCTTGCAGATTGCCATCGCCAAAAAGCGTTGTAAACGATGCGCAGCGCAGGTAGCCGATGTTATCGTCGAGTGTACGGTATTTCAGTCCGCCACTTGATTGGTACTCGTGCGAACTGCCTAAGTATTTGTGTTCCAGCGAGTCGCTGTAGTTCATGGGATACTTGTCAAACCAGTCATCGTAGCGGGCCACGTCGTGTGCTGCGTATAGGTTTACGTGTCCGTCGCGCAGTTCGTAAGTCATTTCGGCCAGCACCTCGAAGAGTTGTTTCTTGCTGATAGCCTCCTCGTTGACTCTGGGTTGGTATTTTCGCCTTACATCGTACCAGTCGAGTCCGTAGGCCTGCTGTTTGTAGTCAAAAAAGCAATAGTGCTCGTCGAGCGTGCGCCATAGCGCTTCAAAGTTGCCCGTTTGCGAGTTCTCTTCCACCTCCTGCGTCACGCACGAGACAGTAAGTAGCAGTGTCAGGCAGAGTTTGAGGGTAAGGATAAGGTTGCGCATAAGTGTGTCAGTGAGCGTTGCGTACGAGGCTGAGGTGTCGTGTATATCCTATCAGGAGTGTATGTCGCCAGGCGTGTCGTTTCAAGCCGCCGAGTTGACTTTGGCGGATGTCGGCTAAGTAGCCCAGCGAGATGCGGGCTCTACCAATGGGCAGTGTCACACTCGTCAGCAGGCGAGCCGTCGGGCAGTTGGCAGGTGTAGTCAGGTGGATAATGCCGTTCGTATGTCCTAATGAGAATATTTCGTAGTACGACTGTCCATATTGTGGCGAAAACTGCACCCCCGCCAGTTGCACATCAGCCTGCATACGTAGCAGGGCGTAGCGTTTGAACATTGTGAAGCGGTATTCGCCCAGGCCTGCAGCCGCTATGCTAAACCCCAGCCTTCCTTGTGCCGGGTTGTTCATGGTGCGTGTGTTGTAGGTAAAGCCGCCCGACAGTTCCATGGTGCCCCCTGCTGCCAGCCGCCAGTGCGGATGGGGCTGCCAGTTGTACATCCAAGTGCCGGCAGCTGATAGTTCGCCGTCCCACTCCTTGCCATTGTGTGTAGGCGAGTGCAGGTAGGCTATATGGCCGGTATAGAGTCCGATGGTTGTGACGCGTCCGCCTCCCCATCGGGCGCAGCGTTCAGTGCGGTGCACGATGTTTAGGTCAGGGCCGGTGTATTCCAAAGGAGTCAAGTAGGTGTCGAGCACGTTGGCATGTCCGGCGCCCCATAGCCACAGGTGTTCGGTAGCATGGTTGGCAGTGGTGTTGGGTATGTGGCAGTTGCTATAAGGTTGTGCATGGCAACACAGGCACAACGCCAACATCCCCGTCAGCCACCATAGCCGGAGCATATGGGTTTCAGCAAGGTGTGTGTTCACTTCTTTTTGTTGTATGCCTTGTAGATGATAATGCCTACTGCTACAGCAGCCAGTGCCAGGAGTACATAGCCAATTTCGTGGCTGTAGGTTGCAGCCATTTCAGCCACCTCTTTGGTTGAACTGACGGGAAATTGGGTATAGATAATGTAGCCTAACAAGGCTAATACCGAGTTCCATAGTCCGGCACCGAGTGTGGTGTAAAGCAGAAAGTGGTCAATTCGCATGCCTGCCAGTCCAGCCGGTATACTGATGAGTTGACGTACGGCCGGAATGAGGCGGCCAAAGAAGGTTGAGGCCGCACCATGTTCGCGGAAGTACAATTCGGCATGCTCAACTTTGGCACGGTCAATCAGGCAGAGGTGTCCGAACCTGCTGTCGGCAAATTTATAGATAAAGGGCCGGCCCAGCCATTTGGCCAAACCATAGTTGATGAGTGCTCCCAGGTCGGCACCGAGCGTGGCAACCACCACTACCATCACGATGTTCATGGCGCTGTCGGGAGTCATAGCCAAAAAGGCTGCCGGGGGTACTACCACCTCAGAGGGGAAGGGGATGAACGAACTCTCGATAATCATGAAGATAAATACGTACCAGTAGTTCAGGTTGAGCAGGACAAAGTCAATGAGTTGTTGCATGCTTGTGTATAAATGGGTTATGGTTTGTAATGCCCTGCAAAAGTACAAAAAAAATAGCGTTTGCCGCTACACCTTTTGGGGCATTGTATGCTTGTGTGTATTCTTGCCGGGTGGGTGCTGAGGCCTGGTTGCACCGGATGCGAGTGGCTATGCACGGCTGTTGCAGTGTAGTCATAGCCAACTCCGTTGCAGGTTGCCGGTTGGCTTTTGCGCTTTTTTTGTAATTTTGCAGGCTGTGCAGTAAGCACTCATCTTAAGGCGCCGCTGTGCGCCTTGACTAACGATATTTATAAAACCATGTACCAGGAAGAAACCAATTGTTCGCGCGGTCGCATTGAGGTGATTTGCGGTTCGATGTTCTCGGGTAAAACCGAAGAACTGATACGTCGCCTCAAGCGTGCCCGTATAGCCCGTCAGCAGGTAGCCATTTTCAAACCATCTATCGATACCCGCTATTCAGATGCCGATGTGGTGTCGCACGATGCTAATGCTGTGGCATCAACTCCGGTAGCCAACTCTCAGCAGATTCTCGGTTTGGTGGCTGATGCCCGGGTTGTTGGTATTGACGAGGCACAGTTTTTCGATGCCGATTTGCCCCGTGTTTGCACCGAATTGGCCAATAGTGGAAAGCGAGTGATTGTAGCCGGTTTGGATATGGACTTTAAAGGACTGCCTTTTGGTCCGATGCCCGCCTTGATGGCTATAGCCGAGGATGTAACTAAGGTGCATGCCATCTGTGCCCGTTGTGGCAATTTGGCCTATGTGTCGCACCGCACTGTAGCTGCCGAGCAACAGGTTTTGTTGGGCGAACAGCAAGCTTACGAGCCCCTTTGCCGCAGTTGCTATGAGCGTTTTAGGCAGCAATAGCTTTTTTATTTTTTTGCTTATGTGCCTTTAGGTGCAGTTTTGTGTTGCATGTTGTGTTTTTTCAGTGGGGGTAACAGGCGTTTGCCGGCTGTGGTTGGTTGTCTTTGCGCATGCAGTTGTACATATCTGATGATGTAGGAGTTCTAAAATGCAGCAAGCCGTACCCGCGTGCCATTGTTGGTATGCAGGTACGGCTTGTTGTATGGGTTGAGGATGCTGTGCCGGGCGTTCCGACATTACCGGTATGGCTGGAACAGCGGGCAATCAGTTCTTCGGACGCTTTACAATAGCTGCTGCGCGTTCGAGTGCTACGTTGATGTTGGGACAGATGTGGTCTTTGCCTAACAGTTTGCAAAAGCCATTGTGCTCCAATACATGGTACACGTTGGGCAGTACGCCCGAAAGCACTACGTGGGTACCTTCGCGGTGGCTCATTTCGCACAGGTTCTGCAGGTTGTGAATGCCGGTGGAGTCGATAAAGGGCACACGGCGCATGCGGATGATGCGCACCTTGGGATGGTCGTTCATGGCAGCCATCAGTTCTTCGAACTTGTTGGCAATGCCAAAGAAGTAGGGGCCGTTAATTTCATATACCTCCACACCTTCGGGAATGCTCAAGTGTTCTTCGTGTACCACGGCATCGGTTTCGTCGCTCGGATCGATTTCGTCGGCAATCACCTTGATTTGGGTGGTTTCGGCCATGCGCTTCATAAACAGCAGGCAGGCAATGAGCAGTCCCACCTCAATGGCAATGGTCAGGTCGAATATGACCGTCAGCAGGAAGGTAATGAGCAGTACCGTAACATCGCTCTTGGGATTTTTAAACAATTGCACAAAGGTGCGCCAGCCGCTCATGTTGTACGACACGATGACCAGAACACCGGCCAGACAGGCCATGGGAATGTAGGCCGCCAGCGGCATGAGTAGCAGGAAGATAATGAGCAGCACGGCAGCATGAATAATGCCGGCCACCGGTGTGCGGCCTCCGTTGTTGATGTTTGTCATGGTGCGGGCTATGGCTCCCGTACACGGAATACCGCCAAACAGTGGAGTGCAAAGGTTGGCTACACCCTGACCGATGAGTTCCTGGTTCGAATTGTGGTGGTCGCCGCACACACCATCGGCCACGGTGGCCGAGAGCAGCGACTCGATGGCACCGAGCACGGCAATAACCATGGCGGTGGGCAGTAGTCCCTTGATATTTTCCCAGCTCAGGTTGGGCACTTGCAGGGGCGGGATGGTGGCTTTGATTTCGCCAAACTGGTCGCCGATGGTATTGATGTGGAAGGGGGTGTAGCCGTTAATAAAATACACGGCTACCGTCATCACGATAATGGCTACCAGCGAGCCGGGAATCTTTTTCGACACCTTCGGCGTCAAGGCTATCAGCACAATGCTCAGCAGGCCGATGGCAGTGGTAGTCCAGTCGATGGTGCCCAGGTGCTGTACGTAAACCACCCACTTCGATATAAAGTCGCCGGGCAAACTGCCTTCAATATGCAGGCCGAGCAGGTCTTTAATCTGCGTGGTAAAGATGGTTACGGCAATACCGCTTGTAAAGCCCACCACAATGGGGTAGGGAATAAACTTGATGATGGTGCCGAGCCGGCAAACGCCTAATACAATCAAAAAGAGGCCCGCTAACATGGTGGCAACCATCAGTCCCGAAAGGCCTAACTCAGGGTTGCTGACAATGCCATAGATAATAACAATAAAGGCACCGGTAGGACCGCCTATCTGTACGCGGCTTCCGCCTAAGGCCGATACCAAAAAACCGCCGATAATGGCAGTCAGGATGCCCTGTGAGGGTGATACTCCCGAGGCAATACCAAAGGCAATGGCCAACGGAAGGGCTACGATGCCTACTATCAGACCGGCCATGAGGTCGGCACCGAATTTGGCCTTGTTGTAATGCCGCAGTTCGCTCACTATGCGCGGGGCAAAGGGAAAGTGATTCATGAAAGCAGTATGTTTTAGGTGTGAATGAAAATGCAAAGTTACGAATTTTTTTGTTAATAATCTGTTTTCGGGCATCGCAGGTTGTTAACGTGCGCTGAAATCGGTGTGTAGAATATGCTACATGAGGTGTAAAATTTTAAAAACGCCTGTATGCTTGGCCACTCGGCCTTACCTTTGGTCAGCGGATGGTTTGATGTGGCATTCTGCCTAACTTTGATGTTTATGGCTTTCTTTTTAATGGGTATTTCTCTTTTTCTTTACATGTATTTTGCCAATGACATCTTCTTTAATACTAAAATGTTTTTTTTCTACATATTTTATATAGAAGTCGTCTAAACTAATGAATGCTTAACACTTCCTTAGGAGCAGA
>CALCVT010000066.1 GCA_937906495.1 uncultured Prevotella sp.
AAGTTCTGAACAATGAAGATTTAATGAAATATGGGGTAGATGGGATGGATACAATGTATTTGTTTGGAATAAACCTCAATAATGTTGCTCAAAAGATATTACCTAAAAAGCATAGACCCTTTTTCAAAGACGACGATTTTGTAGAAGTGGGTTTAGGAGATAAGACTGTATTTATAGATAGCTCCTTACAAGACCTCACAGGATTTACTTTTATACAATATTAATAAAACGTCTCATTAAATCACTAATAGTTATAAGATTATTATGGTTAACAGAACAACAATAAAATATTTATGTATAAGACAATGCTCATGCTATTGAACACACAACACAAAACCCCTCCGGCTGCTGTATAACAACCGAAGGGATTAAATAATTATTGCATAGAGAAGATTTATTGCATACTACCTCCAACAATATCAAGCAACTCAGCGGTGATGGCCTGTTGCCGGGTTTTGTTATAAGTTAGCTGCAACTCGCGTAAAAGTTCATCAGCATTATCTGTTGCCACTTGCATGGCTATGACACGTGCCGCATGTTCACTAGCAAGACTGTCTAAGAGTGCAGTATACACCTTCAAGTAAAGCGACTTGGGGACTAAAGATTTTAGTACCTCCTCCTTAGATGGTTCTACTATGTAGTCCAATTCCCACCTACGCGTCCCTTCAGCCTGCTGCTGAAGGGATGAAGTTTTAACTAAATCTGTTTCAAGGTTAATCGGAAGGAATACTTCCTCAACAAGAACCTGCGAACCTGCACTTTTAAAGTGATGGTAAAGCATGTCTATGTGATCAACTTGATGGGTAGCGTAAAGGTCCATCAACTCAGCGGCCACTTTAGCTGCCGGTGCATAGGCAGGATGATCGAGCAATGAACTATTATCACTCATTACCATGAAACCTGCCTTACGGACAGCATCGGCTGCTTTTTTACCGAACGGATAAACACGAACAATCTCGACTCCTTGCTCGCGATAGGCTGCAACTTTATGGTTGAAAACTTTAATTACATTGGCATTAAAACCACCACAAAGCG
Source organism: uncultured Prevotella sp. (assembly GCA_937906495.1). Taxonomy (GTDB): domain Bacteria; phylum Bacteroidota; class Bacteroidia; order Bacteroidales; family Bacteroidaceae; genus Alloprevotella. The sequence continues at coordinate 1,036 of CALCVT010000066.1, forward strand.
AAGAGTTAGATGTGTAAAGGACTATGGCTACACGCTTCACCTCTCGCTGCAATGCATACGGGGTATCAACCTGCCCCTCCATACCTGCTATAAAAGCAGCCATGATATGGGCAAGTTGCAACTCGTAAGGGCGCATACTTTCGATGGCCTGTTGGGCACGATGAAGTTTAGAGGATGCTACCATCTTCATTGCACTCGTAATTTTACGAGTACTTTTCACCGAGGCTATTCGCGTTTTAACTTCTTTGAGTGAAGCCATAGATATTATCCTTTATATTGTCCAGCAACATCAGCAGCTACCTTCTCTATTTGTTGGGTGACCTCATCAGTCAACTTGCCTGCTGCTAATTCGGCAAGAATAGTATCGGCATACTGCGAACGAACTACCTGCAGGAAGGTATCTTGAAAATCGCGTACCTTTTCAAGAGGTACGTTCTTAAGCAAGCCTCTTGTTCCACAATAGAGTATTGCAACCTGTTCTGCTACAGGCATTGGGCTGTATTGCGCCTGAATAAGTAACTGATTATTCTTACGACCACGGTCGATTGTCATTGCTGTAACCGGATCCATATCAGATGAGAACTTGGCAAAAGCTTCCAACTCACGATACTGAGCCTGGTCTATCTTCAATGTACCAGCCACCTTTTTCATACTCTTAATTTGTGCGGCACCACCTACACGGCTTACTGAAATACCAACATCAATAGCCGGACGGAAACCTTGATTGAAAAGATTTCCATCCAAATAAATCTGTCCGTCGGTAATGGAGATTACATTTGTTGGAATGTATGCCGAAACGTCACCTGCCTGCGTTTCAATAATAGGTAGTGCTGTAAGCGAACCACCTCCTTTGACTTCACTACGCAAACACTCAGGAAGGTCATTCATTTTTTCGGCAACCTCCTGCTGATTGTTAATTTTAGCCGCACGCTCTAGCAAACGTGAGTGCAAATAGAATACGTCACCAGGATAAGCCTCACGACCTGAGGGACGACGCAGGATAAGTGAAACCTCACGATAGGCTACAGCCTGTTTTGAAAGGTCATCATAGACTACAAGAGCATGCTTGCCACGATCACGGAAGAACTCACCAATAGCAGCACCAGCAAAGGGTGCATAATATTGCATGGCCGCGGGCTCTCCAGCTGTTGCACTCACAATAACAGTGTATTCCATCGCTCCTGCCTCTTTGAGTGTATTGACGATGTTTGCTACTGTTGATGCTTTTTGGCCGATAGCTACATAAATACAATAGACGGGATCTCCATTTTGGAAATTCTGCTTTTGATTAATGATTGTATCTATAGCAATAGCTGTTTTTCCTGTTTGACGGTCGCCGATAATCAACTCACGTTGTCCTCGTCCTATAGGAATCATTGAGTCAACACTCTTGAGACCCGTTTGAAGAGCTTGAGTTACAGGCTGACGATAAATTACACCAGGTGCCTTTCGATCGAGAGGCATTAGGTATTTCTTTCCTGCAATTGCCGGTCCGCCATCCTTGGGATTACCCAATGGGTCTATGACGCGTCCGAGCATTTGCTCATTAACCTCAATTGAAGCAACTTTGCCGGTACGCTTTACGCTCTGCCCTTCCTTAATTCCTTCAGAAGAACCGAGCAACACGGCACCAACATTGTCCTCCTCCAGGTTCATGGCCACAGCCATGACGCCATTGTCAAATTCAATAAGTTCGTTCTCTGTTACATTGGTAAGACCATAGATGTGTGCTACACCATCGCCAATTGACAGAACAACGCCTACTTCCTCAAACTTGACACCGGTATCGATATCATGAAGTTCGCGCAAAAGTACTTCGCTGACTTCACTGGGTTTGATATTGTTGGACATGTTATTTTTAGAATTTAATAGATTGAGCGCTTATGGCAACTATTTAGCCAGTTCGCGTTGGAGGCGAGCCAGCTGATTACGCACACTCGCATCGAGACGGTAAGTATCGTATTCCAAAATAAATCCACCACCAATAGTAGCGTCTTGTACTACTTGAAAATCGACCTTACTATTTGATTTGGCCTCAACCATCTGCTGAAGCTTTGCTACAACCTGTTCATTGACAGCTCCGGGGACTACGAGTCTGCCCCTAATTATTTGCTTTTCCTTACGATAGAGTGTACCATAGGAATGGGCTATCAACATCATGGCATCAGCACGCTGCTTATGGATGACTAGATTTACAAAACGTGTCAAGGATATAGAAGGCTTCTTATCTCCGCAAGCTGCAGCCAATAGTAATTTTTGTTTTTGACTGTTAGTAATTACGGGATTAAGCATTGCCTTCTGTAAAGCTGGCACATTTAGAAAAGCTTGAGCCAAAGCAGAAGTCTCGGCATACACCTGCGCATCCTCGTTGTTTTGTATAGCAAAACGCAAGAAAGCCTTGGCGTAACGCATTGAAACGATGCCTAAATCCATATTGTATGATGTATTTTATGAATTGCTACGCTTTAAGGCAGACCTCATCGAGCATACGCTCTATGAGTTTTTGCTGTTCAGCGTCATCGGCCAACTGCTGGCGCACAACTTTCTCTGCAACTACCATCGAAAGTTCGGCCACTGTCTGACGGATTTCGCGCAGTGCATTCTCCTTATCGGCAGCAATTTGTGCTTTGGCATCTAGGATGAGTTTAGCACCTTCTTCTTGTGCACGTTCACGTGCTTCCCGAATAATGCTGTCTCCCGTAGCCTTTGCCTGATTAATTATTTCGGCTTGACGTACTCGAGCCTCATTCTCTATGCGCTCACACTCTTGCTGTATTCCGGCAAGACGTTCATTAGCCTCATATGCTTTTTGCAATGACTCATCGATGTACTTTTTGCGTTCATCAACCATCTGCGTAATTACGGGAAAACCAAAATTCCCGACAATCAACATGATGACTATAAAAGCCATAGCCATCCAAAAGAGCAGGCCGAAATCAGGAGTCAATATAGCCGGTAGAGTATTTAACAACTGCATAATCTGAGTTTTCGGACTACGGATTGTAAAACTGAAACTTTATGCAGCAGAATGATGCTAAACAACTCTACGAGAGCCTTATGTAATACCAAAATCTGCTTGGTATCAGCATCACAATCCGTAATCGAGGGGGAACTAAAATATTAGAGGAAGAGACAGAGCAAGCAGACGATAACGGCGAATAGAGCCACACCTTCTACAAGCGCTGCAATGATAATCATGGTAGTACGGATATCGGCCGTAGACTCAGGCTGACGAGCGATAGCCTCCATAGCGGCGCTACCAATGCGTCCAATTCCAAGACCTGCGCCAATAGCGGCAATACCGGCGCCAATACCAGCGCTCAACTTAGCTATTCCAGCTGCTTCTAACAATGCAAGTAATAACATAATGATTTTAGTTTTATAAGGTTATTATTAGTCTTAATTTATTAGCGAAATATTCTTAGTTCATTTCTATTCGTGATGTTCAGGATGAGCTAAACCAATAAAGATGGCACTGAGCATTGTAAACACATAAGCTTGTATAAAAGCCACCAAAAGTTCCAGGCCATTCATGAAAAGCATCATCAAGAAACTAACCACCGTTAATGGGCCTCCTATAACTGGTCCCATCTGGCTCGTTATGAAGATAACACAAGTGAGCGACAGAATGATTGCATGACCACCCATCATATTGGCAAACAAACGCACCATCAAGGCAAAAGGTTTTGTAAATATACCAAAGATTTCGATTACAGGCATCATTGGTATGGGCACCTTCAGCCACGTGGGAACGGGAGGCCACAATATCTCTTTCCAGTATTCTTTATTACCAAACAAATTCACCAGCAATAAAGTACAGAAGGCCAAGAAGAAAGTGATGTTAATATTACCAGTAATATTGGCACCTCCCGGGAAAAAAGGAATCAATCCCAACAAATTGGTGATAAAGATAAAAAAGAAAACTGAAAGTAAAAATGGTGCATAACGATGATAATGCTTTTCACCCACTGATGGACGAATCAAATCGTCGTTAATCGTAGTAACAAACATTTCTACTAAACCTACAAATCCCCTGGGGGCTTGATCGCTTGGTTTACGTCCTTTATACCATCGAGCTGATCCTACAAAGATAAGAATCATCAACAAGGCAACTATCCATATTTGAACTACATTCTTGGTTATGCTAAAGTCCAACGGACGAACCGTCTGTCCGGTCGATAAACGTTCATAAATTTTACCATTGCTCTCAGCATTGAGATAAAAACCTTTATAGCAACCATCAGCACTATCATGAAAACGTTCAGAGCTGAATATATGCCATTCGCCCGATTCGCTACGAACTATAACCGGAAGCGGGATTGAAATATGATGGCCATTCCACGTTGTAATGTGCCAATCATAAGCATCGCTCATATGGCCAAGCACTATTTCCTTAACATCAACTCCTCCCTCCTCAGTAGATTCTGAGGCCCAAGTAGGTTGTGCAGCAAAGAGCGCTCCACACAACAGCAATAACTGCAGGCAAAAGTGATTGAATTTCATGAGATAATCATTTTTTATGCTGTACACAACGCTCCATCTTTGTATAATGAATAACTGAAGTAATCATTTCAACCAGATAAAACGCCAAAATGTTTATGACAAACGCCAAAAGATTTTCTTTAAATACAACTACGTAAACAGCAATTATTGTTGCCGCAAATAACAGGCGAATAATAGTAATAAGGATGTAATAGCCAAAAACCATTTTACCTCCACGGCGCATCACCTGCAAATAGATTGTACTTGAAAACAGACTGAGTGCAAAAAATAATGTAGCCAAAACAGCTATGCTGGGAGTTTGCTGCATTGCAACTGCTGAGCCCATAAAGTAAAACTCTACGAAATAGAGCAACATGCACAGCATACACAAGAGCACACCTTTAAAGACTATAGACTTAAGCGTTTGTTTAAGATATAAATCCATTACAACGTATTAGGAAAGGAGATAAACACACACTGTTACAACTCAACACATACAGAAACTACGTTGCGGGCAACTTCGGCAAAACCTCCTGTTATTTCCACTTCAAATGGTGTTTCTCCCAAACATGTAACTACACCTTTTGTCAAGGTTGAGATGATTGGAGCATGTCCCTCCAATACCTCAAAGCGTCCTTGCATGCCAGGCAGTTTAATTGCCGTTGCTGTATTTTCGTACAAAACTTTTTCTGGAGAAACAATGACTACTTTCATATTTTCAGTATTACAGTTATACAAAGACTTGCTGCATGGAATACCCCAGTCGGAGTACTCCGGTTAGTGCATTCCATACATCACAGCCTATGCATCTGGTTTAACTTAAGCTTGGGCAAGTAGTTTCTTACCCTTTGCTATTGCATCATCAATGGTACCAACATTTAAGAATGCCTGTTCGGGCAAATAATCGACCTCACCATCGAGAATCATATTGAAACCACGGATTACTTCATCAATAGGTACCATTACGCCTGGAACGCCTGTAAATTTCTCAGCTACCGTAAATGGTTGACTCAAGAAACGCTGAACACGGCGTGCACGATTAACAGTCTGACGATCTTCATCAGAGAGTTCATCCATACCTAAGATTGCAATAATATCCTGGAGTTCCTTATATTTTTGAAGTATCTGCTTGACGCGTTGGGCACAATTATAATGTTCTTCACCTATTACATTAGGATCAAGAATACGCGAAGTGGAATCCAACGGATCTACTGCAGGATAGATACCCAACTCGGTAATTTTACGGCTCAATACGGTTGTTGCATCCAAGTGGGTAAAAGTCGTAGCCGGAGCCGGGTCGGTCAAGTCATCAGCAGGCACGTATACAGCCTGAATAGATGTAATTGAACCATTCTTTGTCGAGGTAATGCGTTCCTGCATTGCACCCATTTCGCTGGCCAATGTAGGCTGATAACCTACTGCCGAAGGCATACGTCCTAACAAAGCCGAAACCTCGGAACCTGCTTGAGTAAAACGGAAAATATTATCAATAAAGAATAATATATCGGATGTTTTTCCTTCACTTGCACCTGCATCACGGAAACTTTCAGCAATAGAAAGTCCTGAGAGCGCTACAGACGAACGTGCGCCAGGAGGTTCATTCATCTGACCATACACAAGTGTTGCCTGACTTTTGGCTACTTCTTCATAGTCTACTTTCGAAAGATCCCATTCTCCACGTTCCATAGCTTCTTCAAAAGCCTTACCGTATCGAACAACACCACTTTCTATCATTTCGCGCAGCAAGTCGTTACCTTCACGCGTACGTTCACCAACACCTGCAAATACCGAGAAGCCGTCGTGTCCTTTCGCAATATTATTAATCAGCTCCATGATAAGCACTGTCTTACCCACACCGGCACCGCCGAAGAGTCCGACCTTACCACCCTTAGCATAGGGCTCGAGCAAGTCAATCACCTTGATACCTGTATAGAGTACCTCACTACTGGTCTTCAAATCTTCGAATTTAGGAGGCTCACGATGAATAGGATACTCACCGGCTGCACGATCCAAAGCCTTAAGGCCATCAATCGAATCACCGGTTACATTCATCATACGTCCTTTAATCTGGCTACCGATAGGCATTGATATGGGAGCACCTAAGCAACGTACTTCGAGTCCGCGGCTCAAACCATCTGTATTATCCATTGCTACAGTTCTCACTGTATCCTCTCCGATGTGCTGCTGCACTTCGATAACAATGCGTCGACCATCAGGGTGAGTAACTTCAAGGGCTTCATGAATGCGGGGTAACACCTCCTCAGAAGACTTGCCTTGCGTGTCGAAAACGACGTCGACAACCGGGCCGATAATCTGAGATATGCGTCCGACTTTTAGGCTATTCTTAGTCATGATATTATATCGCTGTAAATTGTTTGATGCTTTTCTTAGGTATGCGCTTGGAATTGGCTAACTTGTTATTGGTCAGTTCTTGGTGCATGCTTTTAAATCGACGGCAAAGTTAGGGTTTTTGCTGAAAGAAACAACTTTTGAATCATTAATTTTTAAAGAATTTGCTCTCTTGAGGTTGAAAAAACGTATATCTTTATAATATACAAGCATTTTAGAACAGTATACTCAAAATACACACAAGCTTTACTACTCAGCTAATACACCAGCCTTTAGTAAGGCATGCCATAAATGTTTACGATAGTCTGCATTGAGTTGCTCCATTGCTGTTGTTACGGTCTGTACCTCCGTCCGGTTCGACCCTTTATCATAAGGACATGTTTTTACTACCGGCTGGTATTGCTGCAGGCCTGCCCATCGCTGTATTTCGGCCTCGGTTATCTTTGCCAATGGGCGGATAATAGAGATAGGAAATTTGCGCATGGTCATTTTTACAGCCATTGTCGAAAAGCTGCCATTAAAAGTAAGGTTCATCAAAGCCGTTCGAAGGATATCATCTTGATGATGTCCCAAAGCTATTTTGGAGAATCCCATTTCCTGAGCTTTTGCAAACAGCACCTTACGTCGATTCCAGGAGCATAAGAAACAGGGTGTACGCTTTAGATTTCGATCGGGTTCAAACGATGCTTCTACACAATGAAACGGTATATTCCAACAATCAGCCATACGCTCCAAATAAGATGTATCTGTTTCATAATCTATATTAGCCATACGCACATGCAGTGCTTCTACTGCAAACGAACGATTACTACGATGCATGCGCTCGCCCATCAAGTCCATCAAGGCTAAAGAATCTTTTCCTCCCGATAATCCAATCAGAACCTTATCGCCAGGAGTAAGCAAACTAAAATCATTGATTGCTTCGCCCATCAAACGCTGTAAGCGTGCATGCAACCGTTTTGTTTCTGCTTTATTCTGTTGTACGACTTCTTCCATAGTGCTTTACTTCATAAATACAAAATAGACTGCTGCAACCAAACAGAAAAATGCTGCAATATGGTTCCAATGAAAAGCCTCGCCCTTAAACATAATGGTTGCTATTACGGTAAAAACAATCAGAGAAACTACCTCTTGTATTACCTTTAGCTGAATCAGATTAAATGGTCCGCCGTTATCAATAATACCTAAACGGTTAGCCGGCACCTGACACATATATTCAAAGAGAGCAATTCCCCACGAAAAGAGAATTACAAGCAAGAGAGGCCAATCTTTACTGACTCCTGTCTGCTGAAGTTTGAGGTGCCCATACCAAGCTAATGTCATAAAAACATTCGAGAGAATCAACAATAAAACGGTATAAAAGCCTTGCATAGTTTTGTGTGATTTATTAACCCGTTGGCGGAATTAATTTAGTGCATACTTAATTCTGCCGATGGGCTTAT
>CALCVT010000067.1 GCA_937906495.1 uncultured Prevotella sp.
TATGTTACAACCTAAAAGAACAAAATACAGAAGACCGCAAAAAGGCCGTTGCAAAGGTAACGCCCAGCGTGGCAACCAGCTTGCATTCGGTAGCTTCGGCATCAAGAGTCTGGAAACGCACTGGATTACCGGTCGCCAGATTGAAGCCGCCCGTATCGCCATGACGCGTTACATGCAGCGTGAGGGACAAAGCTGGATCCGTATCTTCCCGGACAAACCTATCACTAAAAAGCCTGCCGATGTACGTATGGGTAAAGGTAAGGGTGATCCCGTTGGATACGTTTTCCCCATCACTCCGGGACGCATCATCTTCGAAATCGAAGGTGTACCTTTCGAAGTTGCTAAAGAGGCACTCCGCCTGGCAGCCCAGAAACTTCCGGTGACTACTAAATTCGTTGTAAGACACGATTACGACCAAAACGCCTAAACATGAAGATTTCAGAAATCCGCCAAATCCCCGCTGCCGAACTCTCTGAGCGTCTCGCAAGCGAGGTAGCAAAATACAATCAGTTGCTGCTGAATCACAGCATCTCTCCTCTGGAAAATCCTTCACAGATCAAGGAGGCTCGTCGTACGGTTGCCAAGATGAAGACTGTGTTGAGAGAAATTGAACTTAACAAATAATAATGGTCCAGATGGAAGCTAGAAACTTAAGAAAAACAAGACAGGGTGTTGTAATCAGCAACAAGATGGACAAAACCATTGTTGTAGCAGCAAAGTTCAAAGAAAAGCACCCTATTTACGGTAAATTCATCTCCAAGACGAAGAAGTACCATGCTCACGACGAGAACAACGACTGCAACGTCGGTGATACCGTGCTCATTATGGAAACTCGTCCCTTGAGCAAAACAAAGCGTTGGAGAGTAGTTAATATTGTAGAAAGAGCTAAATAATTATGATACAAGCAGAATCCAGATTGACAGTGGCCGACAACAGCGGCGCACGCGAAGCTCTCTGCATCCGAGTACTTGGTGGTACGAAGCGCCGTTATGCTTCAGTTGGCGATGTGATTGTCGTTTCAGTTAAAAGCGTCATCCCGTCAAGCGATATAAAGAAAGGTACCGTATCTAAGGCTTTGATTGTACGTACTAAGAAGGAAATTCGTCGTGCTGACGGTTCCTACATCCGTTTTGATGACAACGCTTGCGTATTGCTCAATAATGCAGGCGAACTGAGGGGTAGTCGTATTTTCGGCCCTGTGGCTCGTGAACTCCGCGCTGTCAACATGAAGGTCGTTTCTTTGGCACCTGAAGTACTTTAATCAAGATTTCAAGAGTAATGAGTAAATTACATATTAAGAAAGGCGATACCGTCTATGTAAACGCAGGCGAGGACAAAGGTAAGACCGGTAAGGTTATCAAAGTGCTCGTAGACAAGCAGCGTGCAGTTGTAGAAGGCCTTAACATGGTCTCCAAGAGCCAAAAGCCCAGTGCCAAAAACCCGCAGGGTGGCATCGTGAAGGTGGAAGCTCCCATTCACATTTCGAATCTGAACGTCGTAGACCCCAAATCAGGCAAGCCCACCCGCATCGGTCGCCGCTTGAATGAAGAAGGTAAGCTGGTCCGTTTCGCTAAAAAATCAGGAGAGGAGATTAAGTAATGAGTAATACAGCACAACTTAAGAAGGAATACGCAGAGCGCATCGCACCGGCTCTGATGAAGCAGTTCAACTATTCTTCGGCCATGCAGATTCCCGTTCTCAAGAAGATTGTTATCAATCAAGGCTTGGGTATGGCTACTGCCGATAAGAAAATTATTGATGTAGCAATCAACGAACTTACCGCTATTACAGGTCAGAAGGCTGTAGCAACCGTTTCGCGTAAGGACGTTGCTAACTTTAAGCTTCGTAAGAAGATGCCTATCGGTGTGATGGTTACGTTGCGTCGTGAGCGCATGTATGAATTCCTCGAGAAGCTCGTTCGCGTGGCTCTGCCCCGTATTCGTGACTTCAAGGGTATCGAGAGTAAGTTCGATGGCCGCGGTAATTATACCCTCGGTATTCAGGAGCAGATTATCTTCCCCGAAATCAACATCGACTCTATCGACCGCATCCTCGGTATGAACATTACGTTCGTTACCACTGCTCCTACTGATGAGGAGGGTTATGCACTGCTCAAGGAGTTCGGTCTTCCCTTTAAAAACGCTAAAAACTAATTCGATCACATGGCAAAAGAGTCAATGAAGGCACGCGAAGTGAAGCGTGCTAAGCTTGTAGCTAAGTACGCAGCCAAACGTGCAGCACTCAAGGAAATTGTCAACAAGTCGAACGATCCTGTGGAGGCTTACGAGGCAGCTCGTAAGCTCCAGAAGATCCCTCGCAATGCCAACCCCATCCGTCTGCACAACCGTTGCAAGATTACGGGTCGCCCCAAGGGTTATATTCGCCTTTTCGGTCTTTCTCGTATTCAATTCCGCGAGATGGCTTCAAACGGTCTTATCCCCGGTGTGAAGAAGGCAAGCTGGTAAAGAACAATCCTTATATCATATCATTATTTAATATTGTCGGGGTAGTCCCGATTAATTAAACAATTATCATCATGACAGATCCTATAGCAGATTATCTTACGCGTTTGCGTAATGCTATCCAGGCCAAGCACCGTGTGGTAGAAGTGCCTGCGTCGAACTTGAAGAAGGACATTACTAAGATTCTCTTCGATCAGGGTTATATCCTCAATTTCAAGTTCGAGGAAAATGGTTCACAGGGCACCATTAAAATAGCCCTTAAGTACCACCCTCAAACTAAGGTGAGCGCTATCAAGAGCCTTACTCGCGTTTCAAAACCTGGTATGCGTCGCTATACCGGTTATCGTGAAATGCCGAGAGTTATCAATGGACTGGGTATCGCAATTATCTCTACGTCCAAGGGTGTAATGACAAACAAGGAGGCTGCTGAACTTAAGATTGGTGGCGAAGTTCTTTGCTACGTTTATTAATATAGGAGGAACAAAATGTCTAGAATAGGTAAATTGCCGATTAACATCCCTGCAGG
>CALCVT010000068.1 GCA_937906495.1 uncultured Prevotella sp.
ATATATACAACCTCTTATTGTATTAATTTACTTGATTTAATTCCGCCAACGGGTTTGTCTTTTATAATATATGCCTACACCACGTGTGTCATGCTAATAGCGGTCGGCCAAAACAGCATCGGTCATCATGGCCAAATCGGCAGTTGTCAGTCCGGTATTTAAAAGCAATGCTGCATCTTCGGTTAAGAAGTCGGCCGGATTTTCTGGCGGCAATGCTTTTCGATAGCGTTCCACCGCTTGAGGCATATTATGCTGCAACCATGCCACGTGTCCGGCATTTAGCCAGTCAGTTAACGTAGGCTCAACCTCTAACACTTTGCAATAATACCGATCGGCCTGCTCATACTTGCCTGTCAACAATGAACACCAGGCTATAGCCCGCTCTGCTTGAAGAGAATCCGAATTTAGATAAATCACTTTAAATAAGGCTTTGAAAGCCTCGTCATAACGCTCCAGGCGAATAAGACATTCAGCTTGCCGCAAAGCAACAGTTGACTTTTCGGGCTGCATTTCGGCAAGTTCACTATAGTGGTTGAGTGCTTGTTCATAGCGTCCAACCTTGCGTAAACAAGCTGCCAGACGCCCCAGCGTCCATGCCGAATGAGGTTTAATGTCGTTTGCCTGCGTGTAAGCCAGTAATGCCTCTTCCAACAGGCCAGCATGCTCCTCGCAATAACCTAGCTTTTGATAAAGCCCTGCATTCATTTCGTCTGCAGGTATGCGTTGCAACAGAGTCGAAGCCAAGGTATACGACTTGTCGGTAAAGGCCAGTTCTGCCATACGCATCAAGAAACCAGCATCGCCTAGCAAGCTAACAAAGGGTGCATAATCAGGCAGGAAGAGATTTTGAGTAAAAGGATTTACAAAAGCCTCTCGATGAGTATAGAGTGTACAAAAACGATAAAATCCTTGCACATAAGAGCGCAACTCGTCTTTAAAAGTAAGTTCGGCCTGCGTATCGGGCAAGGTAAAACCTTCAATGCCTTGCATACCCTTCAGAGCTTCGGCCATTTGCTGCTGCAAGCTTCCTGACTCTGACTGCTGTGGCATTTGTGCAGCAACCAAACAAAACGAATACTTATCTGAATCGCACAATCCGGCTCCGCTCAACATGAGTTTAAGGGTTGAATTGTTATGCAAAGATGCCGGAAGTTCGGGATGTTGCAACGTAAAAGGCCAAAACCAATTGACTGCAACACTAAAAAAGGAGAAACGCTGCTTGAGCATTTTAAATGAACTCATATACATATCAGCACCACGCTGCTGCAACTCAGCAAATTCCTTCATGTAAGCAGCTAATTTTGAAGGGGTTCCATCAGCTTCCCATTCAGGATTTAAATCAACTTCGCTCAGTTTTTCCTTAAGTTCATCTAATCCCAACGAACGATCGAGACGCAAGTTCTCCATCCGCTTCATCATACGCGGAATTATTTCGTCTTGTAAGTTACGTTCTATACGCTTGGTTTCTAATGTCAGGAAGAGCTGTGCTTGCAGCATTTCGAGTTCTGACACAAAACCGGGTACATCACCCATTAAACGCAATCGGGCTTCGGTATCGGGATAACGCTTTAAAGACTCGGGATGCGATTGATGCACAAACACCAAACCAACCATTGCACGAACGCGCAACTGAACAGCGGAATCGAGCGCATAATCGAGCAATATGCGGTATTTCGCAATGTCAAAAAAACGCATGGCACTCAAAGTCAATGCACTGAGAGCCAGACTTTTACGATATACATCGACTGTAGGATTGGCCAAGAAGTCGGTCACGGCTATCTCCTCAGCGCTCGACAAAAGAGGAGCCGTCCATAATGCATCAAATAAATTGCGATGAGCAATATCGGGTGTCAGCCAACGTTGCAAATCGGTGTCATTACCAGATAAATTAAGTAATGTCTGACGGCTTATGGTATAAAAGGAGTCGGTATCACTCAAAACCCCTACCCGCTCTAAGGAATCGCACAACTCAAAAGAGCGACGCACAAAACCTGTGTACATACGCAGGCGCGCAGGATCGTCAGCCCCTTTTACTAAATAGTTGAGCATCATACCATACGATTCCTTCAAGCCGGTAATCTCCTCGCTTTCGTTCCATGCCTTTAAATTATTGGCCAGACCTTGCAAAGATTGTAATGCCTGCAACAAGTGACTGCTTTGAAGAGCCTTTCGGGCATCGGCAAGCAAATAGAGATGTGTTTGATTTTTCATATGAACCAAATTTAAGCGTATAAGGATTAGTAACGCAGCGTATCGGCCACCTCGGCCGGCAATTTATAAACTGTTTTCAATATATCAGAATATGCTTTCGGACCTTTAATCCGGATAGAATCAATAGCCATTCGGCGGCCTTTTTCAAAGAGTTTCCACTTTTCACTCCCATCAACACGCTCCAGACTATGGGTATTCATTACGAAAACAGCATTACTATCTTTAAACTTTTGCACATACAAGCACCGATGGCCTGCCATTGCTGCCAGCGATGTATAAGGCCAAGCCAACAATGCTGCATCTACCTGATTACCCTTCAGCATAGAGGCCCTAAGCTTTGGATTGTTAATTTGAGGCAAATACACCTCGTCGAACTTTACCGAAGCTGCTTTCAGAGCTTCATGAAGCACTTCGTTCTCGGCCGACATTCGTGCAACTGCTATGGTACGTCCGGTCAAACCTTTTACATCCTTAATTCGCAAGGTTGAGCTAACCCATATCTGCCAATGATTAGCTCCCGTCCACATAGTTTGTAAATCTGCAGCCTTTTGGCCATAGCTGGCCAAGCGGATGCGGTCGGCCATGCCACCGTCTGCCACACACCCTAAAAGCGCCGTATCGCATTCAAGTTGCGAATTATAGGATGCAATCTGCAAATTCAATCCTAACTGTTGGTAAATACCCTTGCGAGCTGCATAATATATGGGCAAACAGTCGCGCGTTGGCAACAATGCTACATGCAATGCTGTGGAATCATATCGCTCACCTCCAAAATGCTTTTCGGGTACAGTGGGGTGGTTGTCGCTACACGCCACAAGCAAAACTGCGAATAAGAGTGTAAAAAAAAACTTCATAATCGATAAGATACTGGAGGTCCTTTGAGCAATCAAGAGCCAGTCTTGAAAGAATTGCCACCCAAATACAACGGATATAAAATAGATATGTGCTAATGCACCATCCCTGCTAAAAGACAGGGCGGCACATTAGCACATAAGTGAAACTTAAAGAAAGGATTCCGATTGATTTATAGCATATAAACATGCTTTCGTTTTAGCGAATCCTCCCATTCTAGTACGAAATTAGCCCTTGATGGCTGCAATACCAGGAAGGATCTTACCTTCGATAGCTTCGAGCAATGCACCACCACCGGTTGAAATGTAAGATACCTGATCAGCCATACCGAACTTATTGATGCAAGCTACAGAGTCGCCACCACCAATCAACGAGAAGGCACCCTCGGCCGTAGCCTTGGCAATAGCCTCAGCAATAGCACGCGAACCACCCGTAAAGTTGTCGAACTCAAATACACCGGCAGGACCATTCCAAAGAATTGTCTTTGAACCTTCAATTGCCTCGGCAAAGAGTTTACGGGTTGCAGGACCTGCATCAAGACCTTCCCATCCTTCGGGGATAGCCGTTGCAGGAACTACTTGAGTATTGGCATCGTTAGAGAAAGAATCAGCAGCTACGCAGTCGGTACCCAATACAAGGTTTACACCCTTTGCTTTAGCCTTAGCCATAATTTCGAGAGCAAGGTCGAGTTTATCATCCTCGCAAATTGAAATACCTATTTGACCACCTTGAGCCTTTGCAAACGTATAAGTCATACCACCACAAAGAATCAGGTTGTCTACCTTATCCATCAAATTCTCGATAATTCCAATCTTGGTAGAAACCTTTGAGCCACCCATGATTGCAGTGAAGGGGCGCTTGATGTTGTTCAGCACATTATCTACAGCCAATACTTCCTTCTCCATCAAGTAGCCAAGCATCTTGTGATCTGCATCGAAGCTATCTGCAATAACTGCAGTTGAAGCATGCTTGCGGTGAGCCGTACCAAAAGCATCGTTTACATAAATATCAGCGTACGAAGCCAGAGTCTTGGCAAATTCCTTCTGACTTTCCTTCATGGCTTTCTTTGCCTCTTCATATGCAGGATCTTCCTTATCGATACCTACAGGCTTACCCTCTTCTTCAGGATAGAAGCGAAGATTCTCGAGCAAGAGCACCTCGCCAGACTTCAAAGCAGCAGCAGCCTCCTGAGCCTTTGCACAATCGGGAGCAAACTGCACCTTAACGCCGAGAGCTTCGCTCACTGCATCTACAATCTGACCCAAAGAGAACTTGGGGTTTACCTTACCTTTGGGCTTACCCATGTGGCTCATAATAATGAGTGCACCACCATCAGCAAGAATCTTCTTCAAAGTAGGGAGAGCACCGCGAATACGGGTATCGTCTGTAATTTTTCCATTCTCATCGAGAGGCACGTTGAAGTCCACGCGGACAATCACCTTCTTGCCATTAAAGTCGCAAGTTTCAATAGTCATAGCAGTTTTATAATAAAAAAATTCTTGATTCAACAAATACAATTAACCAATCCAGGCAAAAAGCCCACTTTTACTTGGCTATTAAGCAACCGGTACTTAACTTTGCCCTTCAATTACGGCAACACCGGTTGCGCAACACTGCAAAGGCCTTATTGCGAAGCAAAATTACTAAAAGCACTTGAAACAAAAAACTTTTTCATTCTTTTTTTGCCGCAAGCTGCCGTTTCATACCATTAAATATCACATTATGTCAGACGGAAACTACAACCGCAACCTTTTACCCTACCGACAATACCAAAGCGGAGTCAAAGCAGGCCGGGCGCAAATGCACACCCTGGCTCTCCGGGCATTTAAAACTTGGATGACCGAGCAGGGTTTCAGTGAAAGCGAACTTCACGACAATGAACTCCGGTTTAGAGAACTTCTTAATACCGCACCTTCGTCATCAGAGCCTACTCCTTAATATTATAACTGCTTGGGAAATATCCTGAAACTATTTCAAAGACCCTCACTTAAGGGCAAACCCCATATCCGACCGACACGAAACACGAAATTACACAAAAAAGAAGAGACAATATTGTAAGGAACAAAAGAAATGCGTAATTTTGTGCGCAATTAAAATCCCGACTTTTATGACTTCTGATTTTATTGCTGACAAAATCGTTATGGACGGTCTCACGTTTGACGACGTCCTCTTAGTTCCTGCTTACTCCGAAGTACTTCCCCGCGAAGTATCGCTAGCCACTAAATTCTCGCGCAACATTGACTTGCAGATTCCGTTTGTTACAGCCGCCATGGATACCGTAACAGAAGCACAGATGGCCATTGCTATTGCTCGTGAAGGTGGTATCGGTGTGATTCACAAGAACATGAGCATCGAAGACCAGGCCCGTCAGGTAGCAATTGTAAAGCGTGCTGAAAATGGTATGATTTACGACCCTGTTACCATTAAGCGCTACAAAACGGTGCACGACGCGCTTGAAATTATGCGTGAATATCACATTGGTGGTATTCCCGTAGTTGACGACGATATGCATTTGGTGGGTATCGTCACCAACAGAGACCTACGTTTCGAAACCAAACTCGACAAGCGCATAGACGAAGTTATGACTGTCGATAATCTGGTAACCACAAGCCAGCATACCGATTTACATGCAGCTGCACAAATACTGCAAAAAAATAAAATCGAAAAGCTTCCGGTTGTTGACAGCGAAGGCCGATTGGTCGGACTCATTACATATAAAGACATCACTAAAGCCAAAGACAAACCGATGGCTTGTAAGGATGCCAAAGGACGTTTGCGCGTAGCTGCAGGCGTAGGTGTTACAGCAGACACCTTCCAACGCATGGAGGCTCTTATTCATGCCGGTGCAGATGCCATTGTTATTGATACTGCACATGGCCATTCAAAATCTGTAATCGAGAAACTTCGAGAGGCAAAGTCTAACTTTAGCGGTGTAGATATCGTTGTGGGTAATGTAGCTACTGGCGATGCTGCACGCATGTTGGTTGAGGCTGGTGCAGATGCAATCAAAGTTGGCATTGGCCCGGGTTCTATTTGTACAACCCGCGTTGTAGCCGGTGTAGGTGTTCCCCAGCTCTCTGCCGTTTATGATGTAGCCTGCGCTCTCAAAGGAACAGGAATCCCCCTTATTGCAGATGGTGGTCTTCGCTATTCTGGTGATGTTGTCAAGGCTTTGGCAGCCGGTGGATATAGCGTCATGATTGGCTCTTTAGTAGCTGGTACTGAAGAAAGTCCGGGCGAAACCATCATCTTTAACGGACGTAAGTTTAAAACATACCGCGGCATGGGATCACTTGAGGCTATGGAAAATGGTTCGAAAGACCGTTATTTCCAAGGTACCGTCAATGATGTCAAAAAACTTGTTCCCGAAGGCATTGCAGGCCGCGTTCCTTACAAGGGATCAGTACAGGAAGTTATCTATCAGATGGTAGGTGGACTTCGTTCTGGTATGGGATATTGTGGAGCTGGAACTATTGAAGCACTCCATAATGCTAAGTTTACCCGCATCACAGGTGCCGGTGTTATGGAAAGTCATCCGCACGACATTACCATTACCAGCGAGGCTCCTAACTACAGTCGCCGAGGCGAATAAAAACTATACCGCCTGCTGTTGCGCTTGATTACAACACTGCGGACAGCAGGCGGATATATCTTTTTTTTACATACAATGAGAAAACTGACCTTTTTGGCTGCACTTTTTGCACTAGCAATAAATGCCAACGCACAATCGGCTACAGACCCCGTACTGATGACCATCAACGGAAAGCCCATCACAAAAGCGGAGTTTGAATATTCTTTTCACAAAAACGGAAATGTAGACGGCACTGTAGAAAAAAAGACGGTCAAGGACTACGTTCCTATGTTTGTTAACTATAAACTGAAGGTAGCCGAAGCCGAAGCCCTGCAACTCGATACAATGCAAAGCTTCAGAAAAGAATTTCAGACGTACCGAGACATGCAATTAACCCCATACATGGTTGATTGGGCTTTTATTGACTCTACTGCCCGGATGATTTACGACAACACGGTTCTGCGTTTGAATGGCAAAGACTTGATTGAAACCTCGCATATTTTGATTAAACTCAAACAAAATGCTACTGCAGACGAAAAACTTCAAACCAAAGCAAAAGCTGACTCCATCTATCAAGTTCTTCTTAAAGGTGCAGACTTTGCCGATTTAGCCAAAAGGTTTTCCGATGACAAAGGCAGTGCAATTAAAGGCGGCCGACTTCCAATGGTCGGACCTGGTAGTTTTGTCAAAGAATTCGAAGACGCTGCCTATCAGTTGCAAAATGGTCAGATGGCAGCCCCTGTACTCTCTCCATTCGGCTATCACATCATTAAGATGGAAAAGCGCCAGCCTCTCGATCCTTACGATAAAGCCAAAACAGAAATTATTACGCTGCTAAAACGCCAAAATATTGAAGAAGCTTCGAGCGAGCACCATATTCAAAAATTGGTAGAAGCATCTAACGGCCGCCTCACCCGCGAAGCTGTGCTTGATAGCGTTATGCAAGCACAAGTAAAGAATAATCCGGATTTGCGCTACCTTATTCAAGAATATCACGATGGCTTGCTGCTATACGAAATCAGCAAAAAACAAATTTGGGATACGGCAGCCAACGATAGTGTAGCATTAGAGAAATGGTACAAAAAGCACAAACAGCTATATGCTTGGAAAAAGCCACGCTTTAAAGGCTATGTTTACCATTGCAAAGACCCTAAGCAAGCAAAAGCTGTCAAGAAAATGCTCAAAAAGTACTTGAAGCAGGGTAGCACAGATTGGCGCAAAGAACTGAAACAACAGTTCAACAAAGACTCCATAATGGTAAGCATCAATGGACCATATCTCTGCCACCAAGGTGAAAACCCCTATATTGATGCTTACGTCTTTAAAAACGGCCAATCGCCACAACCGCTCAAGGGCTTTGCCTACTCAAACGCCTATGGTAAAAAGTTAAAGCAACCGGCCTCATACTTAGATGCCAAACCTCAAGTTACTACCGACTATCAAGCACATTTGGAACAATTATGGATTGACTCTCTGCGCAAAAAATTCAACGTAACGATTGACGAAGCAGTGCTCAGTACCATCAAATAATCATCAAACAATCTATGGCGACAAGCCTACATCTATATGACTGGCCTGTCGCATAAAGTTAGTTCCACTATTATATATATCTATGTTCAAAAAACTCCTGTTTGTCATATCCTTTATACTCATTCCCATTCTTTCTGCAGCACAGAAGAATGTGGTTGATGAAATAATATGGGTAGTCGGTGATGAACCCATACTCCTCTCGGATGTTGAGGAGATGCGCATCAGTTCCGAACTCATGGGTACACCTATCGAGAACCCCTACTGCACCATTCCCGAAAGAATTGCAGTGAATAAGCTCTTTCTGCATCAAGCCGAAATGGATAGTATCGAAGTCAGCGAAGGAGATATCATCCGAGGGGTTGACGAACAAATAAACAGCTATATCCAAACCTATGGTTCACGCGAAGCCGTAGAACAAATTATGGGACGAAAAATCTCGCAAATGCGTGAGATTCTTAAGAAGCAAGCACGCGAAGGTGAAATGATACGCAACGTTCAGCGCAATATCTCGATGAATGTCAAAGCCACACCCGCTGAAGTTCGCGAATACTTTAAAAGTTTGCCCACTGACAGCCTGCCTTTTATCCCCACTCAGGTTGAAGTACAAATTATCACTTCGATTCCCAAAGTTTCACGCACCGAGATAGAACGTATCGAGGGTAAACTCCGCGAATATGCACGCCGTGTAAATAGTGGCGAATCAGACTTTTCAACGCTTGCCAAATTCTACTCAGAAGATGGTTCTGCCCGTAATGGCGGCGAATTAGGCTATACAGGCCGTAACGAGTGGGTGCCTGAGTTTGCCAATGTTGCCTTTAGCCTTAACGACCCTAAAAAGGTATCGAAGATTGTACGCACCGAATATGGTTTCCATATCATACAGCTTATCGACAAGCAGGGTAACAAGGTCAATGTACGCCATATTCTGCTCAAACCCCGTATTGAAGAGAGCGAATTTGAACGTGGCATCGGCCGTATCGACTCCATAGCCAGCGATATCCGAGCTCAAAAGTTTACTTTCGAAGATGCAGCAACCGCCCTTTCCGACGATAAGGATACACGCAACAATCATGGTTTGATGGCCAACCTCGACAGACAGACATACACAGTCAGTTCTCGCTTCCAAATGAAGGATTTACCGCAGGACATTGCCAAAGTCGTGGATACGCTCAAAGTTGGAGAAGTATCACGTGCCTTCCGCTACACCAACGAGAAAGGACAAACCGTTTGCGCCATTGTCAAACTCAAGAACCGCATTGAAGGACACCATGCCAGCATGACCGAAGACTTCCAGACCCTGCGCGAGGTTGTTGTAGGAAAACGACGCGACGAAAAGCTTGAGCAATGGATTCAAAACAAAATCAACACAACCTTTGTACGCATCAGCCCTGACTGGCGCAATTGCCAGTTTCAATACAAAGGATGGGTAAAATAGCCAAACTTTTTGCTCTAACGGGCGATGGAAGCACACTGCTTTTGTCGCCCGTTTAAGATTTCAGCCACCCCCTCTCTAAAGCATATCACCTTGAGAAAGCTACTTCTTTATATCGTAATCACCCTGTGCACATGCTCTACTGCAGCACCAGCATTAACCAAGATGCTGCAAAAGCCTAAGACTGACAACGACAAAAAAACTGAACGCATCGTGCTCAAGCATGCCGATAATCTCAGATTTGCCGAAAACGAAATGAATGGTGCACAACGCTTCAGCGGAAATGTTGTGATGAGTCATGCCGGCATGACCATGCACTGCGACAGCGCAGTACTTTTTGAAGAATCGCAAACCTTCAATGCTTTCGGTAAAGTACGCATTGTACAAGGAGACACGCTCACCCTTACGGGCGACAGACTGCACTACGATGGCGGCACACAAATAGCCGAGATGCGCAACAATGTTGTAATGACCCACCGCGAACAGATACTCCGAACCGACAGCCTTAACTACGACCGTATGTACCACGTTGGCTACTACTTTGAAGGCGGAGAACTGGTGGACGGAAAAAGTAGACTCAACTCTGAATGGGGCGAATATCATACCGATACCCGCCAAGCGCTCTTTAACTACAATGTCGAACTCAACACACCAAAATTCCGGCTACTTACAGATACCCTGCACTACGACACACAAACAAAATGGGCCGAAGTGACGGGAAAGTCGAACATATACTCTGGAGAAGACCGCATCTACACCGAGCACGGCTTCTATAACTCCGAATCAGAGATGGTACGCCTTTTTGATAAGAGCAAAGCCTTTGGAAAAGACCGCATCATGCAAGGCGACACTGTATACTACGACAAGAAAACGGGCATCATGGAAGCCTTTTCTAACGTAACTTGCATCGATACGAAAAATAAAAATATACTCAGCGGAGACTATGCCTGGTATAACGAGCTCACAGGAGAGGCCATGGCTACAAAACGAGCATTGGCAAAAGACTACTCACAAGGCAACGACACGCTCTACGTACACGCCGATACCTTACGCATGTACTCCTTCAACCTCAACACCGACTCAGCCTGCCGCGTACTACACGGCTACTTTCACACACGCGCCTACCGCAAAGATATGCAAGCTGTAGCCGACTCACTTGTATTTACCACTCCCCACAACCAGATTACGCTCTATCAAGACCCCATCGTGTGGAATGAGAACAAACAAATTGTTGGCGAAGAAATAAACATCTTCCTCAACGACTCAACGGTCGACTCTGTTTATGTTGACCGCCAAGCACTAATGGCTGAGCGCCTTGATTCCATACACTACAATCAAGTAGGTGCACAACAACTGCGCAGCTATTTTAAACATGGCGAAATCAGCGAGAACCGGGCAGTAGGCAATGTTCGCGTAATTAACTATCCGCTAGAAAAGGACAGCACCATTCTCTACCAAAACTACGTAGAAACATCGGTAGCCCGCATGTTCATGCAAAAGCGTAAACTCCAAAAAATATGGGCACCAGCCTCGCACGGCTATTTTTACCCCATAGGCATGGCGCCTCCACCCCACACCTACCTCGAAGGCTTCATTTGGTTCGACTACATTCGTCCCATCTCGCCCGAGGACGTATTCAACTGGCGGGGCAAAAAAGAAGACGACAAACTCAAACCCGTTATACGTCGCGAAGCGCCACTGCAAAAACTCTAAGGCCTGCAAATACTCAACGAGTATCACCTGTTTTAGTCTGCAGGCCACAATGCCCCTCCTCATACTCTCAACTCTAAGCATCAAGCCTATGTCGGATATTATTCAATTGCTGCCTGATTCTGTAGCCAACCAAATAGCAGCCGGTGAGGTTATCCAACGGCCAGCCTCTATTATTAAGGAACTGGTTGAAAACTCACTCGACGCCGGAGCTACACACATACAAATAGTTGTTGAAGACGCCGGAAAATCGCTCGTACAAGTCATCGATAACGGATGTGGCATGAGCGAAACCGATGCTCGCCTCTCATTTGAGCGCCATGCCACATCGAAAATCAAACAAGCCTCTGATTTATTTGCCTTACACACAATGGGATTTCGAGGCGAAGCACTGGCTTCGATAGCAGCAGTAGCGCAAGTAGAACTGCGCACACGCACAGCCACCAGCGATTTGGGCACCAACATACTCATCGAAGGCTCAAAAGTTGTGAACCAAGAAGCTACCAGCTGCCCCGTTGGCTGTAACTTTGCCGTACGCAACCTCTTTTTCAATGTTCCGGCCCGCCGCAAATTTCTCAAATCGAATCAAACCGAAATGAGCAATATCATGGCCGAATTCGAACGCATTGCACTAGCTCATTCCGACAAGGCCTTCACGCTCTATTCTGGCCAAAATATGATGTTCGACCTTCCTGAAGGCAACTTCCGCAAACGTATCATCAACATATTTGGCCGCAAAATCGATAGCCAACTCATTCCAATCAATGCCGATACATCACTGGCACACATTAGCGGCTACATTGGCACTCCAAACGCAAGCCGACGCAAAAATGCGCACCAATATCTCTTTGTAAATGGCCGCTATATGCGCCACCCCTACTTTGCCAAAGCCATACTCACGGCCTACGAACGTCTCATACCCGAAGGCCAGCAAGTGCCCTTCTTCGTAAAGTTCGAGGTCGACCCTTCGCGCATCGACGTCAACATCCATCCTACCAAAACCGAGATAAAGTTTGAAGACGACAACGCCATTTTTCAGATTCTGCTTGCTGCCGTACGCGAATCATTGGGTAAATACGGAGCCGTACCTGCTATTGATTTTGACGTAGAAGGCTGCCCCGAAATTCCCACATTTGGCTCCGGACCAGCAGATAACGGCCTCACGCCCCCCGAAATTCATATTAACTCCACCTTTAACCCCTTTTCCTCGTCCGAAACCGGACAACAGCATACCAACCATCACAGCAGCACCTGCCCCTCAAGCCACATCAGTTCGCAGGCACCTGTTGACTGGCAGCAGGTTTACACGCAGGCTCAACAAACCTCCTCAGCCAATCACCTTACCAATAAGCCTGCCGAAACCTTCGTTTCGCCGCTCGACCTCAAAGACGATGAAAATACGCTCTTCAACGAACTTCCGCCTAACGAGCAAGCAGGTTGGAACGACACCTCGAGCAATGACTTTATACAATACCAGGGACGTTACATAGTTACCCCACTCAATTCCGGATTAGCCCTTATCGACCAGCACCGTGCACACACCCGCATCCTCTACGAACAATACATGCGGCAACTTGCCAATCACAAGGCACCCTCACAACGCCTGCTATTCCCCGAAATGATTAACTTATCGCCCTCTGAAAGTTTCATCTTCGACCAACTCATCCCCCAATTGCAAGTAGTTGGATTTGACATCTCTTCACTCGGTTCCGGAAGCTATTCGATTATGGCCGTACCCCTCGGCACTGAAGGCATTGCTCCCGAAAGTCTTGTAAGTTCCATTCTTCAAGATGCACTGCAGGGCGAAGCCAATGCGTCCGAAACAGTGGGCCATGTCATAGCCTGCGCACTTGCACGCAAAGTAGCCATGCCAGTTGGGCAAGCACTCAACAACGAAGAAATGAGCCTGCTTATCGAACAACTCTTTACCTGCTCAACCCCCAACCTCACTCCCGAAGGCAATCCCACGCTCGTTGTTATTGACCCTCAAAAACTCTTTTGATACTACTTAATGCACAATTTATCACAATATTTATTGCACAAAGTATCTACCAAATGTGTTATTTCGCCATATAAGATATCCTAACACACAGTTTTTGGCAAAAATTATTGGTTACTTACTTTTCTATTGCTACCTTTGTAAGGTAAATAAACGAGCCTTAACCTCAACAATGAGGCAAAATGTGCCCTCAAACACTGTTAATAGTTTAATCAAACGAAAATGAAAAAGATTCTCTTAGCACTCGCATTTGCAAGTTTAGGAACCACAGCCGCACTTGCACAAGAATACGAAATTCCCCAACAAAAATATAGCGTAGCCACTAATTCATTTTGGGCAAACTGGTTTATAAGCGCTGGCATTTCAGGCAACGCATTCTATACATCACAGGAAGCCGCCTCGGTAAAGGGAAACCCCTTTAGCGACAAACGTGGTACGCTCGGGTTTACCATAGCCATCGGCAAATGGTTCACCCCCGGCATCGGCTTGCGCACAAAGTTCGATGGTGTATGGGGCAAGCAGGTAAACACCGAAAACAACCACCCCATATATAATATGGTGAACCTTCACGAAGACGTTATGTTCAACCTTTCAAACATGCTCTGCGGATACAACGAAAAGCGCGTTTGGAACTTTATACCCTACGTAGGTCTCGGATGGGTACGCAATACCGACACCAAAGCCGACGAAATTTCATACCATTTTGGTTTGCTCAACAACTTCAGAGTAAGCAAACGCGTACAATTGTTTGCCGACCTGAGCCTTGCAGCCTACGAAGGTAGCATCGATGGCAGCTACAAGTCAACCGTAACCGACAACTGGGCATCATACGGCAAATTTAAAGCACACCATTGGGACAAGAAACTCAGTCTTGAACTAGGTGTTACCTACAATTTAGGTAAATACAATTGGGAAAAGACCCCCGATGTAGACGCACTCATGGCCATGAACAAAGAGCAAATGGATGCTTTGAACCAGTCGCTCAAAGAACAACAGGACGAGAATGCACGCCTGCGCGATATGCTCGAAGCAGCCAACGAGAAAGAAACGCCCGTAGTTCAAAGCAGCAAAGAGTTTGTAGGCACATCGGCTAGCGTATTCTTCAATATCAACTCTGCTAAAATTGCAAGCCGTAAAGACCTTGTCAACGTAAAGGAATTGGCAGAATATGCCAAGAACAACGATGTCAAGATTGTTGTTACCGGCTACGCCGACAGCAAAACTGGTTCGAACGAATACAACCAGCAACTCTCGCTCAAACGTGCCGAAACAGTTGCTAACGAACTCGTTAAGATGGGCGTTAACCGCGACAACATCATTACCGAAGCTAAAGGCGGTGTTGCTAATCTCTCACCCTTCTCGTACAACCGCCGCGCAACTGTAAAAATTCAGTAAATACAGAAGATTATTAACCATAAAAAAGAGTCGGTTCTGCAACGAACCGACTCTTTTTTACATATCCCACCAGCCGTATTACTTCGACCAGACAGGGCATACACATGGAACCCTCTATATTTACCTCCGAATCACTATCAAACCATAAAATAATAATTCAAGCAATTTAGGTAAAATCAATAAATTCCCCAACAAAACGTAATTAGCCTGTCTCAACCATTACGAACGAAAGTACTAAGCAGGAAAAATTAAAACGCCCTTCAATATTTCTGTTTCCGAAGGCTGCTTAAAATCAAAAAACAACTTGAAGCGCTGCACACAAGCTATGACGTAAAAACGAAGTCGTCTAAACTAATGAATGCTTAACACTTCCTTAGGAGCAGAACGGCAAA